>JBJMQD010000315.1:0-6928 GCA_045802855.1 Myxococcales bacterium | reverse complement strand
GCGGTCCCTTGCGGGAGCGGCTGGCCGGCAAGCGCGTCGCGCTCATCGTCTGCGGCGCGAACATCGACCGCGAAACCTTCTGCGCGCACCTCGCGGCGGCCGCGCAGTGAGCACCTTTGGGTCGTGATCCGCGTCGGAACGAGCGGCTACGTCTACAAGCATTGGAAGGACCTGCTCTACGCCGGTATCCCCTCGAAAGAGTGGTTTGCGCGCTTCGTGCAGGTCTTCGACACCGTCGAGTTGAACACGACCTTCTACCGGCTGCCGACCGCCTCCATGGTCGACGGCTGGCGGAAAGGGGCGCCCAGGGGCTTTCTCTTCGCCTGCAAGGGGAGCCGGTACCTCACCCACCTCAAGCGGCTGAAGGAGGCCGGGCAGGGGCTCGACCGCTATTTCGAGCTCATCTTGCCGCTCGGCGACAAGCTCGGGCCGGTCCTCTGGCAGCTGCCGCCGCAGATGAATCGGCAGGATTTACCGCGCCTGGAGGGATTCCTCGCGGCTCTCCCGAAGAACGTCCCGCAAGCGGTCGAGTTCCGCAGCGCGGCCTGGTACACGGACGAATGCTGCGAGCTGCTCGATCGATACGGCGCGGCCTTCTGCGAGCATGACCTCGTCGATCGCCAGCCGCCGGCGCACACGGGCGGGTTCCGATATCTGCGGTTTCATGGCGCGACGGGAAAGTACCAGGGTCGCTATGGCAAGCGCGGCCTCTGGCGGGTGGCGCGATCGCTCGCCGACTACCGCGGCGATTCGTTCACCTACTTCAACAACGACATCTCGGGACACGCCATCCACGACGCGCTCGACCTGCTCGAGCTCCTCGACCTGCTCCCGGAAAGCGCGGCCGACGCGGTAGCATCGCTGCGGTGAGCCAAAGAACGGCGGACGTCGCCAGTCGTCTCGTCGGTCCCCGGCGGCAGCCCGCGGGGGTACGGGGGGATGCGGGCGGCTAGAACCGCGGCTGCGAGAACGGCTTTTCCGGCTTGCCGAACAGGTATCCCTGCAGGAGCGGGCAACCGATCTTCTCCAGCGCGTCGCGCTCGTGCGCCGTCTCCACGCCTTCCGCGACGACCAAGATTCCCAGGTCCTCGCAAAGATCGACGATCGAGGAGATCAGCTTGCGCTTCGTCGGCTCCTCATGGACGCCGCGGATGAGCGACATGTCGAGCTTGACGATATGCGGCTCGAGCTGGGTGAAGCTGGTGAGGCCCGCGTACCCGGCGCCGAGGTCGTCCACGGCGATCCGGTATCCCATCTTTTTCAGCTTCTCGACCCGGCCGCGGACGTCCTTGACGTCCTCGAGGCCGGCGCGCTCGGTAACCTCGAGCACGACGTGTTTCGCATATCGGGAGAGCGGAGCGGCCGGATCGAAGAGGTGCTCGTCCATCAGATCGGTCGCGTGCAAATTGACGAAGATTTCTCCCGGAGCCGTGGCGAGCTGGGCGGCCACCGCGTCGCGGATTCTGCGGCCGAGCTCGGGAAGGCGGCGCAGCCGCTCGGCGGCGCCGATCAGATCGGGCGGACGCGCGAGCTTCGGCTCGGTGGTGCGCACGAGGGCTTCGTGACCGAAGAGAGCCCGGTCCGGCCAGCGCACGATGGGCTGGAACGCCATCCACAGGCCTTCGAGAGCGCGCTCGAAGGTGCGCTCGAGCGTCGCCCTGTCGGCGAGGAGCGCGTCGTTGTCGCCCAGATATTCGAGGGCTTCGCGCTTGAGCTTCGCCAGCCGATGGAACGCGGCGGCGCGGCGGACCACGGACTTCAGCTCGTTGAGCTGGACCGGCTTCACCAGGTAGCGGAAGGCGCCGTGCTCGATGGCCTGCAGCGCGGTCTCCAGATCCGGACCGCCCGTCATGAGCACGATGGGAACGTCGGCGTCGCGCTCGCGAACCGCGCGGAGCAGCTCGATGCCGGAGACCCGGGGCATGCTGATGTCGGTGAGGACCGCGTCGTAGCGCTGGTGCTCGAGCATCCGCAGCGCGGCCTCGCCGTCCTCGGCCACTTCCACTTCGAATCCGTCGGCTCGGAAGGCGCGCGCGAAGATGCGGCGCAGCCCCTCGTCATCATCGGCGAGCAAGAGGCGTGTGTCGCTCATGCGGTCTCCGCAAAAGACATGGACAAGGGAATCGCGCGCTCCAGGTGGACGACGAGAATGGTCATGAGATTTTGCCCGCCCCACCCGCCGTTGCCGGAGGGTCCACCCGTTGAACCTACGGCGCGGAAGTATTGTTCTCGTGTTGGTGCGATCATACGGGTCCGTTCACTTTCACCCGCTTGGGGAGCTCTACTCAATGTGCTCCCCCCGGGGGCGGCCTCGTGAGGAACGGCCAAACCGGTGCGCCGGTACGGTAGCCGCCTACCGTTCCCGACCACGAAAGCGTAGGCGCAGGCGCGGCGGTCGCACACGGAGGACTACCTGACTGCCTGTTTCGGCTGCTCGCGCGGGGGCCCTCCAACCACCCGCTTGTAGGACTGCCCGGCTTCCATCCGGCCGCTCTTGTCGTCGAAACCATTGATCATCCCGACCTCGTCGACGGAAAGGTTCGAGGGGTACTGCTGCTGGAACTGCTCCACGGTCATCGGCTGCGCGAGCTTCACCAGCTGGATCTTCGCGGGCTGCACGTTCGCCGCGGACGGATCGGTGAGCGGGCCGAAGCTCCCCATCACGGACTTGAACTCGGCGTCGTGCTGCTGGACGGCGGTCGCCGCCGTGTAGCCGAGGATCGCGTACGTCAGGTCGTTGTAGGTGACGAACGTGACGAGGCCGCCGATCTGTCCCTGATCGGTCTGCCCGGCGAAATAGGCCGCCACGGCGGGCAGCCCGTGCACCATCCCTTGTGCCGCCTGCCCGCGCTGGATGCCCTGCTGCGAGAAGAACTTCTGCGCCGCCTGGTCGGGATTCATCCCCTTTCCCGCGGGCTGCAGCTGGATGATGGCGTCCTGCTTGTCGCTCATCGCCGCCACGGCCTGCGGCGTGTTCTGCGTCTTCCAGCCGGGCGGAAACTGGATCTGGAACTTGAGCTCCGGATGCAGGAAGAGCGGCCCCTTGAAGAACCCTTGCCGGGGATCCTCGCCGTACACGATTCCGTCGACGATCTGCAGATACTCGTCGCGCCCCACCTTCGCTCCGGTGAAGTCGTGCTTCAGCTCCTTCAGCCGGTCCTGCGTCGCCGTGAGCCGGTTTCCGGGGTCTGGATGCGTCTCCAGCCATTCCGGCAGCTTTCCGCCGCCCGCCGCCTTCGAAACGCGATCGAGCGTCTTGAAGACGTCCAGCATCTCGCGCGCGTCGTAGCCGTCGTTCGCCATGTAGGCGAAGCCGAGCTTGTCGGCCTGGGACTCGTCGTCCCGGCTGAACTTGAGGAACAGCACCTGCAGCCCCGCGCCCGCGACCTGGCCCACGCTTGCGATGGTGGGAGAGAGGATCGAGCCGAGCCCCAGGCCGAGTTGCGCCACCTGCGCCTTGCTCATCTGGGTCGCCGAGTGACGCGCCGCCACGTGGCCGCACTCGTGTCCCATCACGGCGGCGAGCTCCGCCTCGCTGTTCAGTGCTCCGAGGATTCCGCGGGTGACGAAGACGGGCCCGCCCGGAAGCGCGAACGCGTTCACGGACGAGTCCTCGACTACGTGGAACTGCCACGGCAGGTTCGGACGGGTCGTCTTCTTCGCGAGGCTCTGGCCGAGGCGATTCACGTACGCCTCGACCTTGGGGTCCTTGTACGTCCCCATGGTCTGCTGGACCTCTTGGGCAGCCTGCTTGCCCATCTCGATCTCCTGGCTCTCGGAGACGATGTCGAGCTGGAGTTTTCCCGTTGCGGGATTGCGAACGCAGGCGAAAGCGAGGGCGGATACCGCGGCAGCGCAGAAAGTCCGGCTCATGGGTCCTCCCTGGGACGAAGGGCCTTCGCGAACATAGTGCCGTCGCGGCGATTCGGGGCGGTCGAGCGCCGTCCTGGCTGGCCGTCGCGTAGGATTTCGTCGTGCCCCGCTGTGGAATCGGTACAGTGACGCTCGATGACGACCCGATGGATGCTCCGGCCCTTCGGCCTCCGCCCGTCGCGGGCAAAGCCCGCTCCTCTGTTTGTGACCGGTGGACTTGCAGCCGCTTTGTGTTGCGCTTGCGCCGGCGCGCCGCCTGCGACGAAACCCTCGCCGCCCCCCGCCGCGCAGACCGAGGCGCAGAGGCCTCCGCAGCCCGCTCCACCGGCGCCAGCCGACGCGGCCGCGGGCGAGTCCCCGCCGGTCTTGCAACTGCCTCGCGACGTGAAGCCCGTCCGCTACTCGATCACCATGGAGATCGATCCGAAGAAGACGCGCTTTCGCGGATCGGAAGACATCTCCGTCGAACTGTCGCGTCCTCGCTCCGCCGTCTGGCTGCACGGCCGCAACCTGCACGTCTCGGTCGCCACGGTGGGCGGGATTCCGGCGACGTTCGAGCAGGTGAATCCGGAGGGCCTCGCCCGGCTCGCGCTTTCCCGTCCCGCCGCCCCCGGAGAGACGACCATCCATCTCGAATGGGACGCCGCCTTCGATCGACAGATCGTCGGGCTGTATCTCGCCCGCGAGGCGGAAGAGTCGTACGCGTACACGCAGTTCGAGGCGGTGGACGCGCGGCGCGCCTTTCCCGGATTCGACGAGCCGGATTTCAAGACGCCGTTCGAGGTGTCGCTCGTCGTGCCGGATTCGGACGTGGCCGTCGCCAACACCTCGCCCGTCGAGGAAGTCCCGGCCGGCGAAGGGCGCAAGCGGGTCAAGTTCGCGCCGACGAAGCCGCTACCGACCTATCTGCTCATCTGGGCCGTCGGCCCGTTCGACGTGGTGACGCCGCCTCCGTTGCCTCCCAACGACCTCCGCAAGACGCCCCTCCAGGTAAGGGGGATCGCCCCGCACGGCCGGGGCGCGGAGCTTTCGTACGCTCTCGCGACGGGCGCCGAGGAGTTGCAGATCCTCGAGCGCTATTTCGGGATCCCGTATCCGTTCGAGAAGCTCGATCACATCGCGGCCCCCGACTACACGTACGGCGCGATGGAGAACGCGGGAGGCATCCTCTACCGGGAGGAGATCCTCCTCTTCAAGCCCGGCGCGGCGGGCGAGCAGACGAAGGCCGCCATCGCGAGCGTGATGGCGCACGAGATGGCGCACCAGTGGTTCGGAGACCTGGTGACGCTGCGCTGGTGGACGGATGCGTGGCTCAACGAGTCCTTCGCCACCTGGATGGGCACTCGCACCGTCGAGGAATGGAACCCCTCGATGCAGCAGGGGCTCACCCTGCTCGTTCGCGCGCAGGAGGCGATGGACGTCGACGCGCTGAAGAGCGCTCGCGCGGTCCGCCAGCCGCTCGACGAAATCAAGAACGTCTGGAACCAGTTCGACGGGATCACCTACCAGAAGGGAGGAAGCGTACTCGCGATGTTCGAGCGCTTCCTCGGGAAGGAAACGTTCCGGAAGGGAATTCACGACTACCTGGTCGCGCATGCATACGGCGGCGGGGACACCGACGATCTGCTCGATGCGCTCTCCCATGCCGCGGGCCGCGACGTGAAGGCGGCGTTCCATACCTTCCTCGATCAGCCCGGCGTTCCGCTCGTCGAAGCGAAGGCGGTCTGCGAGGGCGGCAAGGGACGGCTGTCGCTCACGCAGACGCGATACCGCCCGCTCGGATCGGAGACCAGCACGAGCACGACCGGCGTCTGGCAGATCCCGGTCTGCGCCCGGTACGCCTCGAACGGCGCGGAGCGCGAGGCGTGCACGATCGTCGCAGGTCCGACGGCGGAGCTCAATCTGCAAGGCTGTCCCGACTGGGTGGTCCCGAACGCGGACGCGGCCGGCTACTACCGATGGTCCGTGCCCGGCACGGACCTGCGAAAGCTCACCGGAGCGGCCTACCCGAAGCTCACCGTGCGCGAGCGCGTCTCGCTGGCGGACAACGTCCGCGCCGCCATGCGCAGCGGAACCATTTCGTTCGCGGACGGGATGGCCGCTCTCTCCCCCATGGCCGCCGATCCCGATCCGCACCTCGCCGTGGCGCCCATGGTCCTCTTCGAAACAGCCCGCGACCATCTCCTGCCCGCACAGGCCCGCGGCGAGGTCGATCAGGCCGCTCGCGACCTCTATCGTCCCGTCGCCCGCAGGCTCGGATGGCACCCCGCGAAGGGAGAGCCATCGCCTGCGCGCACGTTCCGGGCGAAGCTGTTCACGTTCCTCGCCTTCGAAGCCCACGACCGCGAGCTGCTCGCGGAGGGGTCGCGCCTTGGCCGCGCCTATGCGGGGGTCGCGGACGGACGGTTCCATCCGGAGGCGGTCGATGCCGGGCTCGCCACCTTCGCCCTCTCCGCCGCCGTGCGCGAGGGCGGTCCGAAGATCTACGACGCGTTGCAAGCCCGCCTCGACAAGACGCCCGATGCCGTGTCGCGGCGGCGCATCCTCTCCGCTCTGGCGGCGACCGACGATCCGCGCCTGTTGCAGCGGACTCTCGCCTTGCCCCTGGATCCGCGGCTGCGCAAGAACGAGCGCGAGTTCGTCTTCGAGGAGGTGCAGAAGCATTCCGAGTCGCGGCAGGCCGCCTGGGAGGCGCTGCGGAGCGAGATCGATCAGCTCCTTTCCGAGGTGCCGGAGTCGCATGCGCAGCGGCTCCTCGCGATGGCGGGCGAGTTCTGCGACGAGCAGCACCTCGCGGAGGCGCGGGACTTCTTCGGTCCGCGCGCCGCCAACATGCCGGGCGGCGCGAGGCAGCTCGCCGAGGCGCTCGACAAGGTCCGGCAGTGCATCGCTTTCCGCGACGCGCAGGCGGGGAGCGCCGCCGACTTTTTCGGCCGGAAGAGGACTGCGCTAAAAAGGTAACGGCCGTGCGGGTGCTGGGTGCTCGTGCAGTGCTAGTCGTGCGAGTGCCTGTCCTCGTTGCCGGCATCGTGCCAGTGCTGGTGCGGCGCTCGTG
>JBJMQD010000243.1:0-31165 GCA_045802855.1 Myxococcales bacterium | reverse complement strand
TCCCGCCCAGCACCACGGCGCCGGCGCCCTCCACTTCCGTGCGCAAGCGCAGGTACCGCTCGCCGTCGGCGAAGAGCTTGGTCTCCACCTCGCCACGATCGACGCCCGCGAGGCGCGCGATGCGGTCGCCGAGATCGCCGTTCGCGCGGGTCGTGAAGATAAGGGTGCTCATGCGGCACGCGCCTGGAGGATCATCTTCGTGCGCCGTTCGTGCAGCACCGGGTCCAGACCGGCACGACCTTCCAGGGTCCGCCCGCATCGCGCACGATGGAGCATATTGGCGTCGACGTACACAAGATGGAAAGCCAGCTCTGCATCGTAGATTTGACCGGCCGTAGGGAGTAGGGCGATGAACACGGGAAGGCATTCGCGCGAGCGATAATGCTCGAACTAGCGCGGCTCGAATTGGGCCTCGTAGACGACCCGCCCTCCCACCACCGTCATGAGCGGCTTCGCCTCCAGCAGGTGCTCCGGCGCAGTCGCGAAGAGGTCGCGGTCCCAGATCACCAGATCGGCGAGCTTTCCCAGCTCCAGGGTCCCCTTGTCGTTCTCCTGGAACTCCGCGTAGGCGCTTCCCGCCGTGTAGAGGCGGATGGCGTCGGCGAGGGTGAGCTTCTCGGACGGGAGCCATCCGCCCGCGGGCGCGAAGGGCGGCTCCCGGCTCTGCCGGGTCACCGCGCTGTAGAGGCCCTCGATGGGCGCGAGCGGTTCGACGGCGAAGTCGGTGCCGAAGGCAATCCGGGCTCCGGCCTCGAGCAGCTTGCGCCAGGCATACGCGCCTTGCGCCGCGCGGTCGGGGCCGATCCGATCCTCGGCCCAGCGCAGATCGCTCGTCGCGTGGGTCGGCTGCATCGAGGCGATGACCCCGAGCTTCGTGAAGCGGCCGATGTCCGCCGGCGAGAGCACCTGGGCATGCTCGACCCGGTGCCTCGCGCCCCGCCGGCCCGTCGCGCGCGCTGCCTTCTCGAACGCGTCGAGCACCTCTCGATTCGCCGCGTCGCCGATCGCGTGCACCGCGACTTGCAGCCCGGCGCCGTCGGCGGCGAGGACCAGCGCGTCCAGCTCCTCGACAGGTATCCGGCGGATCCCGCGGGTGCGCGGGTCGTCGGCATAAGACTCGAGCATCCACGCGGTACGCGACCCCAGCGTCCCGTCCGCATAGGCCTTGAGGATCCCGCGCCGTAGCCAGGCATCGCCGAACGGCGCCTGCTCCCCGAGCGATTTGAAATGGCTGATTTCATCGTTCGAGAGCGGCACCCATCCATACACGCGCACGGTCAGCCGATCTTCCCGGCGCAGATCGACGTAGACGGCGAAGTCCTCGGGCGGCGCTTCCGTCTGCACGCTGGTGACGCCCGTCCTTCCGGCGAGCTGGAGCGCCGCCAGGATCCCGCGCTTGCGCTTCTCGGCGCTGGGCGGCGGCACCTTGGCCGACACCAGCTCCGTCGCGCGCTCCTCGAGGATTCCGGTCGGCTCGCCGGCGGCGTCGCGGACGATCCGCCCGCCGGGAGGATCCGCGGTCCGCGCGTCGACTGCCGCGATCTGCAGCGCGCGGGAGCTGGCCCAGCCAGTATGTCCGTCGACGCGACGGAGGTACACGGGATGACCTCCCGCCGCGCGATCGAGGGTGTCCTTCGTCGGCCATCCTCCCGGTCCCAGCTCGCGGGAAGGAAGCCGCGTCTGGTCCCAGCCTCGTCCGGTGATCCACTCTTCCGGCGCGGCGCTCTTCGCGGCCTCGCCCACGCGGCGCGCGATCTCGGCGAGCGACGTCACCCCCCGCAGATCCACCTCCAGGAGCGAGAGCCCTCCCGCGCCCAGGTGGCAATGAGCGTCGTTCATTCCTGGCGTGACGAGCCGTCCGCCCAGATCGACGACCCGGGTGCGCGGCCCGGCGAGCGCCTCCGCGTCCTCGTCGAAAGCGCTCACCCGCCCGAGGCGGACCGCGATCGCTCGCCTCGTCGTCCCTGCCGAGTCGGCGAGGAAGATCGGTCCGTTTCGCAAGAGGAGATCCGCTTGCACGCCTTGCGGCCGCTGCCGGGAAGCGCACCCGAGGACCAGCGCGACGAGGAGTACCCAGGAATGTACACGCACCCTGCTACACTACACAGTGCGGATGCACATTCGCGACCCCATCCACGGCGCGATCGAGATCAGCGCGGACGAGCGCGCCTTGGTCGACAGCCCGCAATACCAGCGTTTGCGCAACGTGAAGCAGCTCGGATTCGCGGACCTCGCCTTTCCCGGAGCGACCCACACCCGCTACGCGCACGGGCTGGGCGCGATGGCAGTCGCGACTCGCGTCTTCGAGGCGCTCGCGCCGAAGCTCGGCCTGCCCGATCCGGAGCGCGAACGGCTGCGGCAGACGCTGCGGCTCGCGGTCCTCTTCCACGATCTAGGCCATGCGCCGCTCTCCCACGCGACCGAGCGGATCATGCCGCTCGCCGTGGAGCTGCGGGTCCCGGAGTGGACCCAGCCGCAGAAGCGCCGGGCACCAGGGCGGCAGGCGGATCACGAGGACTACACGCTGAAGCTCATCCTCGACTCCGGGCTCGCGGCGGAGATCTCGAAACGGGTGGGCCCGCGAGGGATCGAGCCTTCCCACATCGCGGCCTTGGTCAGCGGCCAGAAGCCGCCGGGCGGCAGCCCGTTCACGGTGGGAAATCGCGATCTGCTTCCGCTCCTGCGCCAGATCGTGAGCGGCGAGCTCGACGCCGATCGGATGGATTACCTGCAGCGCGACTCGTTCTTCACCGGCGTCAACTACGGGAAGTTCGACCTCGACTGGATCGTCCAAAATCTGGAAGTCGTCGAGCGCGCGGGGCGCGTTCATCTCGCCCTGCAGCACCGCGCCGTCTTCGCTTTCGAGGATTTCCTGCTCTCCCGCTACCACATGTTCCTGTCGGTTTATTTCCACTACGCCTCGGTCGGCTACGAGCAGCTGCTCCAGCGCTACTGCGACACGAGCGCAGGCGAGTACCAGCTTCCCGCCGACATCGACCAATATCTCGAGCACGACGACGTGACCCTCATCGCGGCGCTGCGGGCGAGCGGCAATCCCTGGGCGCGGCGCATCGTCCGGCGGCAGGGCTACCGCCTCCTTCTCGAGCGGGGACCGTTCCTCGATCCTCGCGGCGCTCCCGATCTGGAAGAGCGGCTTTCACTGCTCGCCGCGTCCGGGATCGACGGGTTCATCACGCTCTCCCGCGGGATCCTCGCCACCTACGGGCGCGAGGCGCCCCTGTGGGTCCGTACGCCCAGGGGCGAGGTGCCCGTCGCCGAGTACACGCCGCTCTACGAGCGGTATGCCGAGCCCGCGATGCTCGCGCGCTTGTACGTTCCTCCGGAGCGGTTCGACGAGGCGCGGAGACTGGCTACGCCGTAGGCGGCTTGCGGATCGCGAGCACCACGGCGCTGCCGCCCTCGAAGGGCGCCGCGTGCGCGGCCACGTCGACCTCGATCTCGCTTCCGCTTCCGCCGCGCAGCCGCAGCCTGCTTTGCGAAGGAGGCTGGCCGACCTGCACGGACACGAGCCGGGCGATCGCCACCCGATCGACGGCCGCGAAGAGATCCGCCAGGGCCGCGCCGGAAAGCTGTCCGGGGTCGGAAGCGCCGGCGAGCCGGGCGAGCGCCGGATTGGCGTGCAGGATGCGCCCGTTGCGGACCAACGCGAGCCCGTCCGGCGCATGGTCGACGAGGAGCTGGAACGGGGCATCCGCGCCGCGCATGTCCTCGAAGGCCTTCCGCCGGTCGGTCGTGTCGCGGATCACGCTGAGGAGGAGCCGCTCGCCGCTCATCTCCACCGTGGCGGAGCTCACCTCGACGGGAAAGGTCTTCCCGTCCTTCCGCCGGTGGCGGGTCTCGAAGAAGATCCCGTCGTGCTGGGCTCGCTCGATCTGCCGCGGCACTTCGGAAAGCGTCGCCGGATCGCGCAGGTCGCTGACCTTGAGACGCAAGAGCTCGTCGCGCGGATATCCGTACGCGCGGATCGCCGCCCGGTTCGCATCGACGATCCTCCCGTCCCAGGTGAGGACGAGGAGGATGTCCCGCGAGTGATCGAAGAGGGCGGTGCACTTCGCATCGAGCGCCTCGCACCTGCGCCGCTCGCTCACGTCGCGGACGACGACCATGTGCGCGTCGATGCCGGAGAACGAGAACGGGGAGCTGAGGGTCTCGACCTCGAACGTCGTGCCGTCCTTCCGCCTGTGGCGCATTCCCGGACGCGCCATCTTCCGCACGCCCTTGAACGTGCCCGAGCGGGCCGGCTCGTAGATGAGGGGGAGCTGTCCGGAGTCCTCGGGCGGATGGAGCTGCCGCACGTCCATGTGGAGGATCTCGTCCTTGCCGTAGCCGTACTCGGCGAGGAACGCGTCGTTGGCGGCGAGGATCCGCAGCGTCTTCACGTCGTAGACGAAGATCGGCTGCGGGTTCGTCTCGAAGAGGTGGCGTACGTCGTCCTCGGCAGCCATGGGCGCCGAGGACATAGCAAAACCGGCGAGCGTCCGCATGGCGGACTGCCACGGACGCTGCGGCTCGGTCTGCTATAGATTCCGACCCGATGGATCGCTTGCAGGCGAGGGTCGCGAAGCTTGCGAAAGTGCTCGACGTGGCGAAGGCCCTGGTCGCCGAGCGCGATCTCGACCGCCTGCTGAAGCTCATCGTGCAGGCGGCGGCCCGCGTGGTCGAAGCGGATCGTTGCTCTCTCTTCCTCCTGGACAAGGCGAAGGGCGAGCTCTGGAGCAAGATCGCCCAGGGCGTCGGCACGCGCGAGATCCGTTTCCCCACCGGAAAGGGAATCGCCGGCACCGTCGCGGAGACCAACGCGGAGATCAACATCCCCGACGCGTACGACGACCCCCGGTTCAATCCCGAAGTCGACCGGGAAACGGGCTACCGGACGAAGAGCATCCTCTGCGTGCCGATGCGGTCGCTCGAAGGAGAGGTCGTCGGCGTCCTGCAAGCGCTCAACAAGGTGTCCGGCGAGCCGTTCACGGTCGAGGACGAGGAGCTCCTCTCCACTCTCGGCGGGCAGGCCGCGGTCGCGGTCAACAATGCGCTCGTCAACCAGGAGATCGCGCAGCTCTTCGAGGGCTTCGTCCGCGCGAGCGTGGTGGCGATCGAGTCGCGGGACCCCACCACCGCGGGTCACTCCGACCGCGTCGCTCGCTTTTGCCTGGGGCTCGCGGACGTGCTCCCGGCAGCCGGGCACACTGCGGGCCGCTGGAAGGACGCACGGTTGAGCAGCGACGAGCGCCAGGAGCTGCGCTACGCGGCGCTGCTGCACGATTTCGGCAAGGTCGGCGTGCGGGAGAACGTGCTCGTCAAGGCGAACAAGCTCGAGCCGGGCGAGCTCGACACCTTGCGGGCGCGCTTCGAGATGGTCCTCGGCCACGAGGAGCTCGAGGCGGAGAAGCGCAAGGTGAAGCTCCTCCTCTCGCGACCGCGCGACGGGCCGCGGATCGTCGCGGAGGAGGACGCCCGGCTCGCCGCGCGCAGGCGGGAGCTGGAATCGATGTTCCAGTTCATCCTCGCCTGCAACCGGCCCACGGTGCTCGAGGAAGGCACGTTCGATCGCCTGTTCGAGATCGCCGACGTGAAGTACGTGAGCCCGGTTTCGAGGGACGTGCGGCCCTTCCTCACCGAGGGCGAAATCCTCAAGCTGTCGGTGCGCAAGGGCTCCTTGACGGAGCTCGAGCGCCGCGAGATCGAATCCCACGTCGAGCACACGTACCGGTTCCTGCAGCAGATCCCCTGGACCCGGGCGCTCCGGCGCGTTCCCGACATCGCCTACGGGCACCACGAGAAGCTGGGCGGGGGCGGGTACCCGAGATCGCTCAGGGATTCGGACATCGCGCTGCCGACCCGGATGATGACGATCAGCGACATCTACGACGCGCTCACCGCCAGCGACAGGCCGTACAAGAAGGCGGTCCCGAAGGAGAAGGCGTACCAGATCCTCCACGACGAGGCTCGCCGGGGAGACATCGACGGCGATCTCCTCCGCGTGTTCATCGAGGCGGACATCCCGTCCCGGGCGAAGACGGAGGAGTAGAAGGTCAGCGCGCTGCCGTCTTGCGCGCCTTCTCGAATTCGTCTCCGGGCTTCCACTGCGGGAGCGTGGTCGCGTTCGCGATTCTCAGACCCACGACCAGATCGAGTTGCGCGTCCTCGACCGCACCCGAGAGGTCCCAGTTGCCGTGGTACTCGTCCGACACCTGGTGGTAGTCGGTCCGCTCGAATGCCTCGTGCTGCGCGGCCCCCCAGCCCGGAGGACGCCCTGCGTAGGTGGGCCCGCCCCGGATGGCGACCACGGGGACTCCGATTCGTGCCAATTCGAATTGATCCGATCGGTAGAAGGCGCCGCGATCGGGGAACGGATCGCCGTGCACGTCGCGCCCCTGCTCCGAGGCGACCTGCTTCACCACGGCGTCGACGCTCGACTTGCCGAGCCCGAGCATGCCGATGTCGGTCGTCCGTCCCCACTTGTTGGCGCTGTCGATGTTGATGTCGGCGGCGATCCGGCCGGGCGGCACGGTCGGGTGCTGCGCGAACCAGCGCGATCCGAGCAGTCCCTGCTCCTCTGCGGTGACGAAGACGAAGAGCATCGAGCGGCGGGGCGCCGCCTCGCGCGCGGCCCGTGCGATCGCCAGGATCGAGGCGCAGCCGGACGCGTTGTCGAGGGCGCCGTTGTAGATGCCGTCGCTCGTCCCGGGCGCGGGGTCGCGCTTGCCGAGATGGTCCCAGTGGGCGGTGTACATCACCACCTCGTCGCGCAGCCTGGGATCGGTGCCGGGGATCTTGCCGACGACGTTCGCGCTCATGGTCGTCATCCGCTCGATGGGCATCTCGAACGAGGTGCGGACGGGAAGCGGCACGGGCCGGAACGACTTCGCCTGCGCCTGGGAGCGGAGCGCGTCGAGGTCCTGGCCGCCGAGGCGCGCTAGCTTGCGGGCGCCTTCC
Organism: Myxococcales bacterium; assembly: GCA_045802855.1. Lineage (GTDB taxonomy): Bacteria > Myxococcota > Myxococcia > Myxococcales > 40CM-4-68-19 > VBKO01. Next base: position 24,208 of record JBJMQD010000243.1, on the reverse strand, counting down.
TCCGTCACCCAGCCCTGGAACTGCATCCGGCGGTCATCTTTGGGGGGCAGATCGATCCGCACCCCATCGGACGACGCGGAGAGCACCTGCCACGGATACCCGGCCGAAGGCGTCGTGTGGATGACGAGCGCGCCCACCGCGCCGTGCGCCGCCGCCGTGAGGTACTTGTAGTCCCACCGCCCGTACCACAGCCGGACGCCCTGGCCGGCGAACGGGGGATTGAAGTTCATCAGGACGACGACCTTCCCCCGCACGTCGACGTCCTTGTAGTCGTCCCATCCATATTCGGGGGCGACGATCCCGTAGCCGGCGAACACCAGTTCCGCGTCCCGGACGCGAGCCACGTCCACGTGCGCGTCGGGATCGAGCACGAGGTCCGACTTCACCCCCATCCCCGGTGCGAGCGACACCTGGCCGGACGGGCCCTGGAAGACCACCTCGCGCGGCAGGCGGCCGCGCAGTTCCACGAGCGGCACCGGCTGGAACCAGGAAGGACTGCCATCCTGCGCGGTCGCGCCCGGAACGAGGCCCATCGACTCCATCTCGGTGGCGATGTACTTCACCGCCAGCTCCGCGCCGCGCGTCCCCGGCTTGCGGCCTTCGAGCAGATCGTCGGCGAGGAAGCGGATGTGGCCGGAGATCTCCGCCGGCGTGATGCGCGCCGCGGCGGCGCGCTCGGTGGCGGAACCGTGCGTGTCCGCGGCGACGAGAGCGATCGCTAGGAGAGGCGAGATGAGCATGGGGTCATCCTACCCCCACGACTTGCTCGAGTTGACGGACTCGATCAGCCTGGTTCCGGTCCGGTCGCGACCTTCGCGTCCTTCCGGCTGCTCCAATCCGAGAACGATCCGACGTAGAGCCTGCCGGGCGGCAGGCCCGCGAGGTCGAGGGCGAGGAGCGTATGGCAGGCGGTGACCCCGCTCCCGCAGGAGGCGACGATCTCCTTCTTTCCGGCGCCGATCTTCTCGTACATCGCCCGCAGTTCCGCCGCAGGAAGGAACCGCCCGGCGCGCAGGTTCCCGGCGACCGGGGCGTTGACCGCGGAGGGTATATGGCCGGCGCGCGGATCGACGGGTTCGACCTCGCCGCGGTACCGCTCGGGGGCGCGCGCGTCGGTGAGCACCGTCCGCGGGTCGCGGCGCTCGACCAGCGCCTCCACCTCGTCGTGCTCGGCGAGGCGGCGCCTGTCGAGCACGAGGAGCGGCGGATCGGCCGGCGAGATGCGCGGCTCCTCGGTGGTGACGGGAAGGCCCGCCGCGGTCCAGGCCTGGAGGCCGCCGTCGAGGACGGAGGCGCGATCGTGTCCGTGCACCTTCAAGAGGAACCAGAAGCGTGCCGCGACGGCCCCGCCGGCATCGTCGTAGGCGACTACGTGGGTGCCCTGACCGACGCCGATGCGTCCCAGGAACCGGGCGAAGTCCTCCGTCGCCGGGAAGGGGTGGCGGCCGGGACCACCCGGACGGGAGAGATCGCGATCGAGATCGACGAAGACGGCCCCCGGAATGTGCCCTTTGCGGTACTTGTCCCAACCGGACGGGCCGGTGAGCGACCACCGCACATCGGCGATACGCACCTCGGATGAGTGTGCGGAGAGAAAGGTGGGATCCACGAGCGGGTGCGTATGCGACACGGGAATGAACCTCCACGCAAGCGCGTCTTGAGTCGTACCTCATTTTCGAGGCAATTGGAGTGCTCGGAAAATTACGGGCAGAGGGTATCCTCCCGCCCGGGTACGCAAGTTCTGTCCTTTCGAGGGTGACGCAATGGCGGACGTAGAACGGCTTCTGGTGGTCGACGACGAGGGCCCGATCCTGCACGCGCTGCAGCGGACCTTCGAGGCCGCCGGTTACGAAGTGACCGCCTGCCTCGACCCGGCAGAGGCGCTCGCGAGGATGGGCGAGAGGGAGTATCAGGTCATCTCCGCCGACTACATGATGCCGGGAATGACGGGTGCCGAGTTCCTCTCGCGCGCCCGGGCGCTGCAGCCGGCCACCATCCGCATCCTCATCACCGCCGCCCACGATTTCAGCGCCGCGGTGGACGCGATCAACAACGGCGAGATCTTCCGCATCCTCTCCAAGCCGTGGAACCGCCTCGAGCTCCTCGGCACCGTTCGCCAGGCCTTCGACACCTACGGGCTGCGGGAGAAGAACCGCCAGCTCACCGAGCTCGTGCAGAAGCAGAACGGGGAATTGGCGGAGCTCAACCGCGGCCTCGAGCGGCTCGTCCAGGAGCGCACCACGAACCTCCTCGACGGCATGGTCGCCGTGCTCGACTACCGCGATACCGAGACGCAGTGGCACTCGCGTCGCGTGGCCCGCTTCACCCGCCGCATCGCCGAGCAGCTCGGCGTGACCGACGAGCGGGTACTCGACACCATCGAGCGCGGATCGCTCCTGCACGACATCGGCAAGATCGGCGTGCGCGACGCCGTCCTCCTCAAGCCGGGACCGCTCGACGCCAACGAGTGGACGGAGATGCGCGAGCATCCGCATCTCGGCTGGGCGCTCCTCCAGCGGATCGAGTTCCTCCGCGAGGCGAGCGACATCGTCCTGCAGCACCAGGAGCGCTACGACGGCAAGGGATATCCCTCGGGGCTCAAGGGCGAGCAGATCGTCCTCGGCGCGAGGCTCTTCGCGGTCGCGGACACATACGACGCCATCACTTCCGATCGCCCGTACCGCAAGGCCTCTCCGCACGACGCGGCGGTCGCCGAGATCCGCCGGGTCGCCGGAACGCAGCTCGATCCGAAGGCGGTGGACGCGTTCTGCAGCCTCCCAGAGTCGGAGTGGCTGAAGATCCGCGCCGAGGTCGAGCAGATCTCGCTCGTCGAGGCGCAGTGGGGCTGGACGCCGCCCAAGCGCGTCTTCGATGTCGTCCGCGACGCCGCCGTCAAGCAGCGCGCCGCAAAGTAAGCGTTCAGCCCGGCGCGATCAGGAACCACGCCTTCAGGTATTCCGTCTCCGGAACGCCCACGAGCGTCGGATGGTCGCGTCCCGCGCCCCGGCGCTCGAGGAGCTGGAGAGAGCGCTTCGCCTCCCGTGATGCCCACTCCACCACTTCGCCGAAGAGCTGCGGCGTCACCTTCCCGGAGCAGGAGCAAGTGACGAGGAGTCCGCCGGGGGCGAGCAGGCGGACTCCCCGGTAGTTGATCTCGCGGTAGGCGCGGAGCGCGCCTTCGAGGCCCTCGCGGCGTTTGGCGAACGCGGGCGGGTCCAGCACCACCACGTCGAATCTGCGGCCCTCGCGGTCGAGGAGGCGGAGCTGCTCGATCGCGTTCGCGGCGCGGGCTTCGACGTTGCCGAGCCCGTTGTGGCGCGCGTTCTCGCGGGTGCGGGCGACGGCGGCGGGATCCTGGTCGAGCGCGAGGACGCTCTTCGCCTTGCGCGCGAGCTGGAGCGCGAAGCCGCCGTGGTAGCAGAAGGCGTCGAGCGCATCGCCGCGGGAAAGCTCGCCCGCGCGAAGATGGTTCTCGCGCTGATCGAGATAGCCGCCGGTCTTGTGATCTTCGAGCAGGTCGACCGTGAGCGTGAGGTCGCCTTCGTGGTAGGTCGACACGACGGGCGCGGTGCCGCGCAGGAGCGAGACGCCGCGAGGCAAACCTTCGAAGTCGCGGGAGCTGCCGTCATCACGGGCGACCACTGCCTGCACGCCGGAAACCTCCGCCAGAAGCTCGGCAAGGAGATCCTTGCGAAGCTCCGCCCACTCCGCGAGGTGCTGTACGGCGGCGCAACCGCCGTAGAGATCGGCGAAGTATCCGGGGAGGAGGTCCGCCTCGCCGTGGACCATCCGGAAGGCGTCCGCTCCGGGGACGAGCAGCTTCCGCCGCGAGAGCGCCTGGGCGAGCCTCGATCGGAGCAGGCTGGCATCCAGGGGCACGTCCGCCCGGCTGAGGATGCGCAGCGCGATGGGGGAGCCGCGGGCCCAGAACCCGCGGGCGACGAAGTTACGCCGCGCGTCGACAGCGCGAACCTCGGCGCCGGCCGCTGGGCCGTCATCGGCTCCGGTTTCGACGTCCGAGCGGAAGATCCAGGGGTGGCCGGCGCGCGCCCGCGCGGCTCCGCGGGGTCCCAGGACCACCTCGGGAACCATGCGCGCACTCTCTCATACATGGTGCCCCGAGCCAGAAGGGGGTCCCCCGCGTTAAGCTTCCCGGCGTGATTCCCGCAGACGGTTCCGCGCCTTTGAAAGCACTTCCCCGTGAGCTTCCTACCGAGGAGGAGCGTCCGCTGACGCCGCAGGAGGCGCTGCGTCTCGCGCGTTCCTTGCAGGCGAACGTCGCCCGCGCGCTGCGGGGCAAGTCCCAGGTCATCGAGCTGTCCCTCGCCGCGCTGGCCGCGAACGGGCACCTGCTCCTCGAGGACGTCCCGGGCGTCGGCAAGACGACGCTCGCCCATGCGCTCGCGCGTTCCCTCGATCTCTCCTTCTCGCGCATCCAGTTCACGAGCGATCTGCTCCCTGGCGACATCACGGGTGTCTCGGTCTACGAGCAACGCAGTGGACAGTTCGTCTTCAAATCGGGTCCGCTGTTCGCGAACCTCGTCCTCGCCGACGAGATCAACCGGACGACGCCACGCACCCAGAGCTGCCTCCTGGAAGCCATGGCGGAGCGGCAGGTCACCGTCGACGGCACGCCCCGGGCGTTGCCTTCGCCGTTCCTCGTCCTCGCGACGCAGAACCCGCACGAGCATTCCGGGACGTATCCGCTGCCCGAATCGCAACTCGATCGGTTCCTCTTGCGGCTGTCGGTCGGCTATCCCGAGGCGGGCGTCGAGCGCGAGCTCTTGCTCGGCGGGGGCACCGAGGAAGAGCTCCACGAGCTCCGGCCGGTCGCTACCGCCGGGGAATTGCGTCGCCTGCAGGCCGCGGTCTCCGAGGTGCGGGTCGCGGACGAGATCGCCGACTACGTCCTCGCCATCGTGGCCGCGACGCGGACGTCGCGCCTTCTTTCGCTGGGCGTCTCGCCCCGCGGCGCGCTCTCGCTGATGCGGGCCGCGCAGGCCCGGGCGCTGCTCCGCGGCCGCGACTACCTCGAGCCCGACGACGTGAAGGCGCTCTGCGTTTCGTGCCTCGCGCACCGCGTGGTCCTCGCGGGTCACGGCGGCGTCCGGCCCGGCCTCGAGCGCGAGGCCTCCGAACGCGCCATCCGCGATATCGCCGAGCAGGTCCCGGTCCCGGTGTGATCCCGACAGCGGAACGTGTCGCCGCGGCACCGGTGACCCTCCCAGCGGCGCCAGTGAGCGCCGCCACGTCGGCGTCCGTTGCCCCGGTCGCGCGCAGGTCGAAGACGCCTTCCTGGCGCCGGCGACTCGGCTTCACGCGGATCGGCCGCTGGTATGTCGGGTTCAGCGTCGCCGTCGGCCTCGCCGCCGTGAATACCGGCAACAACCTGCTCTTTCTCGTCCTCGGGCTCCTCCTCTCCAGCATCATCGTCTCGGGCATCCTGGCGGAGAGCTCCATCAAGGGCGTCGACGTGCAGCGTCGCCTGCCCGACGTGGCGATCGCCGGTACCCCGGCGCTCGTCGGGATCGCCGTGAAGAACCGCAAGAGCCGCTCGCCATCCTTCTCGCTCGAGATCCGCGAGCGCGGAGGCGACGTCTCCGGAAATGCGTTCCTCGTCCTGCTCCCGCCGTCGGCGACGGAGGAGGCGACGTATCGTTTCACGCCCGCACGGCGGGGTCTGCACCGCTTCGAGCAGATCGAGATCGTCACCCGGGCGCCGTTCGGGCTCTTCGAGAAATCGAGGCCGGTCGACGCCCCGTCCGAGCTCGTCGTCTTTCCCCGGAAAGTGGCGCCTCCGGAGGCGGACGTCGACCGGCTGATGAGGCAGGGCGACGAGGGCACGAGCCGGATCGGGGTGGGTCAGGAAGTCCATGGCCTGCGCGATCACAGGCCCGGCGAGGACGTCCGCGCCATCCACTGGCGCACCTCGGCCCGGATCGGACGCCTGATCGGGATCGATCGCGAGCAGGAGCGCCGCAGGCGCGTCTGCGTCGTTCTCGACCAGCGCGGGCTCGCAGGCGACGCTCTCGAGCGGGCAATCGAAGATGCGGCGGCGCTGTTCGAGCGCGAGCTCGACCAGGGGGGCGACGTCGGAATCGCCGTTCCGGGCGAGACCCTGCCGGCGGCGAGCGGCGCGGGGCATCGCGGTGCCGGACTTTCGCTCCTCGCGCTCCTCGACAGTGGCGAAGGAAGGTCCGCCCCGGTTCCCGATCCCTACGCCTCCTCGCTCTACGTCTCGGGACGCCCGTGATCGACCTCCTCCGCCTCCGCAAGATTGATCTCGCCCGGGCCCAGACGTGGGCCGGCTCTCTCGCGGTGGCTTGCGCGTTCACCGCGGCGGCGGTCGGCGGCGAGCTCTCGCTGCCGATCCTGATCGGGTTCCCTATCGCCCTCGCCGGCGCTCTCGTCTTCGGGGACCGGGTCGCGGGCAGATATCAACTGGTGTGGACGGCGGCGCTCGGCGCCGCGTTCGCCATCGAAGTCGTCCTCGTCGTCACCGGACAGGAAGACCCCGTTCTCTCCGCGGCACAGTTCACCGTCCTTCTCTGCATGCACCGTCTCTGGCACAGGCGGTCCGAGAGGGACGAATATCTCCTCCTCCTCCTTTCGCTCCTGATGATCTGCGCCGGCGCGGCGCTCTCCGCCGAGTTGCTCTTCGGCGTCGCGTTCATCGGCTATGCGATCAGTGGCACCTGGGCGCTCGCCCTGACCCATCTCCGCTACGAGGTGGAGCGACGGACCGAGGGAGCTCCGCGCAAGAACGTGCTTGCGCCGTCGCTTTTCGGCCGCCTCGCGGCGCTGGCGGTCCTCGGTCTCGTGGGTACGGCGCTCCTCTTCGTCGCGTTCCCGCGCATTGCTTTCGGAGGACTGCGCCGCCATCCGCCCGGCGCGAGGACGGCCGCCGGCCTGAGCGATCAGGTCACCCTTTCCGGGCACGGAACGATCGCCGACGATCCCCGGATCGTCCTTCGCGTGCGGTCGGCGCGGACGGGCGAGGGCGTTCTGCCTCCCGTGGGCCTGCACTGGCGAGCGCGTTCCTTCGATGTCTGGACGGGGAACGGATGGCGCACCCGCAGCGACGCCGGTCGAAAGCGCCGCTCGTCCGAAGCGCCTCCGATGAGGCGCGAGGAGGCCTGGCGGACCGGCCGTGCCGCGGTCGAGGCGTTCGAGATCGAGGCGGTAGCCGGCTTCTCCGACGGCGTGATCCTCACCCCGGAAGGCTGGCCCATCTCCGCGTACTTCCCGCACGCCTTCGGAGCGCGCTCTCCCAGGGTCTTCCGAGCCTCGAATGGCGATCTCCTCTACTCGCCGCTGCAGGCGTCCGACGTGCGGTATCTCGTCAACGTCGACCGGGCGATGCCAGCCCTGCGGGAGCTGCGCGGTCGCGGCCGGGATTACCCGCCCGAGCTGGCCATCGATCTCCACGTCCCAGCGGACCTCGATCCGCGCGTCCTGGCGCTTTCGCGAAGGCTCACGAACGGCAAGGATCCGGTGGATGCCGCCGCTTCCGTCGAGACGTGGCTCTCGAACGCGCTCACGTACTCCCGCGAGCTGAATGGCGAGCCGCGCGATCCGATCGCGAACTTCCTCTTCAAATCGAAAAAGGGACATTGCGAGCTGTTCTCGAGCGCGATGGTGATTCTGCTGCGGGCGGCGGGCATCCCCGCGCGCAACGTCACCGGGTATTACGGCGGCACCGAGACCGACAGCGACTACGTCGCGATCCGCGCCGGCGACGCCCATTCCTGGGTGGAAGTCTACTTTCCCGGAGCTGGATTCGTTCCCTTCGACCCCACGCCTACCGCCGACCGCGGAGCGCGCGCCGACGGATTGTGGGCACGCGCGCTGCTCGCCTGGGATCTCGTGGCGCAGCGCTGGAGCCGCGTCGTCGTCGACTACGACCTCGTCGCCCAGTCGCAGGTGATGAACCGCATCGGCCAGGCGGTTTCGCGGATCGGTGATCGGCTCCGCGGAAAGGCCGGGACGACGGCTTCGTCGGGTTGGCTCTTGCCGGCCGTCGCTTGTGGCTCGCTCGTCGCGCTCGGGTCGGTCCTGCTGGCAAGGCGGAAGCGTCGCGCCGGCGTGCGCGGCCGGATGCTGTCGGCCGATGAGGCCCGGGCGCGCAGGCTCTGGCTTGCGACCCGGCATCGGCTGGAGAAGTCGCGACTCGAGGTCGCGCCTTCCTCGGGCATCCGCGAAGCCGTCGAGTGTGTCGCCGCCCGCGCGCCGGAAGCGAGGGCTCCAGTGGAGAAGATTGCCGATGCGGTCCTCGCCGCGCGCTGGGGCGGCCGTCCACTCGAGCGTCGCGAAGCGCGCGAGTTGCTCGAGAGCCTCGACGCGGTCCTGCGGTAGCGCCCTCCCGCCGTCCGGCTTGCATCCGCCCGTGCGTGGATCGATCACTGCACCGTGCCCGAGCTTCCCGAGGTCGAGATCGCGTCGCGGCAGCTTCGCGCCTGGGCGAAAGGAAAGCGCATCGTCTCCGCCCACGCCGAGAGGACGCGGGTGATCCGCGGCCAGGGACCGCAGCGCTTCGCCCGCCTCGCCGGGCACGAGCTGCGCGACGTGGAGCGCGCCGGTAAGTGGATGCTCCTCCTGTTCGACGGAGGAGAAGCGCTCCTTTCGCATCTGGGAATGACGGGAAAGTGGATCCGGCGGCGGCGCACCGATCCGCCTCCGTCCCACGTCCGGGCGACGGTCGAGCTCGAAGACGGAAACGTCATCGACTATCGCGATCAGCGGCTCTTCGGGCGCCTCATTCGCGGGAGCGCCGACGACTTGCGCGCGCTGCCGCAGCTCGCGGACCTCGGACCCGATCCGCTGCCCGGGATCGATTCCGTACGACTCGGGAACGTGCTGCGCAAGACCCGGCGTTCCCTGAAGGAAACGCTGATGGATCAGCGCACGTTGGCGGGCCTGGGCAACATCCAGGTTTCCGAGTCGCTGCACCGCGCGAAGCTCCATCCGGAGCGACTCGGGAGCTCGATCGACGACGATGAGGTCCGGCGCCTTGCGGCGGCGATCAAGGAGTCCCTCGACGCCACCTTGCGAGACGAGGACGGCCCCGAGCCCATCACCTACGTGGAAGAAGGCGGGGAAAACGTGTTCCTCGTCTACGACCGCGCGGGCGAACCGTGTCGGACCTGTCGCGCCCCGATCGAGCGCATCGTCCAGGGAGGGCGCAGCACCTATTTCTGCCCGCGCTGCCAGCCCGCCCGCCGCCAGCGGCTCGCGGGCGCGAAGGCGGGCCTCGCCACGGCCAGGCTCGCCGCGGCGCGCCCGCTGCGGTCGCGATCGGATGCTCCCGCGCGCCGCCGCTCCTCCGACGAGCGCGGGCGCCCACGGTCCCCAAAGGAGCAAGGCGGCAGGCGCAAGCTGCGGCCCGTCCGTGGGCGCGACTCGGGTTGACCCAGGCAGGTCCGGCGCGAGATCTGGGTCCGTTTGCCGGACCTTCGAAGCGTCGCCAACTTGGAGGGCGTGCCCGGCACCGCGGTGGTCGAGGACCCGCAAGAGACGAACGCTCACCGGCGGGCCCTCGAGGTCCTCCAGCGCGCCGGGATCGAGCCGATGGTAGGCGGCGCGTACGCCTTGCGCGCCCACACGGGGATCTGGCGGGACACCAAGGACCTGGACCTGTTCGTGCGCAAGGATCAGATCGAGCAAGCGCTCGACGTTCTCGCCCGTGCCGGGTATCGCACCGAGCTGACCGATCCCCTCTGGATCGGGAAGGCATTCGACGGCGACTACTTCGTCGATCTCATCTTCTCTTCCGGAAACGGAGTCGCCTCCGTGGACGAGGAATGGCGCAAGCGCGCCGTGCTCGGCGACGTGCTGGGGCGGCCCGCGTTGCTCGTCCCGGCGGAGGAGATGATCTGGCAGAAGGGCTACATCCAGGAGAGGGAGCGGTTCGACGGAGCGGACATCCACCACCTGATTCGCGCCAAGGGCGATCGACTCGATTGGCGCCACATGCTGTCGCGTTTCGCGGATCACTGGCCGGTGCTGCTCGGCCACCTGGTCAGCTTCCGTTTCTCTTTTCCGTCCGACAAGGACAAGGTTCCCGAATGGGTGATGCGGGACCTGCTTGCGCGGCAGCTCGCTCTCGAGGACCGGCCCGCGCCATCCGAGCGGATGTGCCGCGGGACCCTGCTTTCGCGCCAGCAGTACATGAACGAGGTCGAGGAACACGGGTATCTCGACGCTCGCGAACACGAAGTGGCCGGTTGGAACGGCGACAGCGCGTATCCGATGAAGCGCCGCGCCGGTCCTGGTTAGCTCGACCGAGGGAGAACCATGCGCATCGCAGCAGTTGGCGATCTCCATTGCCGAGCGGACACGCGCAAGACGATTGCGTCTGCCCTCGCCGGGGTCGATTCCGAAGCCCAGTGCCTGCTCCTCGCGGGCGACTTGACGGATCACGGGACCGCGGAAGAAGCCTCCTGGCTCGCTGAGGAGTTGTCGCGACTGCCGCTCACCAAGATCGGCGTACTCGGGAACCACGACTACGAATCTGGCCAGGAAACGATCGTCAAGCAGAAGCTCGAAGAGGCCGGAATCCGCATCCTCGACGGCGAGCCGATGGCGCTCGGCGACGACGTGGGAGTCGCCGGGATCAAGGGATTCGCGGGCGGATTCGAGCACGCACAGCTGCAGCGATTCGGCGAGGCGCCGCTGAAGGCATTTGTCGACGCCTGCATCGCGGAGGAGCTCAAGCTGGAGAACGCACTCTTCCAGCTGCGCACACGAGTGCGCATCGGACTTCTCCACTATTCGCCGTGCCGTCCGACCCTCGAAGGCGAGCCGCTCGAGATCTTTCCCTTCCTCGGCGCGACCCGCTTGTCCGGCCCCATCGACCAACTGCGCCCGGCCGCGGTCTTCCACGGACATGCCCATCGCGGCACGCTGCGCGGCGCCACGCGCGGAGGCGTCCCGGTCTACAACGTCGCGCTTCCAGTCCTGCGGCGGCTGGAGAAGCCCATCGGCTATCTCTCCCTGGATCTGTAGCGACTTCAGTCGTTCGGTTCCGGTGAGTCCTCCGTGACGGTGCCTTCCGGCGCTGCGGTCAGCGTCGTTCCAGTGGGTTCCGCCCCGATCTCCCGGTAGAGGTACGTCAGCCGGATCTCGCCCCGCCGCGCCGCTTCCAGCGCCGCCGGGCCGATGCGCAGGAAAGGGACGGCCGTCTTCGGATGCCGCTCCACCAGCCATCGCAGCATCTGGCTCGCCCAGATGGAAAACATCGGACGCTTCCGGGCCTTCACGGCGCCCCGCCAGAAGGTCGCGTGGGCATAGAGACGGGAGGGCGAAACATCGGCCCCCTTCCGGTCGGGAATGCGCAGCACCAGCGCATCCGTGCGCTCCTCGTCGATCTGCATCCAGCCCGCGAACGGTCCCTTGGGCTGCAGATGCGTCACGATGTCGAGGGAGTGCTTGCGGTGGAGCAGGTAGAGCCGCCTTTCCCCAGGGAGCGACTCGCGCCTCTCGAGCCGCGACGGATCGTTCAACAGGTCCTGCGGCTCCCCCTTCAGGTATCGTCCCCACGACGCAACGAGGCCCGGCTCCCGCCTGGCAAGGTCGTCGGTGATCGAGCTGACATCTCCATCGAGGAGGAAAAGCCAGATCTGCCGGGCCGGCATGCGAGAACGATGGCACAGGCGCCTCTACTCGACCACGACGGCGATGCCGTCCGTTCCTTGCTCGCTCGCCGAGACTTGCAGGTCGTACGTCCCGCGCCTGACGAATCGGCCGTACCAGCGGCCGCCTTGCACGACTTCGCCGCCGGGAAGCCGCCACTGCACCGACGAGGCCGTGACGCCTTGCAGAACGCCCGCGACCGAGATCGCGCAACTCGACCCTGCGGGGACGTGCACGCCGTCGTCGCGCAACGAGCAAGGTCCTTCCACGGCGATCGCCGGGCCCGAGCCCACACGCACGCCGATGTCCAGCGTCGCCGCGGCGGAGGGCTGGTCGGCCCAGGCGATGGAGACGTGGCCGCTGTGCGATCCGTTGGAGAGGCCGGCCGGGTTCGCCCGGATCGTCAGGCGCGCCGGGGTGTCGCCGGAAGCCTTGGCGACCTGGATCCACCCGGCATCGGCTTTCGCCGTCCACTTCTTCGAGCCGCCGCCTTCGACGCGTACGGTGATCGTCTGGGCTCGCGGGGTCTTTCCCGACGCGGCCACGAAATCGAGCTTCGTGCGCGACAGATGCGGGGCGCCTGGCTGCGGGCCGCTGCCGCCCCCTGTGCCGAGGAGCGCATCCATCGCCTTCGCGACGTCGATCTTCTTGCCCGCGCCAGTAGCCCCTTCGAGGAGAGCCTTCTTCACTTGCGAAAGCGTCGCGTCGGGCCGGGCCGACCAGAGCAGGGCGGCCGCGCCCGCCACGTGCGGCGTCGCCATGCTCGTGCCGTCGTAGCGCGCATACTGGCCGGGCGAGGTCGTGGACAGGATTCCGACGCCCGGCGCGGTGACCATCGCGCCTCGATTCGAGAATGAGGCGAGCGAGCCATCCGTATCGAGCGCGCCGACGGAGAGCACGTTCGCGAGATTGAGGTTCGCGGGAAAGCCCGGCCGGGAGGCACCGTCGTTTCCCGCGGCGGCGACGAACAGGACGCCGTGCTGCGCCGCCCGCGCGACGGCGCGCTGGATGACTTCGCTCGTTCCTCCACCGCCCCAGCTTGCGTTGATGACGCGGGCGCCATGATCGACCGCGTAGTCGATGGCGCGGGCGAGATCGTCGCTTCGCCCGCCCGACGGACCGATGGCCCGGAGCGCCATGATCGACACCTTCCAGTTCACTCCCACGACTCCGGCGCGGTTGTCTCCGACCGCCCCGATCGTCCCGGAGACGTGCGATCCGTGCCAGCGCTCGTCGCCCGAGGCGGCAGGTCCGGGCTGCGCGTCATTGTCCACGAAGTCCCATCCATGCACGTCGTCGACGTAGCCGTCGCCGTCGTCGTCGCGCCCGTTTGCGGTCGATTCCTCCGCGTTCACCCAGATGTTCGGCGCGAGATCGGAATGGGTCATCGCGACGCCGTCGTCGATGACGGCGACGGCGATCGCGCGATCCCCGACTGTCCTTCCCCACGCGGTCTCGGCATTGATCGCCTTCATTCCCCAGAGATCCTTGTAGCGCGAGTCGTTCGGCACCTTGCTCGGGGAGTACAGCGTGATCGGCTCAGCCATCTCGACCCCGGGTTGCGATGCCAGCGTGCGCGCGAACTCGTCGGGCGTCTGTCCCGCCGGTACCGCAACGCGCAGGATGGGATCCGAGTCTGCGGGAGCGACCGACGCGACCTGCTGGATGGGCGGACTCCCGTCGTCGACGCGAGCGACCGGCGGAAGCATCGCGCCCGGAGCGAGGCCGACGAGGACGGCGTCAGTCGCGTACGCCGTCTGCGACGACGGATCGGCGCAAGCGCCCGTGACCAGAGCGGCCGCGACGACCGCCTTGGCCAGCGCGGTCCGGACTGGCTTGCGCCGTCGCCTGCCATGAGGTCGCGGCTCCTCGAGGGTGGTCCCTTCGAAGAGGGGATCGGCGGGTGCGAGGCGGTCGAGGGACTGCAAAGAGTGATCGGTAACAAAAGGCTTTTCGCGAACGTTGCAGGTTTCGTGCATGGACCCTCCCGGCGCGAGAGCGCGCGGCGCGGGCCGGTGCAGATGTCATGCCGTGGATGATCGCACTCGAAGCCGCATCCCCGGCGCGGGTGTCAGAATGGAGCAGGGTACCAATCTGGAAACGACCTTCCACCGCTGGATCGGCCCGGATCTCGAGCTGCGCATCCGCGCGCAGCCCGGGGCGAAGAAGACTGAGGTCAGCGGGCTACACGGCGGATTACTCAAGATTCGCGTCCGCGCGCGAGCGATCGAAGGCGCCGCGAACGAAGCTCTGCTCGAGTTCCTGGCCGCCGAGTTGCAAGTGCCGCTCGCGCGATGCGAGATCCTCAGCGGCGAGAAGCACCGCGAGAAGCGGATCCTGATCCACGAGGCTCCGCGCGCGAAGTGCGAGAGCCTCCTCGCCGCGTGGGCCGATCAGGGACGAACGAGCTCGTAGGCGCGGGCGAGGGCGGCATCGAGCTGCGCCGGGTCTCCACCGCCCGCCTGCGCCATCTCCGGCTTGCCGCCGCCGCGACCGCCGAGAGTCTTCGACAGCTCCTTCACCAGATCGCCTGCCTTGTACTTCTTCGCCAGATCGGGCGTCACCGCGACGAGAAGGGTGGCCTTGCCGTCCTTTTCGCCGCCGAGGACGACGATCCCGCTCTTCATCTGATCGCGCAGCTTGTCGGCGAGCTCGCGCAAGATCTCCGGGTCGCCGCTCTCCTGGCGGGCCGCGATCACCTTCACTCCGTTCACTTCGCGCACACCGGTGGCGAGCTCGCTGCTCTTCGCGGCCGCGGCCTTCTTTTGCAGATCGGCGAGCTCCCGTTCGAGCTCTTTCACGCGCGCGGCGACCTGCTCCGCCTTCAGCGCGACGTCCTTGGGCGATCCGCGCAGGATCGCCGCCGCCCGGGCGAGCTGTTTCTCCTCGTCATGCACGAGGGCAACCGCCTCCGGGCCGGTCACCGCGAAGATCCGCCGTACTCCGGCCGCGATCGCGCCCTCGCTCTGGATCTTGAAGAAGCCCACGTCTCCGGAGCGGGACACATGCGTCCCTCCGCAGAGCTCGATCGAAGGGCCGATTTCCAGTACGCGCACGCGCGAGAGCTGCGTGTACTTGTCCCCGAAGAACGCGATGGCTCCGGACTTCATCGCCGTTTCCGGATCCATCAGCTTGGTCTGCGCCGGGTAGTTCTCCCAGACGAGCTGGTTGACCCGCGTCTCGACCTGCATGCGCTGCTCGTCCGTGAGCGGCTGATACGACGTGTAGTCGAAGCGCAGGTGGTCCGGCGCCACGACCGACCCGGCCTGCTTGGCGCCTTCGCCGAGCAACTCCCGCAGCGCGCGATGGAGCAGGTGCGTCGCGCTGTGGTTGCGGCGGAGCCCGGCGCGGCGGTCCTTGTCGACGATGAGCTCGAGCTTCTCGCCTACCTCGATCGCGCCGTCCAGCACCTTCACCCGGTGCACGATCAGCTGGCCCACCGGTTTTTGCGTGTCGATGACCTGCGCGCGGCCGGTATTGCCGGTGATGAACCCGCGATCCCCGAGCTGGCCGCCCGACTCGCCGTAGAACGGGCTCTTGTCGAAGAACAGCTCGGCTTCGTCGCCGGCGGTCACGCGTGTCGTGCGCTTCCCCGAGACGAGGGCGCTCCGCAGCGTCGCTTCCGAGGCCACCTTCTCGTAACCGAGGAACTCCGACTCGCCGAGCTCGCCGGCAAGCTCCTTGTAGATGTCGCCGACGGCGGCCTCGCCGGACCCCGCGAACGAGCCGCGGGCCCGCTGCTCGTCCATCCGCTTCTCGAAGCCCGCGGTGTCCACGGTCCATCCGCTCTCGGCGGCGATGACCTGCGTCAGATCGAGCGGGAATCCGAACGTGTCGTAGAGGCGGAACGCGACGTCGCCGGGGACCTCTTTCGACCCGCCGCCCTTGCCGATCTCCTCCGCCAGGATCGCGCTGCCCCGGTCGAGTGTCCGGAGAAAGGCGTCGGTCTCGTGCTGCACCGTCTCGACGATCCGGACACGGGAGCCATTGAGCTCCGGATAGACGTCGGACATGGTGTCGATGACCTTTCCACAGACGCTCGCATACAGAGAGGCGTCGGTGGTCAGCCGCTGCGCATGGCGGATCGCGCGGCGGAGGATGCGGCGCAGGACATAGCCTCGCCCTTCGTTCGAGGGAAGGACACCGTCGGCGATGAGGAACGCAGCCGCCCTCGAGTGGTCGGCCACGACGCGCATCGACGCCGAGTCGCCGTGGGCATCGACGGCCTCCTGGGCCGAATACCGCTTTCCCGAAATGCGGGCCGCCTCCTGGATGAGCGGCTGCAAGAGATCGGTGTCGTAGTTCGAGGCGACCCCTTGGACGGCGGTTGCGACGCGCTCGAGGCCGGCGCCGGTATCGATCGACGGCTTGGGCAGCGGCGCGAGTGGACCCTCGGGTTCCTTGCGCTCGAACTGCATGAAGACGAGGTTCCAGATCTCCATCCAGGCGTCGCTGTCCGCGATGGCGTTCAGCTCGAAGAAGCGCCGCGCGTGATCGTCGATCTGCGCGACCGTCGCCTCTCCCGGGACGCGGTAGAGGTGGATTTCGCTGCAAGGTCCGCACGGGCCGGTCGGGCCCATCGCCCAGAAGTTGTCCTTCTCGCCGAGACGGAAGATGCGCTCCTTGCGGACCCCGGTCCGGAGCCACAGATCCTCGGCTTCGTCGTCGTCCCGGAAGACCGTGACCGCGAGGCGCTCGACGGGAAGCCCGAGCGTTCCGGTCACGAGCTCCCACGCCCACCCGATCGCGTCCTTCTTGAAGTAATCGCCGAAGGAGAAATTGCCGAGCATCTCGAAGAACGTGTGGTGCCGGGCGGTGAACCCGACGTTCTCGAGGTCGTTGTGCTTACCGCCAGCGCGGACGCACTTCTGGCTGGAGGCGGCGCGCTTGTAGTCGCGAGTCTCGCGGCCGGTGAAGACGTCCTTGAACTGCACCATGCCGGCGTTGGTGAAGAGCAGCGTCGGGTCGTTCTGCGGGACGAGGGGAGAGCTCTTCACCCGCCGGTGCCCGCGCTCCTCGAAAAAACGCAGGAACGCCTCGCGGATCTCGGCGCCTGCGAACGGCTTTCGGCTGGGGCTCGACATGGGGGCGGGAACATAAGGAAATCGACGCCCCTTGTCACTGGCACATCATACAGGGGCCCGCATGCCTGCCTCGAACGCGGCCAGGATGATCGGGCACCTGGAACGTCTAGCAAGATCAAACACTTACAACGATTTCTCCGATCGCTGCCGGAGGATGAGCGCGTGGAAGAGCTGGGCGAATCCGCCCTTCGCGAGCGCATCCGGCCACCGGGGCGAGCCGAGCGGCGGCAAGTCCAGGAGCAGCAGGCGGGACAGCCACGGGAACCGCTTCCGGACGTCGTTCGCGGGGGCGGCGAATACCTCGCAACGCGCGAACCGGCGAAGTCGCCACAGGTCGCTGTAGCTCGCGCACCGGACGGAGAGATCGGCGTCGAGAAGCTCATGGAGTGGAAGCTGCTCTACGGAGAGCCCCGCGTCGCGCGCGGCTTCGCGCAACCTGCGGAAATCGATCGACCACTCCAGGTGGCGACCTGCTCCGGCCGAAGCCACCAGTTCCAGGGGGGAAGGGGGGAAATCGCCGCCGAACTCGACCAGCACGGCCGCCGCGGAAGGAGAGAGGACGCGAGCGATCTCGCGCACCAATTCGACGGCGCCCGTGTTCACGCCATCGGTCACCGGGAGATCGGCGATGACCTCGTTCGCGAGGATCAGACCGTCGAATCGACCGACCGGAAGAGATACGGCGTCGGCGCGGATCCCGCGCCAGGAACGGTGCGGGCCTCGCGGAGCCGCTGCAGCACCGGATCGTCCGGCGAGGAGCCGGCGCTTCTGCGCCGCGAGGAGCGCGGGAGAGAGATCGAGCGAGGTCCACGGCACGGAGGTGAACGGACCTGCATCCCCGCGCCAGGCGCATTCGGCGAGGTGCCCGGTGCCGCCGCCGATCTCGAGCACGCCGTGATGCCCGGGCCCGATCCCCCGGGCGGCGATTCCTTGCAGGAGCGCCTCGCCATAGCGCCGGCCCCGGAGGGCGGGATGGGGATGACGCAAGAGGTGCGAGACGGTGCACTCGACCTCGTCGAAGCGCCTCGCGGGAGAGAGGCGATCTTGGCGGTGGTGGGCGCGCGTCGCGTCTTCCGCCGCCGCGCCCGTGCGTCCTCTGCCCACCCGGTCCATCGGGGCGCGAGTCAGCAAGCGAACTGCGAGAAGTCGACCGTGACGGTGCCCGTGGGCGGGTCGAAGGTGATCGGCAGCGGCAGGAGGTTGTCCACCGCGGGCGGGTTCGTCACCGTGCCGTCGAGGAGGAATTGGGACCCGTGGCAGGGACAGCGCAGCGCCGTGGGAGAGATCGGCTGCACCGTGCAGGCAGCGTGCGGGCAGACCGCGGACATGGCCGCGAGGCCACCCGCATCGGGCGGGGGCTGGTTCCGTACGTTGGCCGGAGGGTGCGTGATCACGAGTGCAAATGGAGAGCCATCCGGGCGTCCGACGACCGCGCCGCCCGGCGAGAGCAGCGCCTGGTGTTGGTTGATATTGAAAGTGAGCCTGTTGTCGACGAGCGGCGGAAAGACGTTGTCTCCCGCGAAGATGCTGATCACGATCGCGCCGGACGCGTCGACCGTCGCGGGGTACGCCGGAAGGCTGGTCGTTGCCGGGCCGCTGAGAACGGTCCCGTCGCCCGCGAACCGCGATCCGTGGCAGGGACACTCCGCCTGCCGGTCCTCTTCTACCCAGGCGAGCTCGCACGCGGCGTGCGGGCAGATAGCTCCCATCGCGAGGATCCCCGACCCGGTGTTCACCACCAGGACCGCATTCACGCAGCTCGTGTGGACCACGACTGCGCCGCCCGCCCGGCCGAGCTCCTCGAACTGGCCGGCGGGTATGACGAGGCGCCCGTCGACCGGCGCGCTGGCGGTGACGTCGCGCTCGGGGGAGATCCGGTTTGCGCACCCGAGGAGCGAGCCGAGCGCGGGTGCGCAGGCCGCGAGGGCGGCGCCGCGGACGAGCTGCCTTCGCGTGCAGGAAGGGCCGGGCGGTGATGCGACGACGGGAGGCTTTGCGTCTGCCATGTGCTTCTCACTCGAAGGTGAGGACCAGGAAGCCCGTGTAGGTGGCGACGAGCGTCGTGTAACCGACGATTTGATGGGCGAGGGCGAGATCTCGCTGCGCGAGGGTGCCCTCCTTCCCTGCCGTCGCGATGCCGAGGATGATCTGCGTCGCCATTCCCGCGGTGGCGACGATCATCGACGCCTTGTGCATGGTCGCCGTGTCGACCCGCAACGGCTTCTCGAAGGGATTCGGCGCGAGAAACGCGAGGAGGCCGGTTGCGGTGAAGACGGCCGCGGTGGTGTACGCCGAGATGCTGTGCGCCGTCTTGTAGGTCCCGAAATCGCCGCCGCCGCCGTACTTGTCCATGTAGTTGAGCTGCCCGAGCACCACCGTGGCGGTCATCGTGGCGAGCGTCGCGAAACCGCCGATCTGGTGCAGTTGCAGCATCGTCCGCCGGCGTCGGGTCTCGCTCTGGATGCGGGCCTGCGCCGCGACGGCTGCGGCGTCGGGTTTCTTCTCCGGGGCGAGGAGGTTGAAGTCGTCGTCCGACGGCTTCGCTTGCGAAGGCTGCGTCTCGGGCTTCGAGGCGGGTTGCTGCTGCGCCGCGCCGCCCTGCGCGGGTGGCGTGGCCTGTGCCAGCGCGGCCGCTTCGCGGAGCGAGAGCAGCGAAGGCGTGGGCACGGGCCCGACAGCCAGCAAGAGAGCCAGGAAGGCCATTCAGTTCCTCGGCGCGCCCTGCGTGATCCACTGCGAGATCGTGGCAATGGTATCCGCGCAGATGGCCGGATAGTGCTGCTGGTCGGCTGGCATCGCCGCTCCGAACTGCGGATCGATGGGCGTGTCGATGAGGAGCTTCCGGATCAGGAAGCTCCCCTCCTTGGTCCCATCGCCGGGCGCTACGAGAATGAGGTTGAACGCGGAGGCACCCGCGGGCAGGAACGTCGTAATCGCGGGCTGCCCGACGAGGCTCCCGTACGGGTCCGTCACGAGGTCGAGCCCGCTCGCCGAAGCGGCGCCGTCGCCGGAGTGGCAGTTGATTGCCTGGCTCCCTGTCGTGCCGCACGAGATCCGGAAGATGCTTTGGTTGATGCTGGAGAACTTCGGTTCGATGATCGGGCAGAGTTTCGTGCCCGCAAGGCACTGTCCCGCGGAGCAGAACGCGTTCGCGCCGCAGTCGGCGTCGATGCCGCATTGGAGCGCCGGGGGCGATGCCGCGCACCCCGCGCCGAGGAGCGCTCCGAAGAGTGCGCACAAGGTGGCAGCCGTTCCGCTGCCGTTCCTCACCGCCGCACCTCGAAGAGCAGATCGCCGTCTATCGTGATCTGGTCGTCCACCTTGACGAGGAGCAGCTCGGGGCGTTCGACGTGATGCGCGTCGAGGCTCACCGGGAAGCTGAACTTCGCACGGATCCCGGCGCCCTCCGGAGTCAGGATCATGGGGATGGTCTGCCGCTCCGTTTCTCCGTTCAGCTCGATCCGCGCGTCGAGCGGAACCTTCGTGGGCCCGCTGAGCGGAAGCTGCAAGGGAGGCAACGTTCCCTTCACCTCGACGAACGGATGGGCGGGCTCGTGGGTCGCCTCGCGCATGTGCGAATCGCGATTCGAGTTCCCGCTGTCGAACGAGGCAACGGGCACCCGCACCTGGACGAGCGTCGGCGCAGAAGGCTGCACCTTCGCGACGCCCTCCAGCTTGCGCGACGTCCCGTGCACCTCGTGCAGCTTGTGCACGAGGGTATAGGAGATCGATCCGTCCTTCACGGCGTAGAGCGCGGCGTCCTGCGCGAGGGCCGCGCAGGCGATGGAGAGCGCCGCGGCAAAGGCGAAGCGGGCGCGCATCAACCTGCGCAGACCCGGATCCGGGCGGCTTGTGGTTCGAGCGAGGAAGAGAGGATCATCCGGACCTCAGGTGTGCGGGAACGCCCCTACGAGAACGGCCCGTCCGAGCGGCGTCCCAAGAACGGCAGCAGCGCGGCATCGATGCGCGCCAGAATCGCCCCTGTGCGGCCGCGTACGCAAGAGCCCCCGCCGGAAACTTCCGGTCGCACGGAACATACGGACCCGCGGCGATCCGGATCTACAGGACGGTCGCTTCGCCCTTCTTCTCGGCGGCGCGCTGCGCCTTGAGCCGCTTCATCCGCCGCTTGATGAGCTCGCGCTTGAGCGCGCTCAGGTGGTCGACGAAGAGCTTACCGACCAGGTGATCCATCTCGTGCTGCACGCAGACGGTGAGAAGGTTGTTCGCGGCTTCGAGGCGGTGCTGTTTTCCGTCCCGGCCGAGGAAGTCGACGACGATGCTGCCGTAACGCGTCACCTCTTCGTACTCGTCGGGAATCGAGAGGCAACCCTCGGTATAGGTGAACTCGCCCTCGGCTCCGCGGATGACCGGGTCGATGAGCCAGAAGAGGCCCTCGCCCTTCTTCTTCGCGGGTTCGCCCTCCTTCGGCTTCTGCTCGACGTCGATGGCGATGACGTTCTGATGCACGCCGATCTGCGGAGCGGCGAGGCCGACGCCGTTGGACTCATACATGGTCTCGGCCATGTCGTCGCACAGCTTGCGGACGGCGGCGTCCACCGCGCCGACGGGCTTGCACTTTTCCTTCAGCCGGGGATCCGGCCAGATGATGATTTCTCGCAAAGACATTCGCTCAGTCGCTCCTGAAAAGAAGTCTAGCAACGATTCCGGCCTGACCCGAGCGATTCGTCGGATCAGAGCAAAGAAGCAGGGTCGATGTCGACGGCCAGATCGACGCCGGGTGGGAGCCGCTCCGACAGAAGCACCCGCGCGACGCGGCGGAGAGCCGGGTGGCCATCGGCCCGCAGCAGGATCTGGACGCGCTCCTTTCCGCGGAGTCGCGAGATCGGCGCCGGCGCCGGTCCGAGGACGTCGATCGGCTCGCCGCTTCTGGCCGCGTCCCGGGCACGGGCAGCCAGGCGCTCGGCGGCTCCCTGGACCCTCGGCAGGGTATTTCCCTGGATGCGAAGAGCGGCGAGCCGGGTCCAGGGGGGAAACCGTAACGTGCGCCGCCGCTGGGCCTCGAGCTTCGCGAAGGTCGCGTAATCGCGGGCAAAGGCGACGGCCGGATCTTCGGGACGCAATGCCTGCAGGACCACGCGACCAGGCAAGGTTCCCCGGCCCGCCCTCCCTGCGACCTGCGCGAGAAGCTGGACGCAACGTTCTGCCGCGCGGAAATCGGGGAGATGGAGCGGCCCGTCGGCGTCGATGACCCCGACCAGCGTGACGCCGGGAAAGTCGTGGCCCTTCGCGACCATCTGCGTTCCGACCAGCACGTCGATCTCGTGGCGCGCGAACCTGGCGAGGATGGCCGCCACCCGACCAGCGCTCGACGCCGCGTCCCGGTCGAGCCGGGCGATGCGCGCCTTCGGCGCCGCGCGGGAAAGCTCCTCCTCGAGTCGCTGGGTCCCGAACGAGAGCGGAGCGATGCGCAGCGAACCACAGACGCTGCAGGCCCGGGGGACCTCCGCGTGTCCGCAGAAGTGGCAGCGCAGCTTCGTGCCGCCGGTGCGGTGGAGGACGAGAGCGACGGAGCAGTTCGGGCACCCCACCGCGCTGCCGCAGTCCTTGCAGAGCAACGTCCGCTCCAGGCCGCGCTTGTTGAGGAAGAGGATCGCCTGCTCGCCCCGCGCGACGGTTTCCTCGAGCGCGCGAGCGAGCGGGGTGGTGAGCAGCGAGCCCTGCGGAGCCTGCTTGCGGTCCACGATCTCGATCGCGGGAGGCGGCCGGCCATCGACGCGCTCCGGGAGCGCGAGGACGGTGAGCTTTCCCTCCTCGGCTCTGCGCAGCGTCTCGAGCGACGGCGTCGCGCTCCCGAGCACGGCGACGGCGCCCGCCTCCTTTGCCCGTACCAGCGCGAGGTCGCGGGCGTTGTAGCGAAGGCGCTCCTCCTGCTTGTACGAAGGCTCGTGCTCCTCGTCGACGACGAGGATGCCGAGGTGCGCGACCGGCGCGAAGACCGCGCTGCGGGCTCCCACCACGATGCCGGCGCGGCCGTCCCGCACGCGATGCCATTCGATCTGCCGTTCCCGCTCGGTGAGCCCGGAGTGGAGGACGGCGACGTCGTCGCCGAAGCGGGCGCGAAACCGGCCGGCAAGCTGCGGCGTCAGCGCGATCTCCGGTACCAGCGCGATGGCTCCCTTCCCCTTCTCCCGCGCCCGCGCAATCGCCTCCATGTACACGAGCGTCTTTCCGCTCCCCGTCGCGCCGTGGAGCAGGAACGGCGAGAAACCGCCCGCCTCGAGCGCGGCGCGGAGCTGTCCCAGGGCGGCGAATTGCGCCGGACTCGGCCGTAGGGGGGGTGCCCCCCAGGGCGCATCGGCGGGGCGGGCGGGTCCGGCGGGTTCGCTTCGCAGCGTCGCGAGGCCGCGGCCGACGAGCCTGCGCAGATGCGGCCGCGAACCGGGGAACGCCGCGAGAAGCTCTTCGACCGGGACGCCGCGGGGATCGCGGGCGAGGAGCCACTCGAGCACCTCCGCCTGGCGGGGTGCCCGCCCGGGCAGCCGCGCGCCGGGAACCGCGGAGGCGATCTCGACATCCGGAGCCGGCCGCGCGGAAACGGGGACCTTGCGCAGCGCGACGAGGCCGCGCTTCTCCAGCGAGTGCAGCCGCCGCGCGGCGAGCGGCCTTCCTTCGGCGACGGCTCGCAACAGGGCGCGGGTGCGCGTTACCGACTCGCGGGCCGAGGGAAGGAGCTCGGTCTGTGCCGAATCAAGTACCTGCCTTCCCTGCTCGGTCAGGATCGCCGACAGCTCCTCCTCGATCTCACGGCCGGGCGGAAGCGCGGCGCGGATGGCGAGCCCGAGCGGGGCCAGATAGTGCGCCGCCGCGAAACGGCACAGCTTCACCACGTCGTCGGGGAGGAGCGGCCCCTCGTCGAGGACGCGGAGCACGCTGCGGACTTCACCGCGGGCGGAGGCGGTGTCTCCCAGGACCACGCCCGTCGCCGTGCGAGCGCCGAGCGGCACGGCGACGCGCTGCCCCGGCTCCGCCCGGAGGCCCGCAGGAAGCCGGTAGGTGAAGACGCCGTCGTTCGCCGGAACGGGAAGCGCGACCTCGATCAGCCGGTCGTCAGCGGGCGTCTTCGTCCTCGCTGCGGGCGGCGGTGTCGCGGAAACCCCTGGTCTGCGCCACCTCGAACCGCGCCACGGGCTTGTCGTCCTGGAACAGCTCGATCACGCGAGGAAACCATTCGCCGGCGGCAGGGTTGCCGTACTCGTACAGGCGCAGATCGGCGAGCTTCCCGTCGCGGCGGGCGACCAGGCGCGCGGGCGCAAACGAGTCCTTGTAGATCCAGAGCTGGGGGCGGGTGAGGTCGTGGGCTTGCGCGCCGAGGAGGATCGCCACCTGATCGCCAAGGCGATCGAGGCCGTTGGCGGAAGCGAGGTCGGCGCCGGCGGCTTCGGCCAGGCCGCGCAGCACCTTTTCCGCGTCCGCCGTCGACAGCGTGCGGTAGGCGACGAGCGGACAGGCGAGTTCGAGGAGTGCCGCGTCGG
>JBJMQD010000184.1:0-3403 GCA_045802855.1 Myxococcales bacterium | reverse complement strand
CGAGATCGCCGTCCCCGGATTCTCCGCCAGCGCCGAGGTGGAAGCGCCCGCGGTCCTCGCCGGGTACGGAATCAGCGACTCCGGCCGCGACGACTACGCCGGGATCGAGGCCAAAGGCGCAATCGTCGTCGTTCGCCGCTTTGTCCCCGAGAACGATCCCAGGTTCTCGGCCCGGACTTCGCAGCAGCGCTTCGGCGACCTTCGCTACAAGACCTGGATCGCCCGCGAGCGCGGCGCGAAAGCGCTCGTGGTCGTGGACTGGCCCGAGGGAAACGCCGAGCTGCCCCCGGAGGCGCGCCTCCCCGCGGCGCATCCGGAGACTTCGGATGGCGGAATCCCGGTCGTCGTCGTCCAGCGCGCGGCGCTGCAGGAGGCGATGCCAAAGCTCGTTGCGAAGGAGCGGGTCCCGATGAAGGTCCGCGTCGCGCTCGCCGTCGAGCGCAAGGCCGTGTTCAACGTCGTCGGGCGGATCGCCGCTTCGGCGCGGAGCGCGACGGCTTTGCCGGCGCGCGGGCGGAGCGCCCAAGGCGCGGAGCATACGGAGGAGCGGCTCGACGGAGCCGTCCTCGTCGGCGCGCATTACGACCACCTCGGCATGGGCGGGCGGTTCTCGCTCGCGCCCGACCGTCGCGAGGTGCACCCCGGAGCGGACGACAACGCCAGCGGGGTCGCGACGGTGCTGGAGATCGCCCACGGGCTCGCGGCGCGCTCCGCGGAGTTGAGGCGAGACGTCATCGTCGCCGCCTTCGCGGGGGAGGAGACGGGGCTTCTCGGCTCCACCCATTTCGCGCGATCGGCGAACGGCCTTGCCGGCATGCTCAACCTCGACATGGTGGGAAGGATGCGCGGCAACCGCCTGAGCGTCCTCGGTTCGGACTCGGCGCCCGAATGGGCTGCCCTCGCCGGGGCCGCTTGCGACGAGGCGCGCGTCGACTGCACGCTCGGCGGCGACGGCTACGGCCCGAGCGACCAGACGCCGTTCTATGCGGCCGGCGTGCCCGTCCTGCATTTCTTCACGGGGGCGCACTCCGAGTACCACAAGCCTTCCGATGTCGCGGCCCTCATCAACGCCGCGGGAGCCGCGCAGGTCGCGCGCATCGTCGAGCGCGTCGCATACGGGGTCGCCGACCGGCAGGAGCGGCTCACCTATCGCAAGATCGAGGCGCCGCCCCCGCAGGGCGATGTGCGCAGCTTCGGAGCTTCCCTCGGCACCATTCCGGACTACGCGGGGCCGCCGCAGGGCCAGCACGGAATGCTCCTCGCCGACGTGCGGCCGGGCGGCGCCGCCGCGCTCGCGGGCATGCGCCGCGGCGACATCTTGATCCGGCTGGGAAAGTACGAGATCGGCGGCGTCGAGGATCTGATGTTCGTCCTCAACTCCGTCAAGCCGGGAGAGACGGTGAAGGCCGTCGTGCTCCGCGGAAAGTCCGAGGTCACCCTGGAAGCGACCTTCCAGGAAGGCCGGCGGATGCGCTGATCACTGCACCCGGATGTCGCCCTTCTGCACGGGAACGAGATCGAACTCGCCCGGAGCGTTGCAGTCCGCGCCGACGCCGACCTCGAAGAAGTTGGCGAGGCTCATGAAGTCGGTCGCCTTGTCGCCGCCGTCGACGACCTGGAAGATTCCCTCGAAGCCGACGGGCACCCTCGTCTCGTCGCTCGAGCGGGTGACGATCCCGCTCACGGTGGCGACGTTGCCCTGGACGTTGAGGCAATTCACGTCGATCCGCACACGCACGCCCGCCGAGATGTCGTCCACGTCGGCTTTTCCGGTCACGCCGCCGTCCTCCCGCAGGACGGCGTCGACCTTGATCTCCTCCCGGTTCGGTCCGAACTGGATGAGGCCAGACCCCTTCGCCGAGTGCACGGGCTTGTCGGCGAAAGCGGCGACGGACACTGCGGCGCAGAAGAGCGCGACACGCTTCATGGCGGCTCCCTCCCGATCCCATCGAGGACAGGATCGGGGGGACTCTAGCGATGTCCGAGCGCCGGCTGTCAACCCGTGGGCATCAATTCGTTTCGTACGCCTGATACGTCCGCGCGCCCGAGTTGTAGCCGTAGCCCACGACGTGCGCTCCGTCGGAAGACACCGCGTTGGCAGAGGAGAGATACGATGCGCCCGTGCCCGCGTAGAGCGTGCTCAGGTTCTGCATCCCCGCCGCCGCCGTCCAGCGGAAGGCGTAGGTCCCGCTGCTCGCGGTCATTGCATCTCCGACCACGACCGAACCGTCGCCGGAAACGTCGAACGCCTCGGCGGTGAAGCCGCCCAGAGTACCGATATCCTTCATCCCGCCTGCCGCGGTCCAGCGGAACGCCCGACGGTTGTTGTTCGCGTCCGTCGACCTGCCGACCACGACCGAGCCGTCCGCCGAGACGCCGAACGCCTCGCTCGAGAGGCCGCCCAGCGTGCCGAGCCACTGCTTCCCGGTGGCCGCCGTCCACCGGTACGCTTGATAGTTTCCGGTGGCGTCATCCGCGGCTCCCACCACCACCGAGCCGTCGGAGGAGACCCCGTAGGCGTAGCTGTAGAACCCGCCGGGATGGATGCCGAGATCCTGCATCCCCGACGCTGCCGTCCAACGAAATGCGTGCGTGTTGCTGCTCGCGTTGTACGAGTCTCCGACCACCACCAGACCGTTGGCCGAAACCTTCGCTGCCTCGGCATACCCTCCGCCCAGCGTGCCGATGTCTTGCAGACCGCCCGCGGCGGTCCAGCGGAACGCGCGCTGGTCGAAGCTTGCGTTCCAGGCCTGTCCCACCACCACCGAACCGTCGCTCGAGACTCCGTACGCCTCGGCGAACGCGTACCCGAAGTTGCCGAGGTCTTGCATGCTGGTCGCCGTCCAGCGGAACGCGCGGTACTGAGAGGTGGAGTTGGCGGCCCACCCCACCACCACCGTGCCCGTGGAAGACACTCCATACGCCTGGCTCTGGGAGCCCCCGAACCCGGTGATCCACTTCAGTCCACTCGTGGTGGCTTCGACGCTCCTTCTGTCGCGAGCATCGAAGGTGTCGCTGCCGCCACAGCCTGCGAAAGCGATGAGCAGTCCTGCGCAAGCCAACGTCTTGCTGGTCACGATTCCTCCAGTCCCGCCCCGCCTTTCGACAACGAAATAGGCACTCGCAGAACAGGAGTCTCGCTTTTCAAAGCGCTCGCCCGTAAGGGGGAGCGTTGCACGTCAACGTAGACAAATCCTGTAAATGGAATCTGCTAAATTCGCCAACGACGTGTACTTGCGTAGCTTACCAGCCGACAGCTGCTGCTCATGAGTTCACTTGCGGCTTTCCTCGACGATGATCGGTCCTGGTACTCCGGCGAGCCCGCGCTTGCTGGGTTCCCGGGAGTCGGTCATGTTGCGCGGCCATGATCGAACACGTCAGCCTTCGCTGCCGCAGCGCGAGG
>JBJMQD010000159.1:0-5368 GCA_045802855.1 Myxococcales bacterium | reverse complement strand
CCGCGAGCGGGCGCTCCGCCCACTTCGGATGAGGAACCGCGACCACGGCCGCCTCCTTCACCGCCGGGTGGCCCATCAATTCGTTCTCCAGCGCGACGGAGCTGATCCACTCACCGCCCGACTTGATCAGGTCCTTCGTACGATCGGTAATCTGTAGATAACCCTCGGAGTCGATGGTGACGACGTCTCCGGTCTTGAACCAGCCGTCGCGCGTCCAGCGGTCCAGAGACCCTTCCATGTCGGTATAGGAAGACGCCACCGCCGGACCCCGGACCTGCAGCTCGCCCTGCGTCTTGCCGTCCCAGGGCACCTCGCGGCCCGATTCGTCGACCGCGCGGACGTCGACGATCGGAGCGGGCAGCCCCTGCTTGGCCCGCACCGCGATCTGCTTGTCGTAGTCCCAGTCGAGCATCTTCGGCTTGAGCTGCGCGCAAGAGCCGATCGGCGACATCTCCGTCATCCCCCAGGCGTGCAGGATGTGCAGCCCGTGCTTGTCGAATCCGCGGATGAGCCCCTCGGGTGCGGCCGACCCTCCCACCACCATCCGGATCCCATTCTCCAGCTTGTACCGCCCGGGCTCCTTTTCCAACGCCTCGAGAATCGCAATCCAGATCGTAGGCACGCCCGCGGCGATGGTGACCTTCTCGGTCTCCATCAATTGTAAGAGGGAGTGCGCGTCGAGGTGCGGCCCGGGGAAGACGAGCTTCGCGCCCACCATCGGAGCCGCGAACGGCAGGCCCCAGGCGTTGACGTGGAACATCGGCACGACGGGAAGGAGCGAGTCCCGAGAGCGGAGCGCGATTCCGTCCGCGTAGGGAATCATCAACGTGTGCAGGACGGTCGAGCGGTGCGTGTAGACGACGCCCTTGTTCTTCCCGGTGGTGCCCGACGTGTAGCAGAGGCCGCAGGCGTCGTTCTCGTCGAGCGCGGGCGGGGTGAAGGAGGGATTCCCCGACGCGATCAGCGCCTCGTAGTCGAGGGAGCCCATGGGGAGATCCGTCGATCCGTGGCGGACGACGATCACCCGCTCGAAGGGTGACCGGCCGCGGAACTTGTCGAAGAGCGGCCAGAGCACGTCGTCGACCACCAGGAAGCGATCGCCCGCGTGGGTGGCGATGGAGGCGAGATCGTCGGGATGGAGCCGCAAGTTCAAGGTGTGCAGGATCCCGCCGAGCAGCGGCGCGGCGAAGTAGGTCTCGAGATGCTGGGCGTGGTTCCACATCAGGGTCGCGACCCGATCGCCCTTGCGCAGCCCGAGCTTCGCGAACGAGTCCGCCAGCGCCCGGGAGCGCCGGTGCACGTCGCGCCAGGTGGTCCGGTGCAGCGACTTGTCGGGCTTACGCGACACCACCTCGACGTCGGGGAAGTAGCGGGCGGCGCGGTCGAGCAGCGCCGGGACGAGCAGCGGGCTTTCCATCATCGTGCCGCGCATGGATGTCATCCTTCAGCCGTAGGTCTTCCAAACAAGCCAGACCCGCCGTTCCGAGGCAAGCCTCCCGGCCTGCGCGGGAGTCGAGCGCTCGCCCCCGCGATTGCAGGCGCCGCGCGCTGTCGCCATCTCATCTCAGATGCGTATCTCGAGCGGCCGCCCGGTCTTCCGCCTGCTCGGCTGGGTCCTGGCGCCGCTCTTCGGAGCGTGGGCGCTCTGGATCTTCGCCGCCCAGGTCTTCCTGCTGACGCCGCTCTTCAGCGCCGTCTTGAACAGCGAGTCTCCGGCGATCCACATCCAGTACCGCTGGGCCTGGTCCGTCTGGCCGGGCACCATCCACATGCGCGGGATGCTGCTCACCTCGCAGGACCGCAAGGTGCAGTGGCAGCTCGGCATCGACAGGCTCACGACGCACATCGTCCTGACCGAGATACCGCGCAGGCTGTTCCACGCCACGAAGGTCCACGCGGACGGCGTCTCGTTCGCGCTCCGGCGGCGCATTCCCAAGTACGAGGTGACCGAGGAGAAGCTCGAGGGGCTCCCGCGGATCGAAGGATTTCCGGACAAGCCGCTCGCCGAGGAGGGACCGGACTACGACACGCCGGACTGGAACTACCGGCTGTGGTCCGTGTGGCTGCAGGGTGTCGACGCGACAGGGGTACGGCAGATCTGGGTAGACCGGCTCCGCCTCGAAGGGGGCGCGCACCTCGCCGGCGCGTTCTATCTCAAGCCCACGCGTGAGGTCCTGATCGATCCCGCGGTGATCGAAGGGACGCGGCTCGCGGTCGCCGATGGCCCCGCTCGCGTCTCGAGCGATCTCCACCTGGCGCTGCGGCTCAAGATCGGACCCATCGACCCACGCGGGATGCAGATGGAAACGTTCGCGCGTGCCGTCGATGCGGACGTCGAGGCCAAGGGAAATTTCGAGGGACTCGCCGCGGTCCAGCACTTCTTTCCCGGCGAGCGGCTGTCAGGCGGAGCGGGGCCGATGGCCCTTTCGCTCCACGTGCAGGCCGGCCAGGTGCTGCCGCCGACCTCGTTCGCCGCGGAGCTTTCCCGCCTCGTCTTCCGGCACGGTCGCGTGGGGGTGAATGCCCGCACGCTTTCCGCGTCGGTGCAGCTGCCGCCCGGACCGCCGCCTATCGACGCGCGTCTCTGGATCGATCTGCAGGGCGTCTCCACCGCGGGGGCCCGGACCGCGTCGGTGGTCATGACGATCGACGACCTTCCACGGGACCTCGGCCGGATTGCTCCTCCCCGGCGCATGTCGATCGATGTTCGCGGCGGCCGCATCGAGGACGCGAAATCGGTCGCCGACGCGCTCGGCGTGCGCGATCGCGTGGAACAAGGCCAGGGCACTTTTTCGGCGCACCTCGAGGGGCCGCCCGATCATCTTTCCGGAGACGCGCGCGTCGCTCTGAAGGGCGTTCGCGCGACAGCGGCTTCGGCGACGCTCCTCGGCGACGTGGCCGTCGACCTGAAGGTACGCGCCCTCGACCCTTCGCGGGGAGCGGACCTTTCCGGTACCCGGATCGCCGTCGACTCCGGGCGAGCCATCCACGACTCCGGGGAGGAAGATACGGCGCCCGAGTGGTGGGGACGGATCGAGCTGCCCCGCGTCGAGCTTCGATTCGGCGCAAAAGAAGACGCGCCTGTCGCGGACGCCGATCTCCGGGGCCGCTGCCGGGACGCGAGACCCATCGTGGGCCTGTACGCGCGCGCGCAGGATCTGCCCGGTTTCGTTCGCGGGCTTTTCGGCATGGATGGGCTGACGCTGCGCGGATCGGCGATCGCCGGACGATCGTGGATGTCGCTGCGCGAGATTGCCGCGGACGGCGATCACGCCTCCGTCCACGCAGTCCTTCGCGCGGATCCGGGCGGGTCGCGCGGAGCGGCGCTGCTCAGCGTGCGGGGGCTTTCCCTCGGCGTCGAGTTGTCCCCTTCGGGGAAGTCCCTCCACCCGATCGCCGCCGGAAGCTGGTACGGCGAGCAGGTGGCGCAGCTCGATCCCGGCAAGGCGCTCGGGGCCCTTCCTCGCGCGCGCAGGGAGCCCCCGCGCCGCCGCCCGGTGCGGGTGCAGACGGCCGAGTAGGGGGTCAACGGGGCGGGAGCTTGTCACCCACCAAGACGACGGCGAGCTCCATCGTTCCTCGCGGCAATTCGAGCGTGACGGTCTCGCCGGCCGCCTTGCCGAGCAGCTCCCGCGCCAGCGGAGAATCGACGCTCAGGCGGCGCTCCTTCGCGTCCGCCTCGTCGGGCCCCACGATCCGCCACGATGTCTCCTTGCCGGTCTCGTCCCGCAGGACGACGTAGCAACCGAAGACCGCGCGGCCCTCGCACCGTGGGGTGTGCACCGTCAAAAGCGGCAGGGTGGCCGCGAGCGTCTGTGCCCTGCGCGACGCCGGGTCGAGCGATTCGAGCTCGCGATGCAGCGCGCGAAGCCCCTCGGGCGTCACGTACCGGAGCTCTCCTGGCTCGAGACGCGGAGCGGCGGGCCCGGCCGGCGGCTCCGGAGCGTCATCTTCGCGAGTGAACGCCTTCGACATCGGCAAGAGCGTGCGCTCTTCCCCGGCTCAAGTGAAGCCCCTGAATGGGCGAAAAGGGCGGATCAGGGCCTGCGCACCGCGTACATCACGACGAGACGTTCGGCTTCCTGGTCGAGCCGGTATCCGAATTCCCAGCCCTCCATCTCGACGCGCAAGAGGCTGCGGCGCATCGATTCCCAGAAGAACCGGTAGCCGTTATTTTGGGGCAGGCTTTTTGTGATTTCTTGCAGCGCCTCGCCCAGCTTTCGCTGCGTATCC
Source organism: Myxococcales bacterium (assembly GCA_045802855.1). Lineage (GTDB taxonomy): Bacteria > Myxococcota > Myxococcia > Myxococcales > 40CM-4-68-19 > VBKO01. Next base: position 1,135 of record JBJMQD010000159.1, on the reverse strand, counting down.
ATGGCGATGTGGTCGAGGCCGCAGTCGTATTCGATCGCCCAGCGTATTTCTTCTTTCATCCATCCTCGGACTTGGTGGTCCCCTCCGCTACGTCAATGAATGAGCATCGATCCGAGGTAAAACACTGAACGGACGGTTTCGTGGCAGGTACAATCCGGCGCAACTGAACGTGTGCGGAGGCCATGATGGATTCGATCTCGGGAGCGGTGCTCGGAGTCCTCCTCGGCATGAGACACGCCGGAGAACCCGATCACCTGGCCGCGATCGGAACCCTCGTCGCCGAGGAGCGCAGCGCGCGGGGCGGCCTGCGTCTCGGCGCGTTCTGGGGGCTCGGCCATACCATCGCGCTCTTCGCCGTCGCCGCGGTGCTCGCCGCCTTGCAAGCGACGATGCCGGTGCGGGTCGCCGACCTGTTCGAGCTCGGCGTGGCGTTCATGCTGCTCGCACTCGGTGCCCGCGCGGTGGCTCGCGCGGCGCGGGAGGGCAGGTCCGGGCCGTCGACGGTTCATGCGCATCACGGCGGCCAGCACGAGCACGGGGGACCTTCCCAGCACGTCCACCTGGGACGCTGGACGCTCTCGTGGCGGCCGCTCCTCGTCGGAATCGTGCACGGCCTCGCGGGAAGCGGCGCGCTCACGGCGCTCGTGCTCGCGGGCCTTCCCACCACGTCGGCGCGGCTCCTCTACGTGGCGTTCTTCGGAGCCGGTTCCGTCGTGGGGATGTCGCTCCTCTCCGGTCTCGCCGGAGTGCCGCTCGCGCGAATCTCCCGCACGCCGGGCGCGGCACGCGTCCTGGCAGCCACGACCGGGATCGTCTCCATGGCATTCGCGGTAGCCTGGGGGTGGCCGCTCGTCGATCGCCTGGCCCGCTGAGTAACCGCATCGTGAAAACGCATCAAGAGACCGTCCACGTCGACACGCGAGGCAAGGGCCTCGTCGACGTGACGCAGAAGGTGGCGGGCGTCATATCGGCGTCCGGCGTCCACACCGGCCTCTGCACCGTCTTCGTCCGTCACACGAGCTGTTCTCTCGTCATTCAAGAGAACGCGGATCCCGCCGTGCAGCGCGATTTGCAACGGTTTGCGGATCGCCTCGCTCCCGAGGACAGGAAGGCGTACGAGCACGACACCGAGGGA
>JBJMQD010000071.1:0-19298 GCA_045802855.1 Myxococcales bacterium | reverse complement strand
TCGCTCACGCACGCACCCGTGCATCCGTCGGCGTAGCCGACGAGCACCCGCCCGGCGCGGTCGACGGTGATGTCGTTGAAGTCGAGCAGGTTGCGGCACGGGTTGTCGCCGCCGCCGTTCCAGATGCAACCGCGCTGCACCGGGTCGCCAGCCGTGGCGACGGTCGTGTCCCAAGACTTGCCGCCGTCCGCGGTGGTCGACACGTACAGGTACCAGGTGCCGGCGTAGTCGCTCGACTGGTTGTCGCCCGGAGTGGTGCTGCCCAGGAACGCGAAGGCGGCGCGATCGTCGTCGCCCGCGATCACCTCGCTGAACTCGCCGTTCTGCAGGCCGTAGCCCTGGCCGACGTCGAACTCCTTGGTCCAGGTGGCGCCGCGGTCGCTCGAGAGGGCGATCTTGGGGTGGCCATCGGCGTCGACGTATCCGAAGTAGACGGTGCCGTTCGCTCCCGCGGACACCGACGGATCGCCGCCGTTGCGGTACGCCCGCGAGCGCGGCACGGTGCGGACGGTCCAGGAGAGGCCGTTGTCGGTGGAGACGGCGACTCCCTGGTTCGTCCCGCAACTCGAATTCGGCACATAGGCCGTCCCGTCGGGACCGACGCGGATGTGGCCGTGCAGACCGCCACACTGGGTGAGGTTGTAGATCGGTACGCCCGGACCGAAAGTGACGCCGCCGTCGTCGCTGCGAGCGCAGATCGCCGCCGCGATTCCCTGGGAGCAGTAATAGACGGCCCGCGGCCAGGTGGTGACTGCCGGCTTCGGCGCGGCGTACGGGCCGCCGCCCAGCGTCTGGTGGTCGGGGCCCGCGGGCGTGCCGCAGCCCTCGGTCGGGACCCAGGTGACGCCGTCGTCCTCGGTATACGAGGTCGTGCTGCAGGCGCCGTCGAGCTGCGATTCGAAGATCCTGCCGGACTGGCTGTCCGCCCAGAGGATCGGGTCGAGCGAGACGCGGGCGAAGGGGGAGCGGACGTCGGTCCAGGTCGGGTGTCCGGCCGCGTCGAAGACGGCGCGCAGCGTGTGGTTTCCGGCCTCGATGAAGACGGCCCCGCTCTTCCAGTTCACGCCGATCGACGGCTCGCCGGCGCCATGGGCTCCGTTGCTGGTAGAGCCGAGCGCGGGAGTCATCGTGTCATCGGCGGGATGGTTCGCGTACTTGGGCGCGCCGGGCGGAATCTTCGGCGTCGGCGGACTCGTACGGACCGCGACCGTAAGGGAGGCGGTGGCGTGCGCCGCCGTGGGCACCGGGACCAGCGCCGCCGTCTCGCGGACGTGCCAGAGCCCGTCGATCGGATCGGTGATGACGATGTCCGAGAATCCGGGGCCCGTCACGGTGCCGTCCGGAGAGCCCGGCCCGTATTCGGCTCCGCTCGGGCTGATGGCGAACATGTCCATGTCGGTCGCGACGCTCGAAGTCCACTCGTAATGGAGCGTCAGCGTCGCGGTCATGGTCTGGTAGAACGTATCCGCGGGCTGCGGGAGCGAGACGGTCAGATCGTAGTTGTCGCAGACGCCGGGCGGGCAGACGTCCTGGATGCCCGCGTTGGTGAATTGACCCGCCACGACCGGCGCGAAATCCCAGGCGATGTTCGGAGCGGCCGTGCTGACGTTGCCGGAGGGCGGGGTCGCCGCCTGGCTGCCGCTGGTGGCGAGGAGGAGGACGGACAGGCACGCAACTACCCGGCACGGGACGAGAAATCCCGTTGGACCAGAAGCTCGTTGATTCATCTGGGATCGCTCCGGTGAGAACTGCCGCACGCAAAGCTACGCACGCGGGTCCCTGGGCGGGAGCACCCGGACGAGCGAGAAAAGGAGCGGCGAGGGCTTCCCCGAATCCTCTCTCTTCGGGCAACATCTCCCGCCCATGGACGCAACGCTTACGGCAGAGGCGGTTCCGCGGAACAATGGCGTGGTCTGGGCCGGACGGGTCCTGAGCGCGCTTCCGGTGCTGCTCATGATCTTCAGCGCTGGGATGAAATTCTCGCACAACGCGCAGGTGGTTCAGGGGTTCGCCGCGATGGGCATCCCGGAAAGCGCGATCAATGTCATCGGAATCGCGGAGCTCGGCTGCGTGATCCTCTACCTGATCCCTCCGACGGCGGTTCTCGGCGCCGTGCTCATCGCCGCGTATCTCGGCGGAGCGGTCCTCGCGCACGTCATCGGCAAGCAGCCCATCTGGGCGCCGATCCTCACGGCCGTCGTGGCATGGCTCGGGCTCTACCTGCGCGAGCCCCGGGTCCGCGCGCTGTTCCCGCTCCAGAAGCAGTGACCGCTGCGCCATTTTGAACCGGGGGTTCCATTCCGGAACCCTGCTCTTCGCGCGCGTTCGCTCGGACGCACCGTGGCATCCGTCGTGCACCAAGGGCGGTGCGATGGCCCTCCGCTGGTTACGGGCGGTGCTCGAGAGCGCCGCGGCGATGCTCTTCCCCGACCGATGCGGCGCGTGCGCGGAGGAGTGCCAGGGACCGCTCTGCGACGCCTGCGCCGAGACGCTGGTCGCGACTCCCGCGGGGTGCCCCGTTTGCGGCGCGCCCGCCGACGAGGCACTGCTGCCGGTGCTCCGCCCGAGGCGCTGCGCCCATTGCCGCGAGAGGGCGCCACCCTACGCGAAGGCGCGCGCGCCGTATCTGCACGGTGGAGCGCTCGCCGAGGCGATCTGGAGGTTCAAGTACGACGGATGCGAAGAGCTGGCCCGGCCGCTCTCGCTGCTCTTCGACGGGTGCGAGGCGCCGAGGTCCCAGGTGATCGCGCCGGTGCCGCTACACTTCTCGCGCCTGCGGGAGCGGGGGTTCGACCAGGCGGCGCTTCTGGCCCGCGCGGCGGCGCGGCGGTTCGCGCTCCCTTGCGCCCACCTCCTCGTACGTACGCGGCCAACGAAGGCGCAGGTGGGACTCGACCGTACCCGGCGGGAAGCCAACGTTCGCGGCGCCTTCCGCGCGCGCAGGGCGGTGCCGGGCGCGCGGGTCTGTCTCGTCGACGACGTCCTCACCACGGGCGCCACAGCGGCGGAAGCCGCCCGCGCGCTCCTGGCCGCCGGCGCAGCCCATGTCGAGGTCCGGACGCTCGCCCGGGCGCCGTAACCTGACGGGCGCTCGCAACTCCTCCCGTGAGGAGGCGGACGAACGACCGTTCGCCGAGGTGGCGATCGAGCGGGCGCTGCGCTAATCGATCGCGGAATGGGGCAGTGCGGCGAGCCGTTGCGACTCCGGTCCCTCTTACCGGCGCCCTTCACGGAGAGTTGATGACGAGACGCGTCACCCTGATTCTCGCTGCTTTGCCCGCCGCCGCGCTCGCCGCCGCGCAGGTCGCTCCTGCCGACGTCCACCCCGCCGACCAGGCCTCCGACTCTGCCCGTGCCCTCTCGACGCGGATCCTCTCCGAGGCTGACACCGCGCGGGCCGTTCCCGATCTCTTCCGCCTTTACGAGCTGCGCGACGACGTCGGCGATCTCACCGTCCTCGCCAACGCGTTCGACGCGGCCGCCGCCGCCCCTCGCGCCCTCCCCGAGACGCGCGCCACCGCGCTCGAGCTGCGCGCGGAGATCGCTGTCGCCCAGGGACAGCTTGCCGAGGCGCAGCAGATCACCGACAAGGCCGCTCCCATCCGCGCCTTCAGCGTCATCGGTCCGTTCGAGAACGAAGGCCGGGCGGGCTTCTCCACCGCCTACGCGCCCGAGAGCGACGGCTACGTCGCCACCAAGCGCTATCCGGGCAAGGAGCACGAGGTCGGCTGGCGCGAGCTCTCTCCGAGCACGTTCCCGCTCGGGTTCGTCAGCCTCTCGCGCGCCATTTCGCCGGACCAGAACGTCGCCGTCTACGCCGCGACCGTGATCCGTTCGGACCGCCCCCGCGCGGTCGTCTTCCACCTCGGCGCGAGCGGCGCGAGCAAGGTGTGGGTCTCCGGACGTCTCGTCCACCAGGATCCGGCGCTCCATCCCTCGCGGTTCGATCAGAGCGCCTTCGCGGCGCGGCTCTCCGCGGGCGAAAACCTCGTCCTCATCAAGATCGCTCACTCCACGGGCCGGCTCGGGTTCTCGCTGCGCCTCTGCGACGCCAAGGACGAGCCGCTCTCCTCGCTCGCCGCGTCCGCCCGCGTTCCCTCCGCCGACGTGGCCCTCGCGCTTCCGCGGGAGACGCCCGCCAAGATCCCGGCGCTCCCTCGCGTACGCAAGGCCATCGATGAGCTGCGCGAGACCGCTCGCAAGGACCCGAAGAACGCCCGCGCCCAGGAAGACCTCGCCATCCTCCTCGCCGCAAGGCGGCCGGACGACGAGGGCGATCGCCTCGCCCTGCATGCGATGGAACGCGCCTCCGATGCGGCCCCGGGCGATCCCGAGATCGAGCTGCGGCTCGCGCGCTACGAGGATCGCGACGCGAACCGCCGTCGCGCCGCGCTGGAGCGGGCTCTCGAGCGCGCGCCGCGCAACGTCGCCGTACTCTGCGCTCTCTCCGGGCTGCGCCTGGAGAAGAACGACGGCTGGGGCGCGATCTCGCTCGCCCAGAAGGCGCAAGAGGCGGACCCGACCTCCGCGGAGGCCGCGCTCGCGCTGTCCCGCGCCTACGACGCCGTCGGCCTGACCGCCCGGTCCGCGAACGTTCGGCTCTCCGTCGCCGAGCGCAATCCGCGGCTCGCCCGCGCCCAGAAGGCCGCGGCCGCCGCGCACCGCCGCACCGGCCGCGCCGCGCTGGCCGAGGCGGACCTGCGCGCCGCGCTCCAGCTCCGCTTCGACGACGTCGAGGCGCGTTCCGAACTGACAGGGCTCCTCCTCGACCGCGGCGATCTCGACGGTGCGCTTGCGCTCATCGGCGACGCGGTCGCTCTCGATCCGTCGGCTTTCGGCCCGCGGCTGCGCGCCGCGGAGCTGCTCTCGGAAAACGGCCGCAAGCTCGAGGCGGACAAGGCCTACGCCCAGACGCTCGATCTCGCCCCTGACGATCCCGACGTCCGCGAGGCGCTCGGCCGCCACAAGCTTCGCACCGGCGACGAGACGGGCGCGCTCGCCGCGTTCACCCGCTCGCTGTCGCTCCGTCCGCAGAACCCCGGGCTGCGCGAGCTGATGCGCAGCATGCGCCCCGAGGAGCAGTACGCGACGCCGTACCTGCAGGACGCCGCGGCGCTCGCCAAGGAGTCCGCCGCCGCGACCGGCGACGATCTCGACGTCCTCGCCGACGTGACCGTGACCCGGGTGTTCCCGAACGGCCTCTCCTCGCGCACCCACCAGCTCGTCATCCGCGCTCTCACCTCCCGCGGCGTCGACCAGGCGCGCTGGCAGTCGTTGTCGTACTCGCCCGACCGTCAGGTGGTCCGCGTCGAGCGCGCTCGCATCCTGCGCAAGGACGGCACCGTCATCGAGGCGCGCAGCGAGGGTGAGCGCAACGTGAGCGAGCCCTGGTACGCGATGTATTACGACCTGCGCAACCGGGTGGTCGGGTTCCCGCAGCTCGAGCCCGGCGACGCGCTCGAGCTCGTGACCCGCATCGATGACTCGGGGTCGAACTTCTTCGCCGACTACTTCGGCGACTTCGCCTACCTGCAGGGCTCGGCCCGGCGACACGTCTCGGAGTACGTCCTCCTCGGGCCCCCGGGACGCACCTTCTACGTGAGCGCCTCGCCGCTTCCGGGCCTCGTGCACACCGAAGGGAAGCTTCCTGACGGCGGCACCTTCCAGCGCTTCGCCGCCCGCGACGTACCGCGCCTTTCCGCCGAGCCTTCCATGCCCGGGTCGAGCGATCTCTACGCCTACGTGCACGTCTCGACGTACGCGAACTGGGATGACGTCTCGCGCTTCTACTGGGGCCTCGTGAAGGACCAGCTGAAGGTGACGGACGAGATCCGCGCGGCGGCCCAGGAAGCGATCCGCAACGCGGGGCCGGACGAGGCTTCGCGCATCCGCGGCGTCTACGACTACGTCGTCTCGAATACCCGTTACGTCGCGCTCGAGTTCGGCATCCACTCCTTCAAGCCGTACCCGGTCGAGACCATCCTCAGCCGCCGCTTCGGCGACTGCAAGGACAAGGCGTCCCTCATGCACGCCATGCTGGAGTCGATCGGCATCGACTCGCGGCTGGTGCTCCTGCGCACCCGGCGGATGGGCAATCTCGATCGCGGTCCGGCGTCGCTCGCCATCTTCGACCACGCCATCCTCTACGTGCCGAAGTACGACCTGTACCTGGACGGCACCGCCGAGTTCCACGGCTCCCGCGAGCTGCCCGGCGACGATCGCGGCGCCGATGCGCTCGTGATCGAGCCGGACGGCAAGGGAGCGAAGCTGCGCCGCGTGCCCGAGGGGAAGGCCTCCGACAACTTCGACGAGACCCGCGTGCGCGTCGCCCTGGAGGCGGACGGCAGCGCGTCGATCGATCTCACGGCCCGGACGAGCGGCCCCTTCACCGCGGAGCTCCGCCGCACGTTCGAGTCGCCCGACGAGCGGAGCCACCGGGCCGAGGAGCAGCTTTCCCGCACGGTCTATCCGGGCGTGAAGGTGACCTCCGTCGAAGTCTCGGATCCGCACGACATCGAGAGCGCTTTCGTCGCCAAGTTCCGCGGCCGGGTGACCGGCTACGCTTCCAGCTCGGGAGCGGGCCTGCGCTTCGCTCCGTTCGGCCAGCAGCGAAGCTACGTCGAGTCGTACGCGCAGCTCTCGCGCCGGACGCTCCCGCAGCGGCTGCCGTCGGCCCATAGCTTCACGGTCGGAGCGGAGATCGATCTGCCTTCGGGCTGGAGCGCGGTGCTCCCCGAGGACAGCCAGGAAACCGGGCCGCACGGGCGCTACTCGCTCCACTATGCGAAGGACGGCGGCAAGGTGACGGCGCGGCTCGAGATCGAGCTCCGCGGCGGGCAGGTCGCTCCGGAACAGTATTCCTCGTTCCGCTCGTTTCTCTCCCGCCTCGATGCCGCCGTCGCTCGCCGCGTCGAAGTGTCGCCCCGTCCCGTCACGGCGTCGCTGGGCGGAGGCTCTCCCGCCGCGGCAGGTCGCTAGCTTTGCGCCGGGTCTCCGCGGTCTTCGCGGCGACCCTGTGCGGATTGGCCTGCGCGCGCACGTCACGGCCCGACGCGGAGCCGCGACTGGACCCGGCCGCCCGGCTGCGGAGCGCCAACGCGGCAGCGTCGTCAGGTCCGATGCCAGCGGCGCAAGCCGGGGTGTTGCACTACCTCATCGCTTCGGACGTCGCGGCAGCCGAGCCGCTCTTGCGCAAGGCCGGCGACGGCCAGGGCGAAGCGGCCGCGCTGGCCCTCTGCGCGCTCGGCGACATCCTCGAGGACCGCCTCGAGACCCGCGAGGCGGAAGCCGCCTGGTCTCGCGCCGTCCGCGCCGCTCCGCACACCCCTTTCGCGGAGTACGCGGCGAACCGGCTGCTCGAGATCCAGGGAGATTCGCGCGAGGTCGACGACGCCATCCTCGCACTCGAGGGGAACGCCCCGAAGGATCTCTCGCCTCGCGCCGCGCGGCTGCTACGCGAGTCGGCGGCGAGGGTGCATGGCTCGCGGAGCGTCGAGGAGGACGGCAAGGCGGAAGCAGCCGGCTGGGCGAAGCTCGGGGCTCTGCAGAGCTGGCGCGTCGCGGGACCGTTCGCGGCGTTGCGCCTCTTCGATCTGTCGCGCGAGCTTCCCCTGGACGGGCCGAATCGCACCCGCGCGCCCGCCCGAGGGCCCGCGGGACCGACCTTCGAGCGGAACCTGGAGTTTCCCGACGGCGACGTCGGCCTCGAGCTTGAACCCGGCGACGGAGAGGTGACGTACGCCGCCACCCGGGTCGTCGCGGCGCGCGGGGGCGACTACCTCGCCCTCGTCGAAGGCGCGGGAGCGATGGAGCTGCGCATCGACGGCACGGTCGTGCTCTCGAGGACGCCCTATCCCCGCGAAGTGCCGCGCTCGCAGGCCGTCCCCATCGCGCTCGCGCCGGGGCCCCACGAAGTCGTCGTGCGCTGGAGCCGCGCGGAGGGGTCGCGATTCCGGGTGTCCCTGCCCCGCGGCGACGGAGCGTCCTCCGACCTCGAGGATTCCGCGCCCGCGGAGCTGTCGGGATTCCGCGCGGCGAGCGATTGCCGCCTGGGATCGAACTGCGTCGCGCGCGCTGCCTGGGAGGACCGCGCCTCGCTGCGCGGCTACGCGGAGGGTCTGTTGCGGGGCGATCCCGACGACCCGATCGCGGCCTGGCTCCTCGTTCGAGCGACCGCCGGCGACGATCGCGCGGCGTCCCGGGGCGCTGTCGCCCGCTTCGTCGCATCGACGGCGTCCGGCGCTCCCGCGCTGCTCGTCCGCGCGCAGGAGGCGCTGCGCGACCCGGAAGTCCCGGAACGCCTCGGCCGGTCGCAGGCGCTGTCCGATCTGGCGGAGGCGACCCGCCGCGATCCGCTCCTCTTGCGCGCGCGGCTCACCGCGGCCGCGCTGCAGCGCGATTCCGAGCGGTATGACGACGCTGCCCGCGAGCTCGACCAGGCGGAGGCCGCGTTGCGGATGGGCGCCCCCGAGGGCGCGACCCCGGTGAGCGCCAGCGCTCCCCCGCGGCTCCCTTCGCGCCTCCTGCTCGCACGCGCCCGGCTTCTGGACGCGCAGGGAAATCCCGCGGCGGCTCGCCAGCGCGCGGAAACGGCGATGCGGCAGGATCCGGGTCGATGCGACGCGCGCGTTTTCGTCTACCAGATGGCGCGCCGGGAAGGATCGCTCGCCGACCAGGAGCGGTTCGCGGAGCGTCTCGCCGGCTGTCCCGACGGAGCGCAGACGCTCGCCTCGCTTTCCCGCGAACGCCGCCGTCTGGACGTGAGCGAGAAGCTCCTCACGGCTCTGGCGCTCTCCCGGCCGGCGCAGCCTTCACGATGGTTTTCGCTCGCGGAGGTGCAGGCGTCGCGCGGCGAGGCCGACGCGGCGAAGGCGTCGCTGGAGAAGGCAGCCTCCCTCGCGCCGCGCAGCGCGGAGCCGCTCCGCCGGCTCGCGGGCCTCCTGGAGGCGAACGGACGAGACGAGGCGGCAACCGACGTCCGCGTCCGGGCGCTGGAGCTGTCGCCGGGCGATCTGCAGCTTCGCCGGCAGATCGCGCTCACCCGCGGCAGTCCGGTGCTGGGCTGGTCCGATCGCGACGGCCTCGCCCTCGCGCGCGACAAATCGGCCCGGGTGCCGCAGGGCGCTTCCGCCGTGAGGCTCCTCGATCAGGGAGCGGTGGAGATCTACCCCGATGGCGGCGCGGTGGAGCGCATCCACACCATCGCGCGGGTCCTCGACAAGCGCGCGGTGGCGAAGTTCGGCGAGGCGCAGATCCCGTCCGACGCGCAGATCCTTCACCTCCGTACCATCAAGCAGGACGGCCGCACCCTGGAGCCGGAAGCGATTCCGAACAAGGAAGGCGCTACCCTTCCCGGGCTGGCCGTGGGCGATGCGGTCGAGATCGACTACCTCCGCGGGATCGCTCCGCGCGGGCCCGATCTGGCTGGGCTCGCCCTGGGTACGTTCTTCTTCCGGGACGATGAGACCCCGATGCTGGAGAGCACCTACGAGGTGCGCGCGCCCGCCAACCTGCCGCTGGAGGTCGACCCGCACCATGTCGCCGTCGGGCCTTTCGAGAAGGACGGCAACACGCAGCGGTTCCAGAAGACGGTGCGCAACGTGCCTCCCTTGCAGGCGGAGCCGCACCAGCCCGGCGAGAGCGAGATCATGCCCTGGCTGCAGATCGGGTACGGCGCGGGGCAGGCGGAATTGGTCCGCTCCATCGCCGACTGGGCTCTCTTGCGCGCGCGGCCGGGCACCACGACGGACGATCTGGCTCGCCGGGCCGCGAAGGGCACGCCCCGCGAGACCGCGCAGGAGATCCTGCGCCTCGTCGCGGACGCGGTGCGGGGGCGCTCGACGGGCAGCGACTTCTCTACCAGCTCCGCGCACGTCCTCGCCCAGGGCCGCGGGAACCGGCTCGTCGTCCTCAAGGCGGCGCTCGCCTCGGCGAAGATACCGTCCCACGTCGTCCTGGTGAGGCCCTTCAACCAGGACCCCGCGCCTTATCGATTCCCGCGCGGCGAGCTCTACTCGTATTCGGTGTTGCGCATCGATCTTCCGGACGGGCCAGCGTTCCTCGACCCGTCGTTCCGCCTGGCGCCGTTCGACTCGCTGCCGGCGTTCGCCCGCGGCGCTGACGCGTGGGTGGTGCCGGAACCCGGCGAGGACCCGCAGCGGATCCGGACGCCTTCTGGCGAGGGAAGCTCCGGAAGCGGGCGGCGGCTGACGCTCTCCTTGACGGTGGACCCCGAAGGGGGAGCGACCGGCGAGGGCACCGACTCGTACCTCGGCTTCGACTCCGCCGCCCTCAAGGACGCCCTCGAGCGCATCGACGAGGCGCAGCGCAAGCAGGCAATCGAGATGATGCTCGGCCGCGGCTTGCGGCGGGTCGAGCTGGTGAAGCTCTCCGCGGAGGGCGAGGGACAGGTCGGCACCCCCGCGACGCTCCATTACGACATCCGGGCACAGGTCGGGAGGCGCGAAGGCGACCGGCTGGTGGTGCCGGGATCGCTCCTTGCCTCGCGTCTGTCGCGGAGGCTCATCGAAAAGGCGGAGCGCTCGGTGCCGATGCTGGTCGATTCGCCGGAAAGAATCGCGCTCGTGACCCGGATCAAGCTTCCCGAAGGCATGCACCTGCGCGGCGATCCCGCGCCGATCGCGGTGGTGACGGAGCAGGGACACTTCTCCTGGACTGCCCGCGAATCGGAAGGGACGCTGGTCGTCGAGGAGCAGCTCGACATCCCGCAGCAGCGCATCGCCCCCGAACGCTACGCGGCGTTCGCCGATCTGTGCCGCAAGGTCGACGACGCGGAAGCGCAGGACCTGACCCTGGCGCGCTAGGGGCGAGGACCGAAAAACCCGCTCGCTTGCACAACGGCCATCACCGGACGTCCTCTCAGAAGAATCGCACCGCGACTTCGCTGTGGAGATCGAGGCCGCGGTCGGTGAGGCGAAGGTGCGTCCCTTCCAGGACCGCCAGCTCTTCGCGGACGAGGCGGTCGATCACGCCGGCAAAGCGGGAGCAGATCGCGGACTCCAGATCTTCCTCCAGGACACGGAGATCGATGCCCTCCGACAACCGCAGCCCGGTGAAGATCCGCTCGCGCAGGTGCTGCTCGCGGTCGACCTCCTCGAAGCTCGCCTCGCCGAGGCCCGTCTCCTCGACGCGCTCGAGATAGCGCTCGGGGGAGCGGTCGTTCATGTAGCGGCGGGCGAGGATCGCGCCCTCGCGTATGCGGAGGAAGCCGCAGGCGCCGCAGCCCGCGGCGACGTATTCGACCCCGCGCCAGTAGAGCGAATTGTGCACCGCCTCGAAGCCCGGGCGAGCGAAGTTGGAGATCTCGTACCGGGCATATCCGCCCCGGGCGAGCTCGCTCCGGACCGCCTCCCCCATCGCGGCTTGCTCGTCGTCCGACGGCAGGACGACCTCTCCCCGGCGCACCGCCTTCGCCATCGGGACGTCCTCGGCGAGCCCCGTCAGCGTCAGGGCGTAGGCGCTGATGTGCTCGGGACCGAGCGCGACGGCGGAAGCCGCATCGCGGGCCGCTGCCTCGACGGTGTGGCCGGAACCTCCGTGGATGAGATCGAGCGAGACATTGTCGAACCCGGCTGCCCGCGCGGTGCGGAAGGCGCGTTCGGCCTCGGATGCCGAGTGCTTGCGACCGAGGACGAGAAGCTGCGAATCCGCGAACGACTGCACCCCGATCGACAGCCGGTTCACGCCCAGCTTCCGGAACGCCGTGAAGCGGCCCTCGTCGGTCGTCCCGGGATTCGCCTCCAGCGTGATCTCGGCGCCCTCGCGGACGTCGAAGAGATCGCGGCAGGCGGCGAGCACGCGGCCGACTTGCGAAGGGTCCCACAACGACGGCGTTCCGCCGCCGAAATAGATCGACACGACCTCGCGCGAAGGTTCGGCGAACTGCGCGGCGCGGGCGCGAAGCTCGCGGAGGACCGCCTCCGTGTACCGCTCCTGCGGGATCACCGCCTCGGCGCGCGAGGCGAAGTCGCAGTAGGGGCACTTCGAGAGGCAGTAGGGAAAATGGATGTAGATGCCGAGATGCATGTCCGCGCCTCGCTCCCGGTATTGGAGCGAGGCGCCGGACACTAACACTTCGCTCAGCGCTTGCGCGTCGGCGCCGGCAGAGGCACCGGACCGTCCGCGGCATCGTCCTTGGGCGGCATCGGAGGCGGCGTCGGGATCCGTCCCGTCGCTTTCCTTACCGCTGGCGCGGGCCGAGGCGTGAAGATGCGCTCGGATTTCCGCTCCACGGTCGCGAACGCGGTGTCGCTGTGCAGGTCGTCGGTCAGCTCGATGAGCGAGCGGGCGCGATTCGCCGCCGAGGTGAGCGACTCGACCCGTGCCCGCAGGGCGCCGGCTTCGGAGCGGAGCTGGGCGCGCTCGCGCCCGATTCCGTCAAGCATCGCCTGCAGTTCGGTTGCTCGCGCCTCGGCCTTCGCGGCCCGCTCCGCGGCGGTATCCCGCTCCGCCCGCGCGGCGCGCAGGTCCTTGTCCGCGACCGCGCGCTTGGCGGTGATGTCTCCCGTCCCCTGGACCTTCACCCGGCCCGTCGCCTCGTCGAGCTTGCGCTGCATCTGGCCGAGCTTCTCGGCCTCGCTGGAGAGCTCTGCCTTCGCGGCGACGATCTCCTTTTGCGCCGCTTCCGCCCGTTCGACGGCGGCGGCGAGCTCCGAGCGCAGCGAGCGCTCGCGCTCGAGCGCGGAGGTGAGCAGGGTCCGCGAACCGCTATCGCGGTGCGCAGCCTCGATCTCGTCCGACATCGCCGCCTCGCGGCCGCCAGCAGCCTCGAGCTCGTCTTTGACTCGCGCGAGCTCCGCGGCGACCTGCGTCAGCTCGTCGCCCGCCTTCTTCTGCAGCCGCTCCTGCTCCTCGGCCCGGGCGCGCTCGCGCGCGAGCTCCTGGGCACCCTCGGCGCGCAGCCGCTCCAGCTCCTCCGCCCGGGCATGCGCGCGGGTCAGCTCCTCTGCGGAGTGCGCGCGGAGCCTTCCCTGCTCCTCCGCGCGAGCACGCTCGCGGGCGAGACCCTGCTCCGCCTCGGCGCGCAGGCGCTCCTGCTCCTCCGCGCGGGCACGTTCGCGAGCGACGTCGCCCGACGCGCTCTGCGCCTCGGACAGCGCTGCCAGCTCCACCCGCAGCGCGGCCTCGGAGACGGCGCTCGCCTCGGCCTCGATGGCGAGCTTGCCGAAGTCGTCCTTGGCGGACTTCAGCTCGCGCTCGAGCGCCTCGATCCGCTGCTGGGCGGCGCGGGTGTTCGAGCGGGCCTCTTCGGCCTCCATGCGCGCCACCGGCAGCGCGATGACGGCCTTGTCGGCCTCGCGCTGTGCCGCGTCAGCCTTGACGAGCGCGTCGCTCGTCTCGCGGCGGGACTCGTCGAGCGCCGTGCGCAGCTCGAGCAGCTCGGCGATGGCGAGCTCGTTCGCGGCGCGAACCTCCTTGCACTCCTCGACCGCCGCCTCGAGCGCCGCGCGGATGCCTTCCCCGCGACCCTCGGCTGCGATGACCGCGTCCTGCGCCGCGCGGGCTTCCGCCTGCGCCGAGGCGAGGATTTCCTCGAGGCCTCCCACTTCCTTGCGTGCGGAGGCGAGAGCCTTCTCCCGGTTCTCGAGCGCGATCCGGAGCGAGGTGGACTCGGCGCGGGAGACCGCCAGGTCCTCCTCGACGGCGCCGAGCGTCGAGCGAACCGCGCCGATCTCCGCGCGCGCGGCCGCGAGGTCGTTCTCGGTTCCCTGCAGGACGGCGCGAACGGACGTCGCTTCCGCCCGGGCGGAGGCGAGATCGCTCTCCGCGGTGCGCAGCGAGGCGCGCAGCGAAGCCGCCTCGCCGCCGGCGGAGGCGAGCTCGTTCTCCGCGGCGCGCAGGGCGGTGCGGACGGCGGCGGCGTCGCTCCGGGCGGCCGCCAGATCGGTCTCCGCCCCCTGCAACGTCATACGCGCGGTGCCAAGCTCGGACTGGGTGGCCGCGACCTCGTCTTCCGTGCTGCGCAGCGAGGTGCGCAGGGCGGTGGCCTCGTTGCGCGCGGTTGCGAGCCCGGACTCGAGCGAGTCCTTCTGCGTGCGGGCCTCGGAGAGGCTCTGCTCGAGGGCCTCGGCGTTCGCGCGCGAACGGAGGAGAGCGGCTTCGGCGGCGGCGGCGCGCTGCTCGAGCGCGGCGGCGCGAGCCTCGGCGATCTGCCCCCGCAGGTCCCGCGCCTCGATCGCCCCTTCGAGCACGCCGCGGGCGGCGTCGATGGCGTCGATCTCGCCGCGCATCTCCTCGAGCTCGCACTGGGCTTCGTCGCGCTCGGCGCGTGCCTCGGCAAGCTCGGCGGCGAGGCGGTTCGCCTTCTTCTGCAGCTCGGCCTGATCGGCGAGCGTGCCGCGCCGGGAGGAATCCTTCTGCGCGGTCATCGCGCGCGCGGCGGCGGTGAGCCGGTCCTCCGCGGCGGAAAGCGCCTGCGCGGCTTCGGTCCGGACCCGCATCAGCTCGGCGCGCAGCTCCGCCTCGGTGCTCGGGAACGGGCGGGTGGCCTCCTCCGCCGCGATCTGCGGAACGGCGGCGACCGCGAGCCGGTTGCTGTTGCGATCGGAGATCGGCCCGGACTCCTCGCGCCGCGCGATCGGCGGCGGCGGAAGGTCGCCCACCGTCCAGCCGGTCTCGGAGACGCTCGCGATGGCGGCCGGCATGCTGATGACGTCGACCCGCTGCCCCTTGGCGACGGGCGGCGGAAGGGGCGCGCTCAGCGCCGAGAGCACGTCCGAGGCGGGCGCGGCAGGAGCGATCGGCATGGTGATCGGATCGGAGTCCGATTCGGCCGAGGTCTGGTCGTCATGCTCGTCGTGCACACCCGTCTCCGCTGCCGAGCGCGACAGGCCCTCGGTCTCTGCGTCGGCGGATCCGCCCGGAGCGTCTGCTGCTCCGGGTCCACCTTTCCCGTGTTGAGTGTTCCTCATTGCAATCCCCCCCAGCCTTCGCGGATACGCGCCGCGACGGCATCGGGACGGTCGAGGTGCAGGTGGTGACCCGCGTCCTCGATGGTCTCGATGTCTAGCTTCGCGACGCGCGCGAAGCGATCGCGAAGTGCGCGTTCGTCCGGCAAAATTCCGTTTCTTGCCCGGAGCAGGAGCACCGGCGCTCGAACGCGCCCGAGAAGCTCCTGCGTCACGTCTTCGGTCACCGGAAGCGGCGACCGCGCGCGAAGCAGCGGGTCCCACTTCCAGGCCAAAGCAAAGCCCTGCTCGCTATCCGGTCCGATCGGGTCCGCCAGAACGGCGAGCGCTCCGGGCGAAAGCCCGGGATTGTTGCGCAGGAGCCGCGAGCGGGCCTCCTCGGCCGACGCGACGGTGCGGCGGCGCCGATCCATCCCGAGATCGTCGAGCCAGCCAGTGAACCGGTCGGGCACCTCGCGCGCGTGGATGGCGAGAGGCGCGCCATCGAGCAAGGTCACGTGGGCGACCCGCTCCGGGCGGACGGCGGCGTAGAAGAGCGCCACGGCGCCGCCCATGGAGTGGCCGACGAGGCGAACAGGGCCGGAGATCTGGAGCGCGCCGATCAGGCCGTCGAGGTCCGCGACGTAATCCACGAAATGGTAGAACGCGCCCGCCCCGGCCCACGACGAATCGCCGTGGCCGCGCTGGTCGTACGCGACGGTACGACCGGGCAGAAGCCGCCCGAGCGCGTCGAACGACCCGCGATGGTCGAGCCATCCGTGAATGAGCATGCAGGTATTTCCGGCGCCATGCTCACGCAGGCGCAGGGAAAGACCCCGCACGAGTACATCGCGCTCCAAATTGCCCCCCGGCAGAAGTAAGGAGAGTCCCGCTGAAGGGGGATCTACGTCAACCCCTTTGACGAAAAGTGTGCATTTGTCGGATTCCCGAATACCTTGACCACCTTGGCGTACTTTGGTACCCGACCGCATGGCTGAGCGGCCCGTCGTCGGCATCGTCATGGGGAGCAAGACGGACCTGGACACCCTCCAGGCGGCAATCGACGTCTTGCAAGAATTCGGAATCCCGCACGAAGTCCGGATTCTTTCTGCGCATCGAACGCCCGAGAAGGTCCTGGAATGGTCCCAGACCGCCGAGCAGCGCGGCATCGAGGTCTTGATCGCCGCCGCTGGGGGCGCGGCGCACCTGCCGGGCGTGGTGGCGGCCAAGACCGTCCTTCCCGTCCTCGGGGTGCCGGTCGCTTCCACGACGCTGGGCGGCATGGACGCCCTCCTTTCCATCTGCCAGATGCCGAAGGGGATCCCGGTCGGCACCCTTGCCATCGGCAAGGCGGGGGCCGCGAACGCGGCGCTCCTCGCCATCGCCATCCTCGGGTCGTCGCGGCCGGAGCTTCGCAGGGCGCTCGAGAAGTACCGGCAGAAGCGTGCCGAGGAAGTCCTGCAATCGGACGCCTCGGTGGCGAGAAAGTAAACTTTCCTACCGGGTCCGGACCCCGACGGCGAGGCCTTCGGAGGTCGGGATCATGGTGGCGCGGAAGCGGCCCGAATGGGCCAGCTCCTCGTTGAACTTGCGGATGGCGAGGATGCCTTCCCGGTTGGTCCCCGGGATGTCGTCCTTGACGACGCCGCCAAAGCCGAAGGCGTTGTCTCCGACGATCACGCCGCCGATGCGGAGATTTTTTTCCGCCCAGGCGAGATAGGCGGGATAGCCCGTCTTGTCGGCGTCGACGAAGCAGAGATCGAACGGTCCCTCGCCTTCGATCTGCGGGAGCAGCTCCAACGCTGCGCCGACGTGGATGCGGACCCGCCCGAGAACTCCTGCCTTCCGGAACGAATCGCGGGCGACCTCGGCGTGCTTGGCAGAGATCTCGAAGGTGTGGAGCACTCCGCCGTCGCCCATTCCGCGCAGGAGGCAAACGCCACTGTAGCCACCCAGGGTCCCGATCTCGACCGCCTTGCGCGCTCCCGCGATGCGGGCCAGGACCTCGAGGTGGAGGCCGTCCATCCTTCCAACGGCGATCGCGGGCAATCCGGCTGCGATGCTGCGGGCGCGGATCTCGGCGAGCACCGGATCCTCGGGTGCGAAGGTCCGCTCCGCCCAGCGGGAGAGATCGGGGTCGGCGGTGCCGAACGGTTTTTCCTCGGGTGAAGTTGCCATCGGTAGAGATCACCCCCAGCCGGTGCGGTCGCGCTTCTTGTCGGAGAGACGGCGCTTCGCCTCGACGCGTTTCCTTTTCGATGCCTTGGTCGGGCGGGTGGGACGCCGCGGCGGTGGCCGGTAGGCGCGCCGCTCGAGCTTCTCGCGGAGGCGGGCGAGGGCTTTGCCGAGGTTCTGCGTCCGCGAGCGCTCGTCCTTGCCTTCCGCCGAGACGCCGCTCGGGCCGTGCACGAGGCGGATCGCCGTTTCCGACTTGTTCCGGTGCTGGCCGCCCGGGCCGCTCGCCCGGTGCGCCTGCACTTCGCATTGGGCGAGGAGGTCCTCGTCGGAAAGCTCGTGCCACTTCGGGTTCAAGCGAGCTGGTCCTTCGCGGCCGCCTCGATCTGCCGGGCGAGGCGGAGATCGCGGTCGGTGACGCCGTTCTTGTCGTGGCTCGTCAGGGTGACGGTGACCTTCGAGTACTGGATGAGGATGTCGGGATGGTGATCGGCTCGATCCGCTAGCTCGCCCACCGTACCCGTGAAGGCCATCGCGGACTTGAACCCTTTCAGGTCGTACGTGCGGACGATCGCCTTTCCGTCGCGCTTCCAGCCGGGCAGCTCCTCGAGCGCCGCCTTGACCTCCGCTTCCGTCGATAGACCCTTCTGCTCGGCCATGAATTGCTCCTTCGGGAACTGAGAAGAGGGACCCCGTTTACTACACCTCGGGCCGCAGGATCGCTTGCGCTCCAGAGATGCGTATTGCATCCCTGACGGTCCCATGGCACTCGCCCCGCCCTTTCCACCCGAAGTATTCGCCTCCCGCCGCGCCCTGGTGCTGCGCAGGATGGCCGAGATCGCGCCCGGTCCCTCGGTGGCGGTGTTCCCGTCGACCCCGGTCGCCGTGCGGAATCACGACGTCGAGCATCCCTATCGCGCCGACAGCGACCTGTTCTGGCTGACGGGGTTCGAGGAGCCCGAGACCGTGGCCGTGCTCTCGACCGGCGACAAGCCGTTCACCCTCTTCGTCCGCCCGCGCGACAGGGAGAAAGAGATCTGGAACGGGCGGCGGTCCGGCGTGGAGGGCGCCAAAGTGGCGTTCGGGGCGGACGCCGCGTTCACCGTGGACGCGCTCGAAAAGGAGCTCTTCGAGCTGATCGGGGGAAAGGCGACCCTGTTCTACCGGCTCGGCGGAGTCGATCCGGCGTTCGACGCGCGCATCGCCCGCATCCTGCAGACCTTGCGGATGCGCGGCCGAGCGGGGGCGGCGGCGCCTGCACGCCTCGAGGATCCCGGCCAGATCGTGCACGAGCTCAGGCTGCGCAAGCGACCGGAGGAGATGGCCGCGCTGCGCAAGGCCGTGGAGATCACCCGGCGAGCGCACGTCGCCGCGATGCAGACGGGTCGTCCAGGGGCGCACGAGTACGAGGTGCAGGCGGCGCTCGAACGCGAGTTCCGCGGCGGCGGCGGGCGGGGATGGGGCTACTACCCGATCGTCGCGGCCGGCGCGAACGCGACCGTGCTCCACTACAACGAGAATTCGGATCCGGTGCGCGAGGGAGATCTCGTCCTCGTCGACGCGGGCGGCGAGGTGGACCTCTACACGGCCGATGTGACCCGCACCTTCCCCGCCGGCGGGCGGTTCAGCGATCCGCAGCGGGCCGCCTACGAGCTGGTCCTCGGGGCCGCCGACCAGGCGATCGCGAACACCCGCCCCGGCATCACCATCGACGAGCTGCACGACCGCGCCGTCCGCCACCTCACCGCGGGAATGGTGAAGCTCGGGCTTCTCGAGGGCGACGTTGAAAAGCTCGTCAAGGAAGGAGCGTTCCGCCGCTACTACATGCATAGGACCAGCCACTGGCTGGGCCTCGACGTGCACGATGCGGGCAACTACCGGGACGAGACCGGGGCGCCGAGAAAGCTCGAGTCCGGGATGGTGTTCACCGTCGAGCCAGGGCTGTACGTGGCGCCCGACGACGAGAAGGCGCCGGCGCAGCTACGCGGGATCGGGATCCGCATCGAGGACGACATCCTGGTGACGGAGGGCGGCCACGAGAACCTGACCGCCGCGATCCCCCGGACGGTGGAGGACGTGGAGCGGACCGCGCGACGGTAACTAGCGCGGCGCCGCCGGGTGCTTTTCAGCCTGACTTCTCCTTCTTCTTGTCTTCGGACTTCACCTTCTGGGTCTTTTTTCCAGGCGGCTCGTACGGTTCGATGAGCTCGCCGTAGC
>JBJMQD010000058.1:0-7030 GCA_045802855.1 Myxococcales bacterium | reverse complement strand
ACCAGCACGAGCACGAGAACCAGAACCAGAACGGCTCTTACCGCCCCCTCCGAATCGCCCACCCAAGCTGCACCATCCCCTTCAACACCCGCGGCACCCTCCGCAGCAGGTGCACTCCCGGTGGCCGCTTTTCCCGGAGCGCGATGGGGATCTCCCTGACCTCCCTCCCCATCCGCTGCGCCCGGATGACGAGCTCGCTCGCGAAGAGGTCCCGCTCGACCCGGCACGACCGCGCTACCGGAACGATTCGATCCGCGACGAAAGCCTTCACCCCGTGCGTGTCCGTCCCGCGAAAGCCCGTCGCGATTCTCAGCAAAGTGGTGACGATGCGCGTCGCCGCCCGCCGCACGAACGGGCGCGCGTCGTCCGCTCCCTTCATCGCCTTCGACCCGACCACCAGGTCGGCTCCGTCGGCGAGCAGGGGGAGCGCGCGCTGGTAGAAGGAAACGTCGCAAAGATCGATCTCGTCGCAGATCACCTGCCCTCCGCGCGCCTCCAGGATGCCGCGCTTGAGCGCCCGCCCGTAGTTCGCCTCGCTTTCGTGCAGGTAGCGGACCCGCGGTCTGTCGCGAGACAGGGCTTCGAGAATCGAGAGCGTCTCGTCGCGCGATCCGTTCTCCGCGAAAATGATCTCGTAGTCCCAGCCGAGAGTGTCGAGCCGGCCGCAAAGCTCCTCGCAGGCGGCCCGCACGATCTTCGCCTCGTTGTAGACGGGGATGACGATCGACAGCGCGGGAACGTTCATCCGGAGAGGGCCCGCGCGGCATCGCGCCCGGAAAGAAGCGCGTCCTCCATCGAGCTGTACTCCCATCTTCCGTAGCGGCCGGCGACGAGCACGTCGTGCCTGCGCAACTCCGCGATCACCTCGTCCCGCGCGGCGGCGTGATCGTGATCGAAGAGGACGTAGGCGACCGGTATGGTGCGGGCGCGCGCGACCCGGATGCCGGCGCGCTCGGCGAGCCCCATCTCGCAGAGCGCCGCGACGGCCTGCTCGACGAGCGCCTCCGGATCGACCGGCCCCCGGTGCGAGAACTCGACGGCGAAGCTGCGGGTGCCGGGCGGCGCGAGGAGCGGATTCACCTCGGAAGGCGAACCGATCCGGTAGAACGGATACCGCTGCTCGGGGAAGTAGGCCCACTGGAAGCGCTCGCCGCCCGTTTCGTCGGCGCCGATCTCGACCGTGGTGACGCTCACGAACCGGAGCTTTTCCGCGGCCGCCACGAGCGGTGCGGGCCCCGCCGCCCTCACCAGCGCGGCGACGGTCGAGAGGGGCGCGGTATAGACGAGGGCCGCGTACGCGATCTCCTCACCGCTCGACAGTCGCGCCCTGTGCCGCAAAAGATCGAGCGCGACGACGCGCGTCTTGACCCGGATCTGGGAGGTCGCATCCTTTGCCACGGCGCGGGAGAGCGACTCGATTCCGCCTTCGCGAGGGTACAGGAAGGTCGTGTTGTACCCTGCGGCGGGCTGGGAAAGGCCGAGCGCGCCCCGGACCACCTCGTCGAGCGAAGGCCGGGGAATGAACCGCCCGCCCCATTCGGGAGAAAGCTCAGTGCACCGGACGCCATAGAGCTTCTCGTTGTACGGCGTGAGGAAGTGACGCGCGAATCCCTCGCCGAGGTGCCGATCGATGAACTCCGCGGCATTGCGCAAGGGCCGTTCGCGCAGAGCGCGGCCTTCTTCTCCGATGGTGGCGCGAACGTACCCGACCAGGCACTCCCGGATCGTTTCCGCCGGAAGGCCGTGCAGGTGGTGCTGGTAGGGAAAGTCCGTCCATCTCCCTTCGCTGTAGATCCGGGCCCGGCGTTCGACGCGTAGCAGATTGCCGCACAGCCACCGCTCCTCGACGAGGCGCTGGATCTCCGCATCGCGCAAGTGCAGCCAGTGCCCGGCCCAGTCGAACAGGAATCCCTGCGTAAGGTCCGTTCGCACGAGACCGCCGACCCGATCGGCGGCTTCGATCAGGATCGAGGGTGTGCGCAGCTCGCGCGAGCAGGCGAGCCCCGAGAGTCCCCCGCCGACGATCACTGTGGGACCCCCGGTCACAGGTGCTCACATCCTCTCCGTGGGACGCCGGGCTGTCTACCGAAAACCCGCCGATTTTCCGCGTTGTGGACGTGATGCTTCCGTTGCTGGCGGAGTGATCGGGATGTTACCGTCAGTTCTCCGGAAAAGGGCCCTTCGAAACGATGCGAATCCAGTGTCCCCACTGTCCCGCGGTCTACGAGCTCGACGACGGCCGTGTGCCGCCCGCGGGTCTGTCGATCAAGTGTCCCAAGTGCAAGTCCGGCTTCACCGTCCACCGGCCGGAAGACGGCTCGAGGATGGCGCGCACATTGCCCGCGAAAGTGCCGCTTCCGGGGACGGCGAAGCCCAAGGACGGCGCCCCCGCCGCCCCGCGCAAGACGCAGCCCGCGATGGCGGCGCAGTCCCCGAAGACGAGCAGCGGCCCGGTGATCGCCCTCCCGGGAACGCAGCAGAAGCCGCCGGCTTCGGTCGCCGCTGCTCCGCGCGCGACGTCCGCGACGGTGATTCCGCTTCCCGGCACGCAGCCTGCGCAGAAACCCGTTCCGGTCGCGAAAAGGCCGGCAACGCAGACGGCGATCCAGAAGCAGCCCGCGATCCAGAAGCAGGCCGCCCTCGTGCCGCCGCCGTCGGAAGAGACTCCCACGGAGCAGATCGACGACGCGATTCCGCTGCCCGGGCTCGACGCGCCGCTGGCCACGCCTCCCTCGACGAGGCGCGAAATACCCGCTATCGAGTTGCCTGAAATGCCGGACTTCGAGCCTGCGCCGGCCCGCCGGTCGCAGACTCCGGCCCCGAAGGGCGGGCCGGTCGCCTTGCCGGGAGCCCGTAAGGACGAGACGCCGGCGCCTGCCCCGCCTGTACAGCGGTCGCGGACGCCCGCGCCAGTCCCGCAACCGTCGCGGACGCCCACGCCAGTCGCGCAACCGTCGCTGACGCCGGAGCACGGCGAGCAGGTTCCGCTTCCTGGAGCCCAGAACGAGACGTCCGCGCCGATGCTGTGGTCGAACACGCCCGCGCCCGCGCCGCAGGTACCTGAGGCGCCGCCGGTACAGAGCGCATCGCACGAGGGTGCGCTGCCGCTACCTGGTCTCGACATCGACGGCCCGGAAATGGGCGCTCCCGTCCGCGCGACTCCTGCGCCGGTCCGCCGGGCCGCGACCCCCGTGCAGAACGATCTGCTCCCCGATCTCGACTTTCCGGCGCCCGCCGCGACTCCCGCGTCCGTTGCGCCGCGACGCCCGACGCCGCGGGCCGCGTTCAAGCTCCCGGACGAGGATACCGCGCTCGCTCCGAAGGTCGCCTCGGACGACGACGACACGGCGCTCACTCCAAAGGTGGGGGTGGACGACACGGCGCTCGCTCCGAAGCCAGGTCTCGATCCGCTGGACTTCGCGAGCCCGCAGGAGGGGCACATTCCGGATCCCTCCGGGCTCGATTTCGAGCTTGCCCGCCCGACGCCCGTCTCGTCGTCGCCGGCTTCTTCGCGGACGGAAGCACCGCCCGAGGACGATTTCCGCCTGCCGACGCCGGAGCCTGAGCGGGTCGCCACGCCTGCGCCGGCGATGGCCGCTGCAAATCACGACTCGCTGGAGATCGACGAGCCTCCGCGGACCGGCCGGACCCGCGTGCCGCCGGTCATCGCACCCCGCGCTCCTCCGGCGCTCCGTCCCGCCGCGAAGTGGGAGGCCGAGGCCGCCGAAGGAAAGGCGAAGCCCAAGGCTGCCTTCCCGAAATTCGGGGCCGTGTTCCGCAACCCGGTCCTGGTGATCGGAACGGTTTCGGCAATCGCCGTCGCAACGGTGTTCTATTTCGGCATCCGCGCCGGCTCGACGCCCGCCGGCTACTTCTGGACCGGCAAGCTCCTCAAGCGCGGTCATGGTGGCGGCGGCGCCATCAGCCAGGCGATGCAGAAGGCGGAAGAGAAGCTCGGCCGGGGGACGTTCCTCTCCGACCGCGAGGCTCTCGCCACCGCCGCCCAGCTTCTCGCCAGCGCTCCCGAGGACGACGAGGCTCGCGCTTTCTTCGTCCTCTGCGCGAGCGAGCTGAAGCTCAACCATGGCCAGAGCGGCGCCGACTGGGACCGTGCCAAGGTCCTCGTCGACAAGATCAAGGGCTCCGGCGCTTCTCGCGATCGCGCCCGCGGCGCCTACGCGCTTGCCGGCAGCGATCCGGTCAAGGCCCGCCAGCTCCTCGCTCCTCTCGAAGGCCGGGACGTCGAGTCCTCGTGGCTCTACGCCCTCGCGCTCTCGCGGACCGGCGATCTGGTCCGCGCGTCGCAAGTGCTGGACGGCGCGATCAAGGCCCATCCCTTGCCGAAGCTCCTCGTCCTGCGCGGCACGATCGCCAAGCAGCGCAACACTCCCGACGCCGCCCAGTACTTCGAGAAGGCGCTGGCCGCGAATCCGGACGACGGCGCCGCGCTCATCGAGCTTGCAGATCTGAAGCTAAAGGCAGGCGACGCGGCCGCGGCCGGACAGTTCCTCGACAAGGCGCTCGCTCTTGCCGCCACCGAGCCGAAAAAGCTCGACGCCGGCGAGGAAGCGCGGGCGAGGATGCTGCGCGCGAAGCTTTTCCTTGCCCGGCACGACACGAAGGAAGCGGAGGTGTCGTTCGAGCGCGCCGTGCAGCTCGACCCCGGGTCGGCGGAGATCCACGCCGCGTACGGCGCCTTCCTCCTCCAGCGGCACGATTTCGAGAAGGCCCATAAGCAGCTCGAGTCGGCGGTCTCGCTCGACGCGGCGAACGGGACGTACCTCGGCGATCTGGCTGCGGCCGATCTCGGCCTGAACCATCCGTACGACGCGGACAAGCGGATCGACGAGGCGATCAAGAAGGATCCGCAGAACGCGCACCTCTATTATCTCAAGGGCCAGGCCTTCGAGGCGTTCGCGAAGCCGCTCGACGCGACCAAGGCGTACCAGGACGCGCTCGCCAAGAAGCCGGGATCGGTCGAGGCGATCGTGGCCCAGGGAATGGTCCTGCTCCGGGCCAGCAAGAAGACCGAGGCCAAGGCCAAGTTCGACACCGCGCTCGCCGCGAAGGACCGCACGCTCTCGGAAGAGGTGGCCATCGGGGAGCTTGCCCTCGCCCTCGGCGCAGTCCCGGCGCAGAAGGAAGCCGCCGCGCAGGCGAAGGAAGATGCCGCCGCGCAGGCGAAGGAAGCCTTCACTCAGGCAAAGGAAGCATTCACCCGCGCCCTGCAGATGGATCCGACGGATCCGCAGGCCCACGGCGGTCTCGGCCGCGCCTATTCGGCCCTCGGCGACCTTCCCTCCGCGAAGACGGAGCTGGAGGCGGCGCTGCGCCAGGTCGACAGCGATGCGGTGCTCCACTACGAGTACGGGTCGCTGCGGCGCCGGCTTGGCGATCTGCCGGGCGCGATCGAATCGCTGCAGAAGGCAGTCCAGCTCAACGACAAGGACGCCCGCTTCCGCAGCCGGCTGGGCGCCGCGTACGTCGATCACGGCGACTTCCAGAAGGGCGAGAACGAGCTGCGCCAGGCGCGGCTCTCCGACCCGAGCAATGGCGAGGCGGTCTTCTATCTCGCCCGCGCCCTCGCCGGCGAAGGAAAGCTAGCCGAGGCGCTCGACAACATGCAGAAGGCGGTGGAGGTTTCGCCCGAGAACAGCGAGTACGTCTACAATCTCGGCCTCCTCTACGAGCGGGCGCAGCAGATCCAGAACGCGGTGGAGAGCTTCCGCAAGACGATCGCGATCGATTCCAAGGATGTGGACGCGTACGAGCACCTGGGCCGCAACCTCGTCATCGAGAATCGCTTCCTCGAGGCGGTGAAGGCCTTCCAGGCCGGAGTGACTCTCGATCCGAAGCGCACCAGGCTTCTCAGCGAGGCGGCGGACGCCCAGCAGCAGGCGGGCGATCTCGACGGCGCCATCGCCAGCTACCAGAGGTCGCTCGCGCAGGATCCGTCGCAGCCCGGCGTCTGGAGCAAGCTCGCCATCGCCTACAAGGACAAGGGCTGCGCGGGCTGCAAGAACAAGGCGATCGAGGCGCTGCTCTCCGCGGAGAAGGTGGACGCGAAGGACTGGGTCGCGCACCGCGAGCTCGGGTATCTGTACAAGGACGACGGCAAGCGCCAGCCTGCGATCGAGCAGTTCCGCAAGTACCTGGTGCTGCGCCCCGACGCCCCGGACGTCGAGACCATCCGCGACGAGGTGTACTACCTGCAGGAAGAGAGCCGCCGCAGCCCGTGATCGCGAGCGTCTCGGTCGATCTCGACGGACTCGCCTGTTACTCGGCGATCCACGGGATCGACCCTTCGATGCTCGACGAGCGGGCGCTGCGCGCGGTTCCCGAGGTCGCCACCGCACGGTTTTGCGAGCTCTTCGCGGGGCTCGGCATCCAGGCCACGTTCTTCGTCATCGGGAGCGATCTGAAGCTTCCGTACGCCGCGGCCTCCGTCGCCGCGGCGGCGCGGGCGGGCCACGAGATCGGCTCGCACTCGCACGCTCACGATTACGCGCTCTCTCGGCTCGGAAGGGCGGCGATGGAGCTCGATCTCACCCTCGCCGAGGAGGCGATCCGAGCCGCATGCGGCGCTCCGCCTCGCGGTTTCCGGGCGCCAGGCTACACGCTTTCCCCCGAGCTTCTCGACGCGCTCACGCGCCGCGGATACGCCTACGACAGCTCGCTCCTTCCGTCGCCCGCGTACTACGCCGCGAAGGCGTTCGCGCTAGCGCTCTACGCTTCTCGCGGGCGGCGCAGCGAAAGCATCCTCGGATCGCCCGGGCAGCTCTTCGCGCCGCGCTCGGCCCACTGGCGGTCGGGCATTCGAGAGCTGCCCGTCGCCACGCTGCCGCTCTTGCGCGCCCCGGTGATCGGTACCGTCCTCGCGGCCGTTCCGGCGAGCTTGGGCGCCGCGCTCGTGCGAGCCGCGGCGGCCTCCGGGCACCTGAACCTGGAGTTGCACGCCATCGATGTGCTCGATGCGAGCGACGGAGCCCCGCCGCTGCTCGCGGCCGCGCAGCCGGGGTTGAGCATCCCG
>JBJMQD010000455.1:0-2740 GCA_045802855.1 Myxococcales bacterium | reverse complement strand
ACGCAGCCCTGGGCATTCGCGGCCACGCCCGCGCTCACGCTGTACGCCGGGCTGAACTGGGATCTGTTCGCGATCTTTCCAATGACTCTCGGGATCGTCTGGTGGCTCCGGCAAAGGCGCCTTGCGGGAGCTGCAGCGCTTGCGGTAGGCGCCTGCACGAAAGTGTTTCCCGGGCTCGCCCTCGGCGCGCTCCTCGTCCGCGAAGAGCCGCGCCGCGCGATCGCGCCGGCCGCCCTCGCCCTCGGGATCGCCGCTCTCGTCAACGCGCCCTTCGCGATCCTCGCCCGCCGCAACTGGCTCTGGTTCTTCGAGTACAACTCGGGGCGCGACAACGAGCCGTCGCTCTACACGCTGTTCGGCGCGGGCAAGCGCGACGCAATCCCGCTCGCGAGCGGGCTGCTCGCCGCCTCCGTTCTCGTCTGCTTCCTGGTGTTCGCGCTTTCGCGCCGCGGGCTGCGCGTCCGGGCCCCGATCGCCGCGGTCATGCTCGTGTTCTTCTTCTTCACCCGGGTCTGGTCGCCGCAATACTGGCTCTGGATCTTCGCCGTGCTCGCGCTCGCGGGGGCGCCCGCCTGGATCGCGGCCGCGGCATCGGGTGCCGCGGTGATCGACTACATCGCCGCCTTCGGCCTCTTGCACCTCTCCGCCGCGGGCGATTACGCACAGGCGACATGGTTTTACCGGGAGGTCTTCATTCCAGACGTCGCGATCCGCTGCGCGGTCCTCGCGGGTTCTGCGATCTGGGCCTTCCGCCGCGCTTTCCCTTCGCAGGCGCGGGGCCCTCGGGTATAAACCCGCTTACCTTTTCGCGGCGATGGAGATGGTTTCTTGATGAACTTCGAGCCGACCGAGAGCCAGCGCAAGCTCGTCGCCATGGTGCGCGACTTCTGCATCCGCGAGGTGAAGCCGCACGCCCAGGAGTGGGACAAGGACGAGCGCTTCCCGCGCGAGGTCGTCTCGCAGCTCGGCGAGCTCGGTCTTCTCGGGATGGCCGTCCCCGAGGAGCTCGGTGGATCCGCGCTCGACACGGTGTCGATCGCCATGGTCGTCGAGGAGATCGCCCGCTGGGACGGATCGCTCGCCCTGACGGTCGCCTCCCACAACGGGCTCGGCACCTCCCACCTGCTCCGCTTCGGGAGCGAGGAGCTGCGGCGGCGCTACATCCCCGAGATCGCCTCGGGCCGCAAGCTCGCCGCCTGGGGGCTCACCGAGCCCGGGAGCGGGTCCGATGCGGCTGGACTGCGCTCCACCGCCGTGCGCCGCGGCCATTCCTGGGTGCTGAACGGCAGCAAGATGTTCATCACCCAGGGCACGGTGGGCGAGGTGTTCGTCGTCCTCGCCCTCACCAGCCCCGAGAAGAAGCAGAAGGGGATCACCGCCTTCCTGCTCGAGAAGAGCATGAAGGGTTTCTCCCAGCGGCCGCTGCACGGGAAGCTCGGAATGCGCTCCTCCGACACCGCGGAGCTGGTGATGGAGGACGTGGTGGTTCCCGACGACCACCGGATCGGCGAAGTCGATCGCGGGTTCGTGGATACGCTGGCGATTCTCGACAAGGGCCGGATCACCATCGGCGCGCTGAGCGTCGGGCTGGGGCGCGGCGCGCTCGAGGAGTCGATCGAGTACGCGAAGGAGCGCAAGGCGTTCGGCAAGCCGATCTCCGACTTCCAGGCCCTGCGCTTCATGATGGCGGACATGGCGACCGAGATGGACGCCGCGCGGCTTCTCGTGCAGCGCGCCGCGGTGCTCTGCGACGCGGGAAAGCCGTACACGACGGAAGCCGCGATGGCGAAGCTCTTCGCCAGCGAAGCCGCCTGCAGGGCCGCCGCGCACGGAGTCCAGATCCACGGCGGCTACGGATACACGCGCGAGTTCCTGGTCGAGCGCATCTACCGCGACGTGAAGCTGTGCACCATCGGCGAGGGCACGAGCGAGATCCAGCGTCTCGTCATCGCCCGTGAGCTTCTCGCGGGGTGAGCGTGGGACTCGCGGACGGCGTCCTTCGCGGTGAGGTGCGCGCGGCGGCGCGTCTCATGCGGCTCATCGACGATGCCCAGCCCGCAGCCGAGGCGGAGTTGCGGGCACTCTTTCCGAAGACCGGCCGCGCGCAGCTGGTCGGGATCACCGGAAACCCGGGCGCGGGCAAAAGCACGCTCGTCGATCGGCTGATCGCCCATCTCCGAAGCCTGAACAAGACGGTCGGCGTCCTCGCTGTCGACCCGACGAGCCCGTTCACGGGCGGCGCCATCCTCGGCGACCGGATCCGCATGCAGGATCACGCGCTCGACACCGGCGTCTTCATCCGCTCCCTCGCGACGCGGGGGCAGCTCGGCGGCCTCTCGCGCGCGACCAGCGACTGCGCTCGCGTGCTCGACGCCATGGGCAAGGACGTGATCCTCATCGAGACGGTCGGCGTGGGGCAGGACGAGGTGGAGATCTGCCGCCTCGCCCACACCACGGTGGTGGTCGTCGTGCCCGGGCTGGGCGACGACATCCAGGCGATCAAGGCCGGCATCCTGGAGGTCGCCGACCTGTTCGTCGTCAACAAGGCGGATCGGGAAGGAGCGGACCGCACGGTCCGCGATCTGCGATCGATGCTGGAGCTTTCGCAGGCGAAGGCGGGAAACGACGACTTCGACGTCCAGATTCTCAAGTGCGTCGCCTCACGCGACGAGGGCGTCAAGGAGGTCTGGGGCGCGATCGAGACGCACCATCGCCATCTCCAGCAGGGCGGCGGGCTCCT
>JBJMQD010000446.1:0-10252 GCA_045802855.1 Myxococcales bacterium | reverse complement strand
CGACCACCTCGCCGTACGTTTCCGCGCTTCCTCCAGCAGATTGCCTCAATAAGACCTTGGTCCTATGACGCTAGTCGTGTAGGGTACAGGAAATCCTGCTGCGTGACGGCAGGACCAACGGAGGGTTTGGGAGCTTTGGCTACGTCGCCGTCGATCGATAGTGTCGGTAACCGGAACACCTGCACCGACTTGATCGAGATCCTCGCCAGCGAGGAGCCGCTCGCGCACCGGCTCGTACACGAGCGCACACGCGACGGCGTCGGTCCGCAGCTGACCTGCGCCGTGCTCGCCGCGCTCGCCGGCGACGCCCGGGAATCCGAGGCTGCCCTGCGTCGTGCGCTCGCCGGGAGCGGCGCGGAGCACGAGTTCCTCGTGGACGTCGCGCGCGCGTTCCTCCTCGTCGAGACCGGGGCCGCTGGCCGGGCCGGGGCTCCTCTCCTGAGGGCTCGAGGACCGCTGCACCGCCGCGCCGATCCATCGGCAACGTCGGTGCTCCTCCTCTTGCAGGCCCAGGCGATGTTCGCGAAGCGAGGGCCCTCCGCTGCCCGCGCGCTCGCCGCCGATGCCCAGGCATCTATTCCCGCTGGTGAGCAGTACGCCCATCTACGGACGTATGCCGCGCTCGTCCATGCGGCCATCGCGCTCGAGGCGGGGGATCTCGCCGGTGCCGAGCGCGAGCTTTCGAGTGCCGCGCCGGCGCGGTCCGGAATCCTCGCCGCCCGCGCCGACGTCTTGCGCGCCCGGCTTCATTTCCGCCATACCGGCGACGCGCGGGCCGCGGCCGTCGACCTCGACAGGGCCATCCATCGCTTGACCGTGACCGGCGCCGCGCGCGACCTCGGGCTCGCTTGTCTCGAACGGGCCTTGCAAGCGGCGCGCGATCCGAACGGATTGCCCGCCTACTGGCTCGCGCGGGCGAAATCGCATCTCGCGACGTCCGGCAGCCGCCGCGATCTGGAGGCGCTGCGCCGCGCCTGCGACGCGCTCGAGCGGCGCGCCCCGGCGGGCGCGGAACCGGCAGGCGAGGGTTCGCCTTTCGCGCCGCTTTCCGTCGCCACGAGCGCGCTCGCTTCCCTCGAAGATCGCGACGAGCTGATCGCCGCCATCCCTCGGCTGGCGCTGGTCGCCTGCGGCGGCGCCGGCGCACAGCTCGTGCGCACTGCGGCGGAAGGGCCCGCCGAGGTACTGGCCGCGAGCGGCGCGGACATTTCCCTGCACCGCGACGCGCTCGCGGATCAGATCCGGCGAGCGCTCTCGAACCGCGGGTCCACCTCCGACGCGCAGCTAGTGTCGGTCCTGCGTGTCGGCGCAGCCGAAGAACGGCTGGCGCTCGTCGTCGAGCGCGCCCCGGCGGACGGCGAGGCGGGCCTCGAGCAGCTCGCCATCTATGCGGCGTTCGCCGGCGTTTCGCTGGCTCGCGCGAGCTCGAGACCGATCGTGCGCGAGGCCGGGGGTTCCGAGGGCGCCGGGGTCATCCCGATCGCAAAGCGCGCAGTCGGATCGACCACCCGGTTCACCTTCGAGAGCCTGATCGGAGACGACCCCGCCTTCAGGGAAGTCCTCGACTCCGCTCGCCGCGCCGCCACATCCGATCTTCCCATCCTCATCAGCGGCGAGAGCGGCACGGGAAAGGAGCTGCTCGCCCAGGCGATCCACGACGCTTCCGGCCGCGAGGCCGCGCCTTTCGTCGCGGTCAACGTCACCGCCATTCCGCGCGAGCTCGTGGAGAGCGAGCTGTTCGGTTACGAAAGCGGGACGTTCACCGGAGCGCGCGCGAGCGGCATGGCGGGCAAGTTCGAGCTTGCCGGTCGCGGGACGCTGCTCCTCGACGAGATCGGCGACATGCCGCTCGAAATCCAGGCGAAGCTCTTGCGCGTGCTGCAGGAGAGGGCGGTGCACCGGCTCGGGTCCGCGGCCGACGTTCCGGTGCGGGCGCGGGTCATCGCCGCGACCCATCGCGATCTCGCGGAGGGGGTCCAGACCGGCCAGTTCCGTCTCGATCTGTACCACCGGCTCCGGGTGGTCCACCTCCGCCTCCCGCCGCTTCGCGAGAGAAGGGGCGACATCCTGCGCATCGCCGAGCGCCAGCTCGCGCTCTACGCCGAGCGCATGCGCCGCCCGGCCATCCGGTTGTCGTCCGCCGTCGCGGCGGCGTTCGAGGAGTACGACTGGCCCGGGAACGTGCGCGAGCTCTGCAACGTCGTGGAGACCGAGGCGAGCCTCCTCACGTCGGGCGAGAACGTCATCTCCCGGATCCCGCAGGCGCTGCGGGACGCCCCGGCGCGCTCATCGGCTGGACCGGTCGTGCCGCTCGAGGAAATGGAGCGGCGCGCCTGTAGGGACGCGTTGGAACACTTCTGCGGAAACGTGTCCCGCGCCGCTCGCGCGCTCGGAGTATCGAAGACGACGCTCTATACGAAGATGAAGAAGTACCGGATTGGTCCGGTGGCGGCCATGATGGCGGCGGCTAGCTGATCGGGTCAGCGCGGCGCTGGCGCGCCCGGCATTTCGCGCGCAGCGTCGCCGCTACCGCCAACCCGCCTGCACCGCATTGCCCACGTTCTTCATTGCCGGTCCGGCAGGCCAGCGACCGCGCCCGGGCGGTTGCACAGGTCGCGCTTCCGTCGCATTGGCAAATGTACTGTGGCCGGAGGCTTTCGCGAGTGTCTTTGCGGAGTACGAACCGCGAGCCCGGGAAAATTACATGGGGACGCGAGTCGCACCCGTTCTGGCGCTCCATCGCCGTACGTCTGGTAGTCCGCATATCGATTGTCACAACTTGACTTCCGTTGAGCATTGATATTCAAAGCCTTGGCCGACGGGCGGGGGTCTGCAGCGACTCCGTCTTCACATCCAGAGGGTTGGTTCACGCGACGAGTGACGCGCCGGCAGGAGTCTGTGTCTCGGGAACGGACGGATTCATTTACGTTTTGGTAACCACCACTGTTGCATGCAGCGCTAGGAGAAAACGATGCTCAAGAGAGCGTGCGTAGTCGCATTGAGCGGCGCCCTGGCAGTTGCCTGCGGCTCGGAGCGCGACGGCGCGACCGATACGCAGGAGACCATCGACAACCTCGTCCAGGCCGGGTTCCCCCGCGGCGACATCCAGGTGTTCGACGGGGTCGTCTACACCGGTCTCGACGCCGCGGTCAGCCTGCAGGCGTCGCGCGAGATGCTCGTCAGCGATCCCGCAACGGAAGAGCAATACCGGACCACGAATCTAGTGAGCACCGCGGTCACGAACATCTGCGTGAACGGCGCGGCGTTCAACACCAACGCGAAGTTCAACGACGCGCTGAACCGGGCGATCAACAACTACAACGCCCTTCCCCTGCGCTGGAACATGACCCGCACAAACGGCGGTACCACCGGCTGCAATGCCACGATCACCGCGCGGTTCCTCCAGGGCGTCACGGGGGGCAGCTCGGGGTTCCCCTCCGGCGGCCTCCCCTTCAACACCATCAACATCGGCACGGGTCTCAACAGCTCCACGTTCAGCGTGGACACCGTCGAGCACGTCATCACCCACGAGCTCGGCCACACCATCGGGCTCCGCCACTCGGACTTCTTCAATCGCAGCATCAGCTGCGGCGGCACCCCGCAGAACGAGGGCCAGGCCGGGGTAGGCGCCATCCTCATCCCGGGGACGCCTAGCGGCGCGACCGTGGGCGGGTCGATCATGAATTCGTGCTTCCGCCAGAGCGAGACAGGCGAGTTCACGTCGACCGACGTCACCGCGCTGAATACGATCTATTAGTCCGTTTCCGCGCCTGCGGAGGCGTGCTCTCTTCATCGAAGACCTCATGTCTGGAAGCGTCCGGATCGCCGCAGCCGCGCTCTGCCTGGGGCCTCTGGCCATCGGGAGCCTCGCGGCCTGCGGCGCTTCGGATCCCCCCCGCACCCTCGAGGTCTGCGCGCAGACGCAGGCGTTGACGAAGCTGGTTCGCTCTCCCCGGTCCCAGCGGGGCGACCGCTGACTTCATTGCCATCAATAGCTACCAGGGCGACATCGCCGACGCGCAGGTACGCGAGGACGCGGTGGTGCTCATCAATGGCGACTGCACGGGCACGCTCATCGCCGCGGCGGCGGGCCCGGTCGTCCTCACGGCGGGTCATTGCGTCGGGCTCGGAGACGAGGAGCTGGTGGAGTTCAACTACGAGGAGCGGTCCGACGGCGACCCGCTCGTCACCGGCGGGACCGTCATCGAGCTTTCCAGCGAGCCGGACTACGCGCTCCTCCGGCTCGACGAGTTGCCCGCCGTGACGCCGACGCCGCTGACGAGCCGCCCGACCGATCTGCTCGCCATCATCCAGCACCCCCGGGCGAGACCCAAGGTCATCGCCGAGGGAACGCTCGCGGGCGCTTGCCGCGACCGGGTGTACTACGCCGACATCGACACGCTGGACGGAAGCTCGGGCGCTGGCGTGCTCAATCGCCAGGGTTACCTGCTCGCGGTCCACTCCGACGGTGATTGCGCGACGGACGGAAGCGGAACCAACGCCGGGTGGAGCGCGGCAAGCATCGTCGCGGCGTCGGGCTACCTGCAGCCCGCCGACATCGCCGATCGATAGATCGCCGCCTCCTCCCTCCCGAGCGCGCACCTCGATCGGAAGCACGGCCCGAGGAACGAGCGAGGATAGCGGCGCGCTCGCCGTAGGTATCCATCGAATGTGTCCGTCGCCGAACGTGGCCGAAGGGAATGGGGCGCGGTCCGGGGGGAATGCGGCGCCGCATCGCGCGCATGGTGATCCTCGCGTCGGTGCTGTCAGGCACCCGCGCGTTCGCCGACGACGACTTTCATCTGCGCTTCTCGCCGAGCCTCGGAGCCGGCATTCTCTATCCGCGCCCGCCGCCAGACCTCTCCAGTGCGTCCTCGGTAGCGTTCATGCTCGACCTGACAGTCGAGGCAGGTCCGCTCTTCTTCGGAGCCATCGCGCTCGTCAGCCCCGCCTCCGCTTTCGATGGTTTCGAGCACGGCTTCTTCGGCGCCAAGGTCGGATACACGCTGGGGGCCTCGATCGCCTCCGCTTACGCATCGGCAGCGGCCGGCTATCTCTTGCAAGACGCCTTCCTTCCCATCGACGAAGGAACACTCTTCCGCGCGTCAGGACTCGGGTTCGAGCTCGAGGCCGGCGCGATCCTGTTCCGGCGACCTGGGCTCGGTCGCGTATGGATCTTCGGATTCGCTCTGCTTCCGACGTTCGATATCGTTCTCAACAGGTCAATTCCGTCGTTCGGGTGGGGAGTCAGGCTCGCACTGTAGGCAGTGCGTCTGCGAGGCGGGGCTCTTTGGTGCTGCTACCCGCGATCACGCCGCCGTCGTTGCTCACTCGTCGCGGAGCGCGATCATCGGATCGATCGATGCCGCGCGCCGAGCAGGGGCCCACGCAGCCGCCGCCGCACACCCAGCGATCAAAAGGCTCACGGCGACGATCGTCGGGACGTCCGCCGGCGTGACTCCGTAAAGGAGGTGACGGATAGCGCGAGAAGCCGCGAGCGCTCCCGCCGTACCGACGGCGATACCGGTAAACGCGAGCTTTCCGGCGCGGAGCAAAACCAGCGCCATCGCGGGCCCTCGTCGGGCACCGAGCGCCCTGCGGATGGCGATCTCGCGGCTGCGCTCGCGCACGAGGCTCGAAAGCAATCCGTGGATGGCTATGCCCGCGAGGAGCGTTGCTGCAAGCGCGAACCCGGCCAGCAGCACCATGCCGAGGCGCTCGCGCGAGAGCGAATCGGCGAGGACCGATTCGAGCGTACGCATGCGCGCCACCGGCTGCGTGGGATCGACCTGCCACACCTCACGCTCGACTGCCGCGAGCAATCGCTCGGGCGGCAGCGCGGACCGTACGACGGCGGTGTTGAAGCTCGAAGGGAACTGCGGGAGGTGCCAGTACAAGGTCGGCTCGACAGGGCCGGCAAGGCCTGCCGGCCGAACGTCGCCGACGACGCCGACCACGGTCGCGTCCATCGGCTCGCCCCAGTCTTTCATCGTCACCCGCTCGCCCAGGGCGCTCGCGCCAGGCCATGCGCTCCGCGCGAACGACTCGCTGACCAGTACGGCGCGCGGCGCCCCTGCGCGATCGGTGGGCTCGAAGAGCCGCCCCGTGAGCAGCGGGATCCCCAGCGTCGCGAAGTAGCCCGCATCTGCGATCCGGATCGCGGCGCCGAGCTCCACGTCGGGCCGGGAGCTGATGACGATGCCGGTGGAGGGCCCGCCCGTGAGGGGCAGCCCGTTGACGAGACCCACCGATGCGATGCCGGGCAGGTGCTGGATCCTCTCGGCCATCTGGATCAAGAGCGGCGCCTGCAGCGCGGGATCGCCCCCGTAGCGTTCGCCGAGCGGCAGGTCGAAGCCCACCACGCCCTGGAGACGAAACCCCGGATCGACCGCGCGGAGCTTGAGGAACGAACGTGCCGCGAGCCCTGCCCCGAGGAGCAGCATCGTCGCGAGGCAGATCTGCATCGCGGTCAGGGCGTCTCGCATCGCGTGCCGCGCCGGCGCACGCCCGATGTCATGGCGGATGAGCTCGAACGCGCCCATCTTCCACCGGCGGAGCGCAGGAACCGCGGCGGCGATACAGCTCGCCAGCGCGCCCGCGGCGAGCCCGGCTGCGATCACTCGGCTGCTGAGAGCGACTTCGCCGAGTCGCGGGAAGGTGGCGGGAACGAGCGTCTTCACGGCCTGCACGCCCCAGCTTCCGAGGAGCAGTCCGAGCGCCGCTCCAGCCGACCCGAGCAAAAGGCCCTCGACGAGCGACCAGACCAGAAGCTCCCCGGGGGTTGCTCCCAGCGCGCTGCGGATGGCGAATTCCCGCTGCCGCTCGATCCCGCGCGCAAGCAACAGGCCGGTTACGTTGAAGCAGACGAGAGCGAGGAGCAATGCGACGGCGGCAAGGAGCAGCGTCAACACCGGGCGCACCGGCGCAACCAGCGTGTCCTGAAAACCTGCGGCATCGAGGGTGAGGCCGGGGTCGTCGCCCGGTGCGAGCCCCCGCGAGAACGCCACCAGCTCGTCGCGCGCCTGCTGCAGCGAGGATCCCGGCCGCAGGCGTCCGACGACGTCGAGCAGGTGCGAGCGCCGGTTGCCGCGGAGCGGTCCGTTCAGATCCAGCGGCACCCAGAGATCGGCGCCCGCGGGCAGATCGAGCGCCGGCGGCGCCACGCCGATCACCGTGTACGGCCGATCGCCCAGCACCAGCGTCGACCCGACGACCTTGGTCGCTCGGGCAAAGCGGCGCACCCAGAGGCGATGGCTCAAGACCATCAGGGGCTGGTCGCTAGAATCGGCCCGGTCGAAGAATCTGCC
The DNA here is from genome assembly GCA_045802855.1 of Myxococcales bacterium. Lineage (GTDB taxonomy): Bacteria > Myxococcota > Myxococcia > Myxococcales > 40CM-4-68-19 > VBKO01. The sequence goes on along the minus strand of JBJMQD010000446.1, from coordinate 2,945 downwards.
GGCGACCGGCGCCGCACCCGTCACGAGGAAGAAGTCGCTCGAGACCATCGCGCCGACGACCTGCTCGGGACGAGCGTCCGTCGTCAGTGCGTAGTTCCACGAGCGCCAGGCGGCGACGCCGGCAAGGTGCGTGAAGCGATGCGATTGGAGGTCCACCAAGGTCGCGTAGGTCACTCTCCTGAGACGCTCGCGATCGTGCAGCTCCTCGATGGAGAGGAGCCGGCCAGCTTCCGGAAGCTCGAGCGGCTGCAGGAGGATTCCGTCCACGAATGCGAAGATGGTGGCGGACGCGCCGATTCCGATTGCAAAGGTCAGAAGCACGGCCAGCGGCAGCGCGGGACGCCGCAAAAGACCTCTGAACGCCGCTGCGGAGCACCAGGGAAGCATGGCCCGAGGGGTCAGACCGGAGGTGGCGACTCCGGCCGCGAGGCGGCGATCGCCATCTGGCGCATCAGGTACGCGGTGTCCCAATATTCTTCGTAGGCGGTGATCAATCCGGCGTGGTGGCGGAAGAACGCCACCAGCGGGAAGTCGATCACCGTGCCGTTCGATGTCATTTCGAAGGTCGAGCGCGTATGCAGCGCGAACGCCGACGAGTCGAGGAGATAGGGCGCCGAGCAGACCACCTTCCAGTGGCGCGTCTTCTCCATCATCTCCGTGTAATACGCTCGGATGCGAGCGAGGCCGGCGAAGGGCGGGAAGCGAGGGTCCCAGAAGGTCGCGCCCTCTGCGAACACGCTCATCAAGAGCTCGACGTCGCGGCGCTCGAAGCCCGCAACCCAATCCGTCGCGAGACGCTGCTCCGGTCGCGCAGTCTGCATGCCGCGACCATGGTCCTGCGGGTACCGCGTGTCAACGAGAGCGTACCGCCGTCGGAAAAGTGGTCATTCGCGTCCCGGACGAGCGTTTCCCCGTTGCCCGACTCCGCGGCGGCCCAAGGTGAATCGCAATCTGGCCCCCGGGCATCGAATCGGATTAGATGTCGCTCACAATCTAAAAATGGAGGAGCGGCGATGATCTGGCTAGAAGAGTTCGCCCCGGGGCAGAGATACGTCTCCGCAGGCCGCCGCGTCGACGCGGCCGCGATCAAGGCTTTCGCGACCGAATTCGATCCGCAACCGTTCCATCTCGACGACGATTCCGCGCGCGGCTCCTTCTTCGGCGGTCTCGCCGCGAGCGGCTGGCACACTGCCGCGCTCACCATGCGGCTCCTGGTCGAGAGCGGCTTTCGCCCAGCCGGCGGAATCATCGGATCGCGGGCGGAAGAATTGAAGTGGCCGCGCCCGGTCCGGCCCGGCGACGAGTTGCACGTGGAAGCCGAAGTACTCGAAGTTCGCGCTTCGAACAGCCGACCCGGGCAGGGTTTCCTCAAGTGCCGCACGACCACGTTGAACCAGAACGGCGAGCCGGTGCAGATCCTGGTCATGAACCTGCTTGTGAAGGCCCGGACGTAAGCGCGCCGGCTTCGTTTCCGCGACACCATTCGAGTAGCGCCCGGCGCTCGACTCCGTCGTGAGCCTCTCTCCTCCGCTACGCAACCCTTGCGCGCAAGCCCTCGAACAACGCCGCTCCCGCCGACCGCGCCCGTCGCTCGGCCTCCTCGGTCGAGACGCCGAGGAAGCTCAGTCGCTGATCGATCAGCAGGGTGGTGAGGCCGTGCACCAGCGCCCACGCCGCGAGCGCCTGGTCGAGCACGGGGCCCGGGCGAAGGTCCCCCGCGGCCTGGCCGCGTTCGAGCGCGCTCGTCAACACCGCGAACGTCGCGTCCGAGGCCTGCTCGAGCACCGGGTACCGCTCCTTCTGCGCGAACTCCGGCCCGAACATCAGACGGTAGTGCGCTGGGTGCTCGACGCCGAACCGCACGTACGCGGCGGCAATGCCGACGAATGCCTGCCGCGAGGAACGCGGCCGGTGGGCGGCCGTGTCCATCTCAGGGCTTAGCGCCCGGAACCCGAGCGCCGCTACTTCGGCGAGGAGCGCGGTCTTGTCCGCGAAGTGGTTGTAGGGCGCCGCGTGACTGACGCCGGCTCGGCGCGCCACCTCGCGCAAGGTGAAGTTCCACGCCCCCTCCTCCGTGACGATGGTGAGCGCCGTCTCGATCAGGGCGCGCCGGAGGTCTCCGTGGTGATACGGCGCACGAGGGAGATCGGACCGAGGTTTGCTGGGCATACGGGCTCCGCGCAGGACGGCGAATCCATCTTGACAGTGGCAACATCCAACGCCATGTGAACGATGTCAACATCGGCTGATCATCCCGGCCGGCGCAACCGATCGCCCACGTAGCCCGAAGGAGGAAGCCATGTCTCGCATCAATCGTTCCCACCCTGGCCGCTCGCTCGTCGCCGCGGGCATCATCGCTCTGGTCGGCCTGGCGGCGCCGTCTGCCACCTACGCGGAGAGCGTCTCCCCGGAACGGGAATGCCTGGCCGCGGCGGCTCCCGGGCGCCTCGAGCTCGGATTCTCCCTCCAGTTCGAGGGCGTTGGCGCCGAAGGGATCGACGACATCTGGCGCGGCAAGCTGGCGGGGCCGGTGGCAGGCGAGGTCATGATCCGCCTCGAGGTCCTCGCGCCTGCGTCCGAGCCCGCCGGTCCGCGCTGGCCGGTGCACGCAATCGTCTTCGTCGCCGCCGACGACGCAGCCAGGTCGTTCGTCGCGGAGCTCGACGGCACCGTCGACTGGAAATCCGGCGCAATGCGCCTGAGCGGCGTCGTGACCTTTGGATGGATGGCCGGTTCGCCAATCGGAGAGACCGCTCAGATCGATCCGGCGCAGCTCGACGGACATGGCACTTTGCGGATCGGCATCCTGCGCGTCGCAAGTTCGATAGTGGAGGAGCTATGAAACGGGTTGCGGCATTTTCGGTGCTCTTGGTGGTGGTGATTGCTGCCGTCCGGCAGGGAGTCGCACGCGGAGCCTCCAACGCTGTCAAAGAAGCCTTCGCCGA
>JBJMQD010000414.1:0-7230 GCA_045802855.1 Myxococcales bacterium | reverse complement strand
TGGTTTTCACGCTGGTGTTTGCATCCACACGGAGCTGCCGCGCCGCGCAAGGCAACCTCGAAAACGGCGGAGCAAAGTGTACATACACGTGAACCTGAGCCCCCGGGAGCCTGCGGCTCAGCGGCCGGGGTCACCGCGACGTGCGGGTCGGCGGCGGGGACGAGGCTTGGCGAGCGCGCGGATCCAGAACCTGCTCGTCTCGCGCAGGACGGCCTCGCTCAGTTCCTCGTCGTCGACTGCGCGCGCCAGGGCGACCGCCCCGACCATGCTGCAGAGCAACGCGAGCCGCACCCGCGCATCCGCGCCGGGAACGACTTCTCCGATGCGAGCGAGCGCCCGGCGAACGCCGTCCGTGTATGTGCGTCTGATGCCCGCCGGCTGGCGCGGCATCTCGGAAGCGAGGGCGGGGAGGGACATCCGGCGGACGGCGCGTCGCGGTGGCCCTTGCTCAAATAGTGGCGCAACATCGCCGCCGGCGAATTGCCCGGCTGTCGCGCGAGCCCCGATTGCGCGAATCCCTCGGCGCAGGCTTCCGTCGCGAGCGCCTCCTTGCTTTCGAAATGGCGGTAGAAACCGCCGGCGGTCAGCCCGACCTCCGCCATCACGTCGGCGACGCTGACCGCCTCGATCCCGCGCTCCCGGAAGAGCCTCGAGGCTGCCGCGACGGCAGTCCGGCGGGTACGGGCAGCTTCTTCACGCGACCTTCGCACCGGGTGCTCCCGTGGAGGGCTTCGCCGTGCGGCCTCCGCCCGTCGGCGGCAACGCCGGCACGTCGGTGGAATCGAGCTCGAATTGCTTGCGGAACACGCGGTCGAAAATTGCGGCGGGGACATACCTTCGCAGTCCGGCGACCAAACCCGAGCCCTTGCCCACCGGATATCGCAGGCGGGGCTTCGCGGCCGTTGCCGCCTCGACCACTACCTCCGCCACCACCTGCGGATCTTCCGCGCCGTCGTTGCTCCTGCGGAAGTACTCCCGGGCGTGGTCCCGGGCTTCTTGATAGTCGCCGACCAGATTGGCAGCGAGAGTCCCGTTGCTCTCGAAATTGGTGTGGATGAACCCGGGCTCGACGAGCGCCGCGCGGATTCCCAGCTTGCGGGTCTCGTGATCGAGCGACTCGGCCAATCCTTCCACGGCGTGCTTCGAGGCGGAGTAGAGCCCCGAGAACGGGGCGGGCAGCAAGCCGAGCAGGCTGCTGATGAAGACGATGCGCCCGCTCCGCTGGGCCCGCATCGCCGGCAGCACCGCTTGCGTCATGCGCATCGCGCCGAAGAAGTTCACGTCGAACAGATCGCGGGCCTGCTCGAGCGAGGTCTCCTCGACCGCGCCGACCACCGCGCCGCCGGCGTTGTTGACCAGGAGATCGATGCGGCCCGCCTTGGCCAGCACCTCGGCCACGCCGGCGTCGATGGACGCCTCGTCCCGCACATCGAGGAGCACGCGCTCGGTCCCGGCTGGCACGGAGCTCGCCGCCGATCTCGCCGTACCGAAGACGCGGTATCCCCGCGCGATCAGCGCCCGCGCCGTTGCATTTCCGATGCCCGACGACACGCCCGTCACGATTGCCACTCGACCGTTCATGTTTGCTCCGCTGTTTAGATGACGATCGTCATCTAAATCAGCAGATGCTTGCCTCCCGTCTTCGATTCGGTACCCGCCATCAGGGGCCGCGCCTGTGCGGACGCCACCCGCGTTCATGTTCGCCCGGGCGGCATGAGTTTTCGCGGCGAGCTCGCGCCCGATTTCGAATGACGAGACTGTCCGGGCGCGCGCCAAACGGGACGGGCAGAATGCAACTGCGAATCATGCTCGCGGCGCTGCACGTCCGTGGCGCGCGGCCGGCCTTCTTCCCCTTCGAGCGCCAACCGTGTTCCCCCTCCGCCACAGGCTAGCCTCGCGCTCCGATGCTAGCGAACGGCGTGCCATCCCGACATCGCCGAGCCCATCGTCTGCAGGGCGCCTTGCCTTGCACGATTCGCGCAGCGCGATGCGCAAACCGTGCAACCCTCGACCCGGCCCGCCGCACTACATCTGGTGCTTCTTGAAGTGCGTCAGTCTCCCAGTACATTAGATTGCGAGCCCCTCGACGTTTCCATGTTCGCGAGCCATCGGGGGCCTCGCGTTTCGCCGCCAGTCGTCGCGCGTGATCTTGGTCAGGTGGAGCGTGGGTTGCGGGGGTCGGCTGGGTGCGCCTCGAAGAACGCGCGTACCTGTTCGTCCGCCGCCTGCCGGCGGCTGGAGATCCCCGCTGCATCGGGCTTCGAAAGCGCCGCCTGAAGCGCGGTCCGGTCCAAGTCCTTGCAGTACGCCGGACTGCCGGGCTGCTGGCGCCACGACTCTGCCAGGGAGCCAGCATCGAGCCCGTCGAAGCCAACTTCGTCGAGCAGGCGGAGCACCATCCGTTTGGCGGCGGCATCGTCGCCCGCGACTGAGAGACAGACGCGGCCGGGCGTCCCGTGGGGCACCCCGCGCGAACCCAAGCTCTCGGCGACGATGTTGTTGAACGCCTTGACCACGGGTCGGCCGAGCACCTGCGCAACCCACTCGCTATCCGTCAGGCCCTCGTCGATCGCGTCGATCCGCCCGTCGCGCGCGGGGTAATAGTTGCCGGTGTCCACGACGATGGCGGTTGATTTGGCAAAGAGGCCGCGCGGCAGCTCGCGCACGGCCTTCTGCGGGATGGTGACGATCACGACATCGCGTGCGCTCGCGGCCTGCTCGACTGTCGACGCGGTCGCACCCGTCTCGGCGGCCAGCGTGGCGAGCGATTCCGGCCCGCGCGAGTTCGCGATCCGGATCTGGTGTCCGACGGCCGCGAGGCGCCGTGCGAGGATGCTGCCGATCTGACCCGAGCCGATGATCCCGATGTCCATGCCATCTCCTTGGTCTGTTCGCAGACGACCGCGTTGCTGCATTGCCGTTTCAAAACCGCAGGCCGATGCTGGCGGAGAGCGGCGAGTGCTTGGGATCGCCGACAAACGCGACCGCCTCGATGAGGAAGTCGTACCAGAAATGCACCGCGACGGGCTTCGAGAGCCGATATCCGCCGTATCGATAGGCGAGGCCGAGGTAGCTCCCCAGCACGGTGATGAACGGCACTCCCGCGTAGAGGTACTGGAGCCTCTTGTCGCGGTCGACGAAGGGCAGATTCGAGGCGTGCACGAGCCCGAAAGTGAGCGACGCCCACGCCCAACCCGCCGTCTCCCCGTAGGCGCGCGAAAGGCCTGATTGCATGACGCCGCGGAACGCCACCTCCTCCGCGGCGGCGACTTGCACGAACAGGGCAGTCCCCAGCGCTCCCGCGAGCGGGTATCCGACCGAGTCGTGCATCTGCGTTCCGAAGATGACGGGCTCCTGCCCGAATCCCTGGGTGCTGATCGGACCGTCGACGATGCGCGAGACGGCGAGCCCGACGGCGAGCGTCCCGAGGATGCCGCCAAGGACGAGCGGATCGCCGAGGACGCGCGGATCGAAGGGCGCCGCGAAGAGGTCGGTCAGCGACTCGGACGGCGTGAACACCAGCCGCTCCGCGCGGTGCGAGTCGATGACCAGATCGAAGGTCGAGGCAACCAGCAGATCGCTGAAGGCGAGGAGCGGAAGCTGCGCGGCGGTGCTCCCCGGACCCCGGGTGATCGATCCGGCCGCGGCGCCCGCGAGCTCGAGGGTGCCGAGAGCGACGAGCGCCCTTCCCTCCGCACGCCTCCCACAGGAAAGGTGTCCAAGGCCCGGGTAGAAGGCGGCGAGCGGCGGACGGCACCCGCGGTCCGCGAAACGCTCGGCGGCGTCGATCTCCTCTCCGGTCGGCGGATCTCCGGCCCGCAGCCGCACGGGGCCGGCGGTCGCGCAGGCGGCGAAGAGCAGGATTCCCGCGGTCAGCGGACCCCGGACGTGAGATCCGTCTCGGAGATTCCCTGGTACCGGTCGCGCGGATACGTCCTGAAGACGAGGTCCCACAGGGGCGAGGTGATGCCATAGCGGATGTCGGGCGTCTGGAAGTGGTGCACGAGATGGTACTTGCGCAGCCACTTGCCGAACGCCGTGCGCGGAGCCGCGTGGTGCAGGTAGTAGTGGGTCAGATCGTAGATCACGTATCCGATCACGATTCCCGCGAAGAACGGCCGGTCGAGGTGCGGACCGAGGAGCGCGTGGACGGGCACCCAGACGACCAAGGCGAAGACCGCGGTGACCGTGGGCGGCATCACCAGCCGGTCCCGATCGTAGGGATAGTCGTGGTGGATCCCGTGGATGAGGAACGAGGCGTCGCGCTGCCATTCCTTGCGCGGGTCGGGCGCGAAGTGGAAGACGTAGCGGTGGAGGAGGTACTCGAGGAGCGTCCAGCCGAGCATTCCCAGCGCGAACATCCCGCAGAGCGCGAAGACGGAGACGGCGGGATCGCGCGCGGTACCGACGAGCAGCCAGGCACTGAACGGCACCCAGATCGAGATCACGTGCCAGGGGCGTACCCGGGAGAGGTACTTCTCCACCCAGTCGATCCTGAACATGCGCGGGCTGCCGCGCCGCGGGCGATCGAGCTTCGGGTGCGGGGCGAGGTAGAACATCGAAATCGGAGTAACCCGGAGGACCTCCGGGCGCAAGGAGCGGCCACGCCGATGCCGGTACCCGTCCGTCCCGCAGCCACCGTCATCCTGCACCGCGAGGGCGCGCAAGGGACGGAGATCTTCTGGGTCCGGCGGGGCGAACAGCTCCGCTTCGCAGGGGGTTTCTACGCCTTCCCGGGCGGCCGCGTGGACGTGGCCGATTCCGCGCTCCCCCTGGAAGGCGTTCCCGGGCTGCCCGCGGACGAGGCGGCCTGCATCGCGGCCGCGGCGAGGGAGCTGTTCGAGGAGACCGGGGTCCTGCTCGCGGCGGGTCCCGCGCGGGTGCCTCCCGACGCGCGCAGGACCGCCCGCGAGGCGCTCTTGCGGCGCGAGCCGCGGGCGCTGGAGGAGCGGGCTTCGCCTGCGACGGGCGGAGGCCGCAGGCCGGAGCATACGGCGGAAGGGGCTTTCGCGGATTTCCTCGCCTCGCATGGGCTGAGCGTCGACGGGCGCGCCTTCACTCCCGCAGGCCGCTGGGTGACGCCGCCGATGATGCCCATCCGCTTCGACGCCCGCTTCTATCTCGCGGCGGTCCCTGCGGGCGAAGAGGCGGACGTGTGGCCTGGCGAGCTGGTGGACGGCGAATGGATCAGGCCGGCCGAGGCGCTACGGCGCTGGGAGGCGGGCACCGCGCTCTTGCACCCGCCGGCGTGGCATTCGCTAAAAGCGCTGTCGCTCGGGGTGGAGAAGGCCATCCCGCTCTTGCAGGACCCTTCGCGGGCACCCTGGAAGGTGCCGCTCCACGACTGGATCGTCGAGCGGATCGAGTTCCAGCGCGGGCTCATCCTGGTGCCGCTCCGGACTCCGACCCTCCCGCCCGCGACGCACACGAACTGCCTGCTCCTCGGGGACGAGGAGCTGTGGGTGGTCGATCCCGGGTCCCCCTATCCGGAGGAGCAGGAGACGCTGGAGAAGACGCTTTCGCTGCTCGTAGAGGAGGGGCGCAAGCCTGTCGGCATCCTCCTCACGCACCACCATCGCGATCACGTCGGCGGGGCGGTCGCCCTCTCCCGCTCGCGGTCGCTCCCCATCGCCGCCACCGCGCAGACGCAGGAGCAACTCGACTTCCGGGTCGACACGCTCCTGCGGGACGGCGACCGGATTGATACCGGGCCTCGCGGCTGGACCTGCGTGCACCTGCCGGGTCACACCCGCGGACATCTCTGCCTGATCGAGTCGGGGACGGCGGCGGTGGTGGCGGGAGATCTGATCGCGGGTGTCGGAACCGTGATCGTCGATCCGCCCGAGGGCGATATGGCCGACTACCTCGCCTCGCTAAGGCGGCTGCAGGAACTGAAACCCGGGGTCATCTACCCGGCGCATGGACCGGTGGTGCCGGCCGGACCGGAGAAGATCTCCGGGTACATCGCCCATCGGCTGGAGCGAGAGGAGCGGGTCGTGTCCGCGCTCCGGATCGCCGGCCCGGCTACGCCCGCCGAGCTGGTCCCGCCGAGCTATCCGGACGTGAAGCCCGAGATGTATCCGTTCGCCGAGCGCAGCCTCCTCGCCCACTTGCAGAAGCTCGTGCGCGAGGGGCGGGCGCGCAGGGACGACGCGGGCCGCTACGCGCTCGCCTGATTCACTTGCTCGGCTGATAGAGCGCTGCCGAACTTCCCTTCGGCGTCGGTCCCATGTGCCAGACGAGGCCGACGGTGGCGATGTTCGCGCGCGTGTTGTAGGTGCCGGGGAACGCGGCGGTAGGCGTGGTGGTCATGGAGTCGAAGAACGCGTGGAAGTAAGTCGCGTTCACCTCCAGCTCGGGCTTGAAACGATACCCGAGGCCGATCCCCCCCGCCCACACGTCCGAGTCCGGAATCGCCGGGTGGAAGGTATCGGGACGCGATGGCGCGATGTCACGAAGAACTCCCGCACGGACCGTCAACCTGGGCACGACGTCCGTGTACTCCGCGCCCAGCCGGAACGTGTATCCGTTGTGGAAGTCGTGATTGACGATGACGGTGGTGCCGCGGTCGCCCAGGAACAGATCCTGCTTGTAGACGATGAACCGATCGAGCGTCCACGCACCCGTTATCAATAGATCCGGTAGCGCTCGATAAGCGGCTCCCACGTTGAAGGTGTTGGGAATCGTCAGAGCGTGGGTAGCACCTTGGTCGAGCGCATTTGGAGCGAGCGGCGGCGGCACGTTTTCGAAGTTCGCCGTTCCCGTGAGGACCTGGTCCGCCTTGTGCTTGTAATCGAACCCGATCGTGAGGGGGACGTCCCTCAGGGGCGTCAGCTCGACCGAAGCCTGCCAGGCGAGCTTCCCTCCTGCGGTGCCGAGCGCGACGCTGCCTTCCTGGGCGACGAAATTCGGCGCCTGCGACAGCTCCTCAGTGGTCCGGTAATAGATGACCCCCGCGCCGACCTTCACCTGCTCGATGGGCTGCACCCCGCCGTTCAAGTACCAGGCGTATACCCTGCGGTTGACGGTGATCACCTGCTGCCTGCCCTCCCAGTTGCCCGGCCAGTACACGTTGCCTCCGAAGGGAATGTTGAACCCCGCCCCGATCCCCCACCCGATGTCGCGGGACTTGCCGCCATACGTGGCGAATAACGACGGGGGGAACGCGCCCTTGATGAGCCCGTCGGTATGACCGACGGCGGCTCCCTGGGGCGAGGTCCAAGAGCTCTT
>JBJMQD010000410.1:0-34659 GCA_045802855.1 Myxococcales bacterium | reverse complement strand
AAGAAGGTCTTCGCGCACATGATGGAGGTGTACGCCGCCGCGCTCGCCTACTGCGATACCCAGATGGGGCGCATCGTCGACGCGATCGACGAGATCGGCCAGCTCGACAACACGCTCGTCATCTACATCCAGGGCGACAATGGCGCGAGCGCCGAGGGGACTCCCCAGGGCCTGCTCAACGAGTTCTCGATCTTCAACGGAATCCCCGAGGACTTCAACCAGATCGTCAAGCGCATGGACGAGCTCGGCGGACCGATGACCTACAACCATTACCCGGTGGGCTGGGCGCACGCGATGGACACGCCGTTCCAGTGGACCAAGCAGATCGCGTCGCACTTCGGCGGCACGCGCAACGGTCTGGTCATCTCCTGGCCCGCGCGCATCAAGGATACCGGCGGCATCCGGACCCAGTTCCACCACGTCATCGACATCGCTCCGACCCTCCTCGAGGCGGCCGGCGTACAGATGCCGGCGGTGCTCAACGGGGTGCCGCAGAAGCCGGTCCAGGGCGTCAGCATGGTCTACTCGTTCGACAATGCGAAAGCGCCCTCGATGCATCGCACGCAGTACTTCGAGATGTTCGCCAACCGGGCCATCTACAACGAAGGCTGGGTTGCAGCGACGACGCCGCCCCTCGCGCCGTGGGTGCTGGGAAAGACGATCGCGATCGACGACTACAAATGGGAGCTGTATGACCTGACGAAGGACTTCACCGAGTCGAACAATCTCGCCGCCAAGGACCCGGGCAAGCTTCGCGAAATGCAAGAGCTGTTCTGGATCGAGGCCGCCAAGCACGACGTGTTGCCGCTCGACAATAGCAAGGTGGAACGTTTCGACGTGAGCCTGCGCCCCAGCCTCACGCGGGGCCGCTCCGTCTTCGTCTATTCCCCTGGGATGACGCGCATCCCCGAAGGGAGCGCGCCGGACCTCAAGAACAAGTCGTTCAAGATCGGGGCCGAGGTGAAGATCCCCGACGGCGGCGCCGAAGGCGTGCTGATGACGCAGGGCGGCCGCTTCAATGGCTTCGGGCTCTACGTGCTCGAGGGGCGACCGGTGTTCCACTACAACACCGTGGGCATCTACCGCTATACGGTCGCGGCCAAGGACAAGCTCGCCCCCGGCGCGCACACCGTCCTGGTCGACTTCAAGTACGACGGCCGTGGCATCGGCAAAGGCGGCACCGCCACGCTCCTGGTGGACGGGAAGGAAGCGGCCAAAGGGAGGATCGAGCGGACGATCCCGTTCCGCGTCACCGCGGACGAGACGCTGGACATCGGCGAGGACACCGGCACGCCCGTCAGCGAGGATTATCAAGTGCCGTTCAAGTTCACCGGCGAGTTGAAGAAGGTCGCCATCCAGCTCACGGATTCCAAGCTCAGCGCCGAGGACGAGGAGGAGATCCGGAAGATCAGGGCAGAGATCGCCGTTTCGGAATGACCGCCGCAGAAGTGAGGCCGGCCGCATCGATCGCGGGGGCATGAACCCGGATCTCACTTCGAAGCTTGCACCGCCCGCCCGTTGAGCGGTTGTATCGGGCGCGCGTTGTGCGAGTACTTCTTCGCGAACGTCGCCAATTCCGACTTCGAGATCGCGACTGCTTGCTTGAGCACGAACCAGGTCACGTCCTCGCTGCAGGGCGGGGTCGTGAGCGAACCCGCGAAGGTGTAGTAGCCGCGCTTCGCAGGGAGCAGCCGGAGCAGATCGACGCTGCTCTTCGAAGCGTGCTCCTCTTCCACGTCGCCGGGAAGGTCCTTCCACAGATCCTCTACGAAGGGATTCTCGCCGCCGCTCCTCAGCAGCACCGCGACCACCGCCAGCTTCCCGTCCGCGTCCTCGTGCACGAGGTGCGCGACCAGCGGGAACGCCTTGCCCTCGATGCGTTCCTCCGAGGGATGGTGGAAGTGGAACTGCACGAGGTCGTACCTCTTTCCGCCCACGGTGATGAAGTTCCCCGCACCGGGATTCACCTGCACCGAATGCCCGTTGTCGAGGATCCGGAATGGCGAGGGCGCGTAGGAGAACTCGATCGCGGGCAGGTCGGCAATCTTCGCGCCGCGGATGTCGATCGGCGTCTGGTGCTTTCCCCTCTTGCACGTGGCGTACTCGGGTTTCAGGTCGCCCCAGTGCGTGGGACCATGGGCGCCGTCGTAGGACCAGGGATGCGCCGCCTCGGAATGCTGGGCGAGCGCCGGGCTCGCGGCGAGAGCCGGAAGTGCGGCGAGCAGGGCGGGCAGAGAGCGCAAGCGCGCGGTCATGGCTTCCTCCTCGAGCGCGAACCTTGGAACGAAAGGAGTCCGGCGGCGATGGGGACTTGGGCTTACCAACGCAGCTCTGATTAGTCCAAGGTCCAATTCTCCCGCGCGCGCGAGATGACGGACCATCCGGACCATGCGCGCACTCGCCAGAAGCGTCGCCATCTCGATCGCTCTGAGCGCTCTTCCGGCCTTGGCGCAGCAGCCTGGCATCGTCACTTATGGCCAGCGCCCCGCGTACCTCGATCCGAGCTTCCAGAAGCCCCCCTACGAAGTGCGGGAGAAGGGTCTGTCGAACTACGCGATCGCCCTCGGCGAGGTGATCGCAGTAGACGCCCTCATCTGGGGCATCGACTACGCGTCCGGGAAACCGTACGCGAAGATCAGCGCGGACAGCATCTCCCAGAACTTCAACAAGGGATGGATCATCGACACCGACGACTTCTGGGCGAACTCGCTCATGCACCCGCTGCACGGCAACCTCAACTTCAACGCGGGCCGCACGCTCGGGCTCAACTTCTACGAGTCGTTCGCGGGCGCGTTCATCGGCTCCCTCATCTGGGAGCAGTTCGCCGAGATCCAGCCGCCCTCGATGAACGACCAGGTGAACACTCCCTTCGGTGGCACCATGGTCGGGGAGGTGGCCTTCCGCCTGTCGCGGCTCGTCCTCGATTCTGGCGGCTACGCTCCCAGCAACTGGCGCCAGTTCTTCGCCTTCCTGCTCAATCCGGTCGGGGGCGTGAACCGCTTTGCGTTCGGCAACAAGTACCACGGTCCGTTGCTCCTCCCGCCGTCGTGGCTGGGGGAGTTCCGCGTCGGGACGGTCATTGCCGGATCCGAGAAGACGCAGGCCAACGGCGCTCGCGATTCGACGGTGGGCCCGTGGGGATCGGTCTCCGCCCACATCGTCTACGGCATTCCCGGCACACCCGATCTCGAGCTCAAACAGCCGTTCGATCATTTCGAGGCGTCCGGTTCGCTCTCGCTGACGAGCGACATCACGGTACAGCCGACCGCGTCGCTTCTCGTCCGCGGGCTCCTCCTCGGCGACACGCTGTCGCTCGGCGGCCAGCCCGGAGGGCTGTGGGGCCTGTTCACCTCCTACGACTTCATTGCTCCCCACGTGTTCCGCGTGCAGGGCTTCGGCGTCGGGCCGGGCGTCGCATTGATGAAGCGCTGGGGCTCGTTCGAGCTGCACGGAACCACGCTCGCCGAGTTCCTGCCCTGGTCGGGCGGCGGCTCGACGATTCCGCTCGGCGTGCGCGATTATCACTATGGCCCCGGCGGCGACGTGGTGCTCGAGCTGAGAGGCCATTTCGGCGACCGCGTCATCACGCGGCTCGAAGGCCGCCAGTACTGGATCACCGGCGCCTACGCCAACGGTTCGTCGGAGGACATCTCCTACGGCAAGGCCGACGTGACCGTCCGCATCTACGGCATCCACGGCGCGACCGCCTCGCTCGACTGGGCGCACCGCCAGGCCCACTACCCGTTCCAGCCGGACGTCTGGCAGCGTGCTTCGACAATCGGCGTTTACTACACAGCGCTGCAGGGGTGGTGAATGAAACGCAAACTCTCGTCGATCGTCGTGGCCCTCGTCTTCGCGGCCTCTGCCTGCGCGCAAGAAGTGACCGTGCACGTCCGTGGTGGCGACCGGCCTCCGGACTCCGAGTTCCTCTACGTCGCGAGGGGACAGGCCCAGGCGACCACGCCGGGACCCATCGTCGTCACGGGCGGAGCCACCGTGGACAAGTTCCAGATCGTCCTGCGGAACGTTCGCCTGCAAGCGGAACCGATCGACGGTGGAAGCGTCGACTCGCCCGGCGCGGCGATCATCGGTCCGAACGGGTACCTCGTCGACCTTTCCGGCTCGAGCCTCGCCGGCGGCGCGTTCACCCCGCTCGTCGAGCACGGCAGCATGGGCGCGAAGGGCTTCTCCGAGATGGATATCGATCTCTCGCCCGTCACGGACGCAGACATCACCGCGCAGCCGGAACTGTCGCCGCTCGCGGGAAGGACGTTCGAGATCACCGGGCACAACCTGGGAGGCGTCCCGTTCACCATCCAGTCCACGGTGGGAGTGGTCCTGCCGCGCCAGTCCGTGTTCCGCATGGGGCTGAACCACAACAACCTCGACATCAACATCGAACCCAATCGATGGTTCGCCACTCCCGACGGCGGGACCCTCGACCCGGCGAGCATCGATCCCGCGGTGCGATCGCAGATCGAGCAGAACGTGCTCGACTCGATCGACGCCTACGAAGACGACGACATGGACGGCAACCCGGATCCGCTCGGGTGATCCTTCACCAGTAGTACTGCAACGAGAGTTGCACGACGACCGCCTTGGAATCGAGCGGAGGACGGATGGTGAAGTCGCGCCATCCGATCTCCATCCCCAGGCCCAGCTCGCGCCGGCCCGTGTAGAAGATCCCTCCTTCGATGTCGTCGATCCGCTCCACCCCGCCGTCGCCCAGAGGGGCGGTGAGCCGATAGCCGCCGACGAGGCCGATGGGCACCGACGAGATCTTTCCAAAGTCGAAGTCGAGCACCGCCCCCGCTTGGATCCCGTCCTGGGATCCGAGGCTCTCGCCGTTCTGCCGGAGCGACTTGTAGAGGTAGCCCGCGTTCACTGTGATTCCGAGAGCGGGAAAGGGCGCCCAGGAGGCGGCCGCCTCGGGATTCACGTTGAGCGAGTGCGACGTTTGCAGGCTCGCCCCGGGCTGGATCTGGTTGTTAAGGATGGCTTGCTTGATCGCTTCGAACACCACGAGGCCGAATTCGGGGTTGGTGCTGGCGTCCACGATGATCGCGGTCTCGACGGGTCCGAAGCGATGCCCCACCCTGGCACGAAGGCCGAAGCCGATGCCTACCTCCGCGCCGATGTTGACCGCCGAGGGACCGTCGATGCCGCTATAAAGGTTGCTGAGGACCACGGCTCCCAGAGAGAGCCACTCGGCGAACCGGTACTCGTAGCGGAACGTCTGGGCGAAATCCGCGAAGGTGTAGTCGGCTTGCCCGACGGCCTGCACCTTCCCGTCCACTATGCCGAATTGAGGTCCCGTCGCAGTGCCGAGGCCGTAGAGCAGCCCGAGCTTGAAGGTGGTTTCGCGGAAGGGCGTGTCCACCAGGGCGGACGGCATGAACACGTGACCGTTCATCTCCGGCGCGGTGCGCCCCTGTCCGGCGGGCGCGACTGGCTCCGCCGTTCGGGTCGCCGGTTGGGCGAACGAAACCGCCGGAAACGAAAGGGCGAGGACGACGGCCACGCGCACGTTCATCGAGTCCCCCGGGTCTGTTGCGAAGCGGCAAACACCGCTGCGCTGCAGTACCGCGCGCGACACGGGTCCGAGCATTGGACCATGGACCCATGACGCTCGCATTGGCCGTTCGGCCAACGGCAGGGCAGCGTGCGCCCGTGCTAACCGGCAGCGTCGTGCGTCGCCTTGCCTCGCTCTTCTTTGTCGCCGTGGTCCCAGCAGTTGCGGCGCGGGCGGAGGAGGGAGGCATGGGCCATTACACGCCAGGTGCGAATGCGTCGTTCATCGACATGCTTCCGGGACGGACGGGCATCGCGGTGACCGACGCCTTCGTCTACCGTCCGGTGAGCGCGAGCCGGGTGCCCATCGCCGGCGCCGTCGTGGACAACCTCGACGGGAACGTCTTCGCCGACTCGCTCCTGGCCCTGTACCGGACGCCGGTCGAGCTTCTCGGAGGGAATCTCGGATTCGGAGGCGCGCTCGCTGTTGAGTGGGTGGACGTGAGCGGGACGGGCGCCAGGAGCGGAAGCGACAGCGGAATCGCCGACGTCTTGCTGTACCCGTTCCTGCTCGGCTGGACGCGCGGCGACCTCCAGTACGACGTGCGCCTCGGCATCTACGCGCCGACCGGCAAATACGAAGTCGGATCCCTCGCCAACCTGGGGAAGAACTACTGGACTTTCGAACCCGGCCTCGCCGTCTCCTGGCTGAGCGCAAACACGGGCCTCGAGGCGAGCGGGTTCGTGGCGGTGGATGTCAACACCAGGAACGACGCGACCGATTACCAGTCGGGATCGCAATTCCATCTCGACGCGACGCTTGCGAAGCACTTCGCGCTCCTTGGCGGGCGCCTCGGAGCGGGCGCGAGCGCGTTTTATTACCAGCAGATCGGCTCCGACAGCGGCTCCGGCGCGACGCTCGGCGCGTTCAAGGCCAGCTCGATCGGCGTCGGTCCGGCCGCATCCTACGCGACGAAGGTCGATTGGCTCGACCTCGCCGTCGAGCTCAAATGGTTGCCCGAGATCCATTCCGACAATCGCGTGGAAGGCGATCTCTTCTGGATCAAGGTCCGAGCGGTGTTCTGAACGTGTGGAGACAGCATCCCATGAGGCGAGCACTCCTGGCCTGCGCGGCAATGTCGGTTCTGGCGTCCGGCGCGAGCGGTTCCCCGATGCAGGACCCGGGCTGGCCGCGTCAGATCGCGAAAGACGGAGCGACGTTCCTCTATTACCAACCGCAGATCGACGAGTGGAAGGACTACACGGACCTCTACGCCCGCGTGGCCTTCTCGCTGACTCCTGCCGGCGGGAAGCCCGTGCTCGGCGTCGCCTCGCTCCGCGCCGGCACGATCGTGGACAGGGACGCGCGAACCGTGTTCCTGCGCGACATCGAGCTGACCGACCTGAGGTTCCCTTCCCTCGATCCCGCCGCGGCGAAGCAGATGGGCGCCCTCGTGCGCCAGATCGTCCCGCCCGGGGGCGAGACCATCTCTCTCGACCGGGTGCTCGCCGACCTGGAGAACGTCAAGACGGCCGCGAAGCCCGTTCACGTCAACAACGACCCGCCGCCGATCTTCTTCAGCACGACACCCGCAATCCTGCTTCTCGTGCCGGGAGAGGCGGTACCGGCGCCGATCGACAAGACGAATCTCGAGTTCATCGTCAACGCGAACTGGGACGTGTTCCGCGACAAGACGAGCGGCCAGTATTTCCTGCTCGTGGAGAAGTTCTGGCTCGCGGCGCCGGCGCTGCAAGGACCGTGGGCCCTCCCCGCGAGCCTCCCGGCCGACCTGGGGAAGCTTCCCGCGGGGCAGAACTTCGACGACGTGAAGAAGATGATCCCACCGCCTCCGCCCAAGGGTCCGCCGCCGAAGATCTTCTTCAGCCCCGCCCCCGCGGAGTTGATCGTGGCGAAGGGCGAGCCGGTCTACGCGCACGTCAAAGGGACACGGCTTTTGTTCGTGTCCAATACCGAAGCAGACGTCTTCGTCGACGAGGCGGGGACCCCGTACTACCTCCTTCTTTCGGGCCGCTGGTTCCGCGCACCGAAGCTCGCCGGACCGTGGACCTTCGCCGGTGGCGACCTACCGGAGGACTTCAGGAAGATCCCACGCGACTCCCCTGCCGCCCGCGTCCTCGCTTCCGTGCCCGGCACGATCGAAGCCGCGGACGCCGTGATGCTGGCGCAGATTCCCACCAGCGCGATCGTGAATCGCGCGGAGGCCGAGAAGAAGGTCAAGGTCGCCTACGACGGACCGCCGAACTTCGTGGCGATCCCGGATACCTCGATGCAGTACGCGACCAACACGCAGGAGAAGGTGATCAAGGCTGGCGATCTCTATTACCTCTGCTTCCAGGCGGTCTGGTTCGTGTCCGCGAGCCCGACCGGACCGTGGAAGACGGCGGATTCGATCCCCAAGGAGATCTACGCGATTCCGCCGGGCTCTCCCGTCTACAACGTCACCTATGTCTATGTGACGAATCCGACCCCTACCACGGTACAGAGCAGCTACGCGGCGGGTTACGTCGGCGTGTTCGTCGTTGGCGTAGGGGTGGGAATGACCGTCGCCTACGGAACCGGGTTTTATTACCCACCGTACGTTTATTACCCGCCCGGGATGATGTACCCGGTTTATCGACCTTACCCGTGCACCTACGGCGCCGCCGCGGTCTACAACCCGTACACGGGAGGGTACGCGGTCGGACGCAGGGCCTACGGACCGTACGGCGCCGCGGGAAGCTCGGCCTGGTACAACCCTGCGACCGGCAGGTACGGCCGATCCGCGACGGTGCAGTCTCCGTACGGGGGCCGGACGACAGCAAGCACCTACAATCCCTGGACCGGGACCCGCGCCTCGACCTCGCAAGGCCACAACGCCTACGCGCAGTGGGGCAGCACCACCGCGGTGCGCGGCAACCAGTGGGCGCAGACCGGCCACGTGACGACGAGAAACGGAACCGCCGCGGGCTACCGGACTTCCTCGGGGCAGAGCGGCGTTGCCTACCGGGGATCGAACGGAAACGTGGTGAAGACCGACAACGGCGTCTACGCGGGCCAGGACGGAAACGTCTACCGGAAGGATTCGGGCGGGAATTGGAACCAGTACGACAACGGCAACTGGAACCAGGTGGACCGTCCGAGGGGCGAGCAGGGCAACGTGCCCGAGGCGCGCTCCGGAGTCGGCGACGCTCCGCGAGCTTCGCAGGGCGCCCCGCGAGACACCGAGAGCCTCGATCGCTCCGCGCAGTCCCGCGACCGAGGCGCGGCGCAGACGCAGCAGCGTCAGGGGGGCGCATCCGGTGGCCGCGGCGGCGGACGTCGCAGGTAGATCGCACCCGTATTGGGCTTTGGGCGAATGGCAGCGCTTCGCGAAGCCTTTCACACTCCGCCGATGCGCAAGCGTCTTCTCTTTCTCTTGCTGCTCGCCTCGGCGGCGGCGTCCGCTCAGTATCAGTACAATCCGCCCCCGCAGTACGCGCCGGCTTATGTCGGAAGCAAGGTCTTCGACATCACGGCCTTCGCCGGCTACCAGCTGAACGGCGACGTCAGCACGAGCGGCGGCAACCTCAACATCGGCGATTCACCCGCCTACGGCGGCATCCTCGACTATCGCGTCCACCGCTTCGGCACCGTCGAGCTCATGTACGAGTACACGAAGCCCAGTTCGCAGTTCTTCGCCTTCAGCTCGTTCTCGAGCTCGAACAAGTTCGACGTCGCTTCCCACTACTTCCAGATCGGAGGGACGTCCGTTCAGCATGCGGGGCCACTCGAGCCGTTCTTCGGACTCACCATCGGCGGCGCGCTCTTCCTTGCGGACACGATAGCTCTGGCGAACGGCCGTACCTTGACCCCGCAGGACACCTGGCGTTTCGCCGCCACGCTCGCGCTCGGCACGAAAATCTGGATGTCGGACAACATCGGCGTCCGCCTGGAAGGGCGCATGCTCATGCCGATGGTCTTCAACGGCGGCGGCTTCTATTTCGGCACCGGTGGCGCCGGTCTGACCACGTCGGCGGGCATCCCTTCCTTGCAGTTCGCGTTCACCGGAGGCCTCGTCTTCGGAAAGTGAGTGGCCGGCGGCGGTCCACCGTGGTCCAGGGTTTTTCATGCTGTGCACGAGAGGTCGGTTCCTGGGCGCCGCGGTGCTCGCCGCGGCACTCGCCGTTTGCCGACCCTCGGCGGCAGCCGACTCCGACGATTCTCCCAAGCGGCTCCGTACCGCCGCGGAGATCGGCGCCTTCCTCGCGTTCGACTGGGCGCTGCTCTACATGGGACCGGGGCCCGAGGCCGATCCTCCCGGCAACGTGCGCCTCGTCGACAAGCTGACTTTCAAGGCCTGGAGCTACGACGCCAGCGCATTCCTCACCAATTTCGCCGCGCATCCGCTGGCGGGCACCTTCTACTACACGACCGCGCGCTCGAACCGTTCCGGTCCGATGGAGTCCCTCGCGTGGGGAACGCTGTCGGCGCTGACCTGGGAGCTCATCGAGTTCCCCGAAAACGTGTCGTTGAACGATCTGATCACGACGCCGATCGGCGGCGCGTCGCTCGGCGAAGCCATGGTGCAGCATTCGCTCTGGCTCGACCGGCAGCCGACGCCTCTGCACCGTTTCCTCTCCGGCGTGCTGTTCCCCATGAAGCTGCTCAACGGCGGTCCGCCGCCGGACGCGATGGACGACGGGGGTCTCGCGGGCCACGTGGGTCTCGTCTCCGGCGGCAAGCTCGACGGCGCTCCGACGCTCGGGTTGCGATTCGGGTCGCGGCTGGTCCACTTCCCCGGCTACGGCGAGCCCGGCCGGGGCGGACAGTTCGGCTCCGCGGGCAAGGTCAGCGCCCTCGGACTCGACATCCGTGCAGGCAGCGCCGGTCTCGCCGATCTCCGCGGCGGCGCGAGCGTCGCGCTCGCCACGTTCTATCGTCGTAGCATCGACGTCGACGGCACCGGCTGGGACGCTCTCGCGACCGGCGGGATCGCGTACGACTTCCGCGAGCACACCTGGGATCGCGGGCCGCTCGATACCTGGTCCATGGTCCACGTGCCCGGCCTGGGCCTCGAGCTTCGCAGGCTCGACGGAGCGCTGCGGACGAGCCTGCGCGCGGACGTGGCGCTGACGTTCGGCGGCGCCCGCTCCTTCGCGCTCGACGGCACTCCGGGCGCCCTCCCCATCGACGCGCTCACCACCACGCAGCGGTCCTGGGGCTATACGATCGGTTGGGGATTCGCCGCCTCGCCGTCGCTCGAGATCGCCTACGGCCCCTGCTCGCTGAACGTCGGCGCGGCGATCGACACCCGCTATGGGCTGCTCACGCCCGATCCCTGGGCAGACCGCCATCCCACGGCGAGCATCTTCGACGCCTGGTCCACGGTTCGTGCGGGAGCGAGCTGGAAGCTTCCTTGGTACGACTTGCAAATCACAGGCTCGATCGAGCGCAATCTGAGGCGCGGTTCCGCGGAGCAGCATACGCGCACCGCCGGTGAAACCGTGGTGCTGGGCGGAATCGGATTCGCGCTGCGCTGACCTCCCGTACAACCAAGGTCCAATTTCCTCGCGACAGCGCGCGGCGGTTAACAGAACGCGATGGACGCTATCACACCGCCTCGCTGGCGATCTCGATTTCTCTACTGGGTCGCGTTCGGAGTCCTCGGGGCGGTCGTCGCGGTCGGGCTCTTCACCTGGGCGGCGCTCAACGTCTCGTACTCGAAGGGTGAGCGGGTCGGCTACGTCCAGAGGCTCTCGCGCAAGGGATGGGTCTGCAAGACGTGGGAGGGGGAGCTGGCGGTGGCGACGGTGCCCGGCGTCGCTCCCGACAAGTTCTATTTCAGCGTGCGCACGGAGCCGATCGCTTCGCAGGTGAACGGCACGCTCGGCAAGCGCGTCCGGGTGATCTACGCGCAGCACAAATTCATCCCCACTTCCTGCTTCGGCGATACCGAATTCTTCGTCGCGGAAGCGCAGCCCGTCGACCAGTGACGCACGAGTTCCGGGCCAGGTAGGTACCAAGTCCAATTCCGGCAGGGGCACGGCACAGCGTAGGGAATTGGCGAGGAGGGTCGACACCCGTGACCTCGCCCAACAGACGCCGTGCCTCCCTGTTCCCGTCCTGCTTCCCGGCCGCCGCGGCGGCCGCACTGGTCGCGGCTTGCACCGAGAAAGGTCCTCCACCTGCGCCGCCCGTCCCGGAAGTCACCACCGTCGACGTCATCCAGCGCGACGTCCCCATCGGCGCGGAGCTGACGGCGACCTTGCACGGCCTCGAGGACGTGGAGTTGCGAGCGCGCGTCGAGGGTTACCTCAAGTCGATCGACTACGCCGAAGGCTCGGAAGTGAAGAAGGGTGCGCTCCTCTTCACCGTCGATGACAAGCCGTACCGGGCGAAGCTCGCCGAGTCGAAGGGCGCGCTCGCCCGCGCGAAGGCGAGCTTGTCGAAGGCCGACCTGGACGTGAAGCGCTATCGTCCCCTCGCCGCCGAGAAGGCCATCAGCCAGGCGGAGCTCGACAACGCCATCACGGCGCAGCAGGCGGCGAAGGCGCAGGTCGACGCCGCCGCCGCCAACGCGGAAAACGCCGCGTTCGATCTCGGCTACACGCGGATCACGGCGCCGGTCGCAGGGCTCGTCGGCCGCGCGCAGCGAAAGGTCGGCGACCTCGTCGGCAAGGGCGAGGCGACGCTCCTCACGACGCTCTCCTCCATCGATCCCGTCCGCGTCACCGTGAACATGCCGGAGGCGCTCTATCTGCGATACGCCAAGCGGTTACAGGCGGCGGCAGCCGAAAGGAAGCCAGCCGCCGATTCCGGACCGGGAGCGCAGCTTCTGCTTTCGGACGGCAGCATCTATCCCGAGAAGGGGCGCCTCATCCTGATCGATCGGTCCGTCGATTCCCAGACCGGGACGCTGCGGGCCGATCTCGCCTTTCCCAACCCGACCCGCATCCTGCGGCCGGGGCTCTACGCCAAGGTCCTCTACAAGGAGGAAGTCCGCGTGGGCGCGCTCCTCGTTCCGCAGCGCGCCGTGCAGGAGCTGCAAGGCCAGTTCACGGTCGTTCTGGTCGACGCCGAAAACAAGGCGCAGAGCCGCAAGGTGAAGACTGGTCCCCGGGTCGACAACCTCTGGATCCTCGAAGAGGGAGTGAAGCCCGGCGACAAGGTGATCGTGGAAGGAGCGCAGAAAGTCCGGGACGGCATGCTGGTGAAGGCGGAGCCAGCTCCGCCCGAGCCTGCCTCGCCTCCACCGCAAGCCGGCCCGGTTCCCGCCGCTGCCAGCATCGGCGCGGCGGCATCCAAAGCCGAATCTTCTTCGAGGTGACCGATGGGGAACTTCTTCATCCGCCGCCCCATCGTGGCGATGGTGATCTCGATCGTCACCGTCATCGTGGGCGCAGTCTCGCTCTCGCGCCTCCCCATCTCGCAGTACCCGGACATCACCCCGCCGCTCATCCAGGTCACGACGACGTACGTCGGCGCCAGCGCGCTCGACGTGGAGCAGTCGGTCGCGACGCCGATCGAGCAGCAGGTGAACGGCGTCGAGAACTCCATCTATCTGAAATCGACGAATGCCAACGACGGCACTTTGAAGCTGGAGGTGTCGTTCGAGGTGGGATCGGACCTCGACATCTCGAACGTGCTGACGCAGAACCGCGTCTCGCAGGCGACGCCGGCGCTGCCGACCGACGTCAAGAACTACGGCGTGAACGTGAAGAAGTCGCTCTCGTTCCCGCTCATGCTGGTGTCGCTCACCTCGCCTTCTGGCGCTTTCGACTCGAACTTCCTCTCCAACTACGCGCTCATCAACATCAACGATCAGCTCGCCCGCATCCCCGGCGTCGGCCAGGTCACCCTCTTCGGCGGCTCGGACTACGCGATGCGGATCTGGGTGCGGCCAGATCGCCTCCAGGCGCTCGGCCTCACCGTGATCGATCTGGTGAACGCGGTGAAGTCGCAGAACCTCTTGCAGCCGTCCGGCCAGATCGGCGGTCCTCCGGCGCCGAAGGGGACCGAGTTCACCTACGTCGTCCGGACCCGCGGCCGGCTCCTCACCTCGGACGAGTTCAGCAAGATCATCGTCCGCGCGAATCCTGACGGATCGGTGGTACGCCTCGGCGACGTCGCCCGCCTCGAGCTCGGGTCGGTCCTCTACAACGCGGTCGGCCGGCTGAACGGGAAGTCGGCGGCGGTCATCGCCGTCTACCAGATCCCAGGGTCGAACGCGCTCAACGTGCAGAAGGCCGTTCGCTCCACGATGGCGGAGATCGGTCCCAACTTCCCGCCGGGGATGAAGTACGAGGTCACGCTCGACACGACCGCCGCCATCACCGCCGGCATCGACGAGATCATCCACACGCTCATCGAGGCGGTGGTGCTGGTCATCATCGTGGTCTTCATCTTCCTGCAGAACTGGCGCGCGACCCTGATCCCACTCCTCACCGTGCCGGTGTCGTTGGTCGGCTGCTTCATCGTGTTCCCGCTCATCGGCTTCTCGGTGAATACCCTCTCGCTACTCGGCCTCGTCCTCGCCATCGGCATCGTCGTCGACGACGCCATCGTGGTGGTCGAGGCGGTGATGCACCAGATCGAGCACGGCAAGAGTCCCAAGGAAGCCACCGCCATCGCCATGGCGCAGGTTTCGGGGCCGGTCATAGCGATCGCGCTGGTGCTCTCCGCGGTGTTCATTCCGGTCGCGTTCATCAGCGGCATCACCGGCCGGCTCTATCAGCAGTTCGCCATCACCATCGCCATCTCGGTGGTCTTCTCCGCCATCAACGCGCTCACGCTCTCGCCGGCGCTCTCTTCGCTCCTCCTCAAGCCCGCTTCCAGCAAGAAGTCGTTCCTGCAGCCCTTCTACAACTGGTTCAACAAGATGTTCGGGAAGTTCACGGACGGATACGTCTCGTTGACCTCGATCCTGGTGCGCAAGGCCTTCCGTAGCTGCGTGCTCGTCGTGTTGATCACCGTGGGGGCGGTGTTCTTCGCCGGCAAGATCCCGGGCGGCTTCGTGCCCGACGAGGACAACGGCTACTTCTTCGCCAACATCCAGCTTCCCGACGCCGCGTCGCTCGAGCGGACGGACGCGGTCTCGAAGAAGGTGGAGGAGATCATCGGCAAGACGACCGGTGTCGAGTACGTCACCACCGTGACCGGGTACTCGCTGGTCTCCGGCGCGTATGCGTCGAACACGGCGTTCCTCTTCGTCTCGCTCAAGCCCTGGGAGGAGCGGAAGGCGCCCTCGGAACATTCCTTCGAGCTCATCAACTCGCTCAACCGGCAGCTTGCGCGCGAAGTGCCGGAGGCGATCGCGGTCACCTTCGGGCCGCCGCCGATCATCGGCCTCGGCTCCGGATCCGGGTTCACCATGATGCTGCAGGATCGGAGCGGCGGGTCGCCGCAATTCCTCTCCGAGAACGTGAACAAGTTCCTCGCCGCGGCGCGCAAGCGCCCCGAGATCGGCAGGGCGAACACCTTCTACCGGTCGAGCGTCCCGCAGGTCTTCGCCGACATCGACCGCGACAAGGTGACCAAGCTCGGGATCCCTTTCACCGACGTGAACACCGCGCTCGGATCGCTCCTCGGCGGTACCTACGTGAACGACTTCAACCGCTTCGGCCGCACCTACAAAGTCTATTTGCAAGCCGAGCCCGAATACCGTGCGAACGTGAAGAGCCTCGGCCTGTTCTCGGTGCGGAGCGCGGACGGCGGAACGGTCCCGCTCGATACCCTCATCTCGACGAAATCCGCGTCGGGCCCGGAGTTCACCAACCGGTTCAACCTCTATCGAACGGCCGAGGTCACCGGCGCTCCGGCGGATGGGTACAGCTCGTCCCAGGCGCTCGCCGCCCTCGAGGAGACGGCGAAAGAGGTGCTCCCCTCGGGAATGGGCTACGCCTGGTCGAACGTCTCGTACCAGGAGAAGAAGGCGGAGGGGACCGCCGGCGTCGTCTTCGCCTTCGGGATCCTCCTCGTGTTCCTGGTGCTCGCCGCGCAGTACGAGAGCTGGTCGCTGCCGATGAGCGTGATGCTCGGAACTCCGTTCGCGGCGTTCGGCGCGTTCCTCGGACTGTATCTCGCACGCCTCTCCAGCACGGCATACGTGAGCAACGTCTTCGCGCAGATCGGGCTCGTCATGCTGGTCGGCCTCGCCGCGAAGAACGCCATCCTCATCGTCGAGTTCGCGAAGGAGGCGCACGAGAAAGAGGGTCTCGGCCCCGTCGAGGCGGCCCTCTCCGCGGCGAAGCTCCGCCTCCGTCCGATCCTCATGACCGCCTTCGCCTTCATCCTCGGAGTCGTGCCGCTCGTCCGCGCGGCGGGCGCGGGCGCCGAAGGACGCAAGGTGATGGGAGTAACCGTCTTCTCCGGAATGCTGGTCGCCACCATCCTCGCGGTGGTCCTCGTGCCCGTGCTGTTCGTCGTCGTCGAGCGGCTCGCAGGAAAGAAAGAGGCCCCCGCGAAGGCCCCCGCGCCGCCCTCGCAGGAGCCCGAGGAGGAGACGGGGCTCGCGGGGGGGTCCGCGTGAAGAGACTAGCGTTCGCAACCTTGTTCGCGGCCCTTTCGGCCTGCTCCTTCGCTCCGGAGTACAAGCGTCCGGAGACGGTGGCGCCGCCGCAGTACCGGTTCGCCCAGCCCGGCGAGGCCTCCTCGATCGCCGACGTCCCCTGGTGGCAGGTGTTCCGCGATCCGGTCCTGCAGGACCTCATCCGGGCGGCGCTGGCGAACAACCAGGATCTCGCGCTCGCCGCCGCGCGGGTCGAGGAAGCCCGCGCGCTGGTCGGGATCGCGAAGGCCGACTTCTATCCGCAGATCGACGCGCAAGTGAGCGCCGCGTACGGCAGGCCCATCTCGAAGGCCGTCGACCCGAACGCCGACTGGGGGGGCCGCTTCACCGCTCTCGGCACGGTGTCGTGGGAGCTCGATCTGTGGGGCCGCATCCGCAATTCGCGCGACGCCGCCATCGCGGACCTCCTCGCGACGGACGACGGCAGGCGCGCGGTCCTGCTCTCGCTCGTCTCCGGCGTCGCCCAGGCGTACCTCGAGCTGCGCGAGCTCGACCTGGAGCTCGACATCGCGAAGTCGAATACCGAGACGCGGCGCGGGACGCTGAATCTCTTCCTCGCCCGCTCGCGGCAGGGGGTCGCTTCGGATCTCGAGGTGAACCAGGCGCGGTCCGATCTGGCCGTCACCACCGCTGCGATGCCCGAGACCGAGCTGCGGGTCGCGGTGAAGGAGCATCAGCTCGGCGTGCTCCTCGGGCGGGCGCCCGGTGCGATTCCCCGCGGACTCCTGCTCTCCGATTCCACCTTGCCACCGGACATCCCGCTCGGAGTCCCGGCCCAGCTCCTCGAGCGCCGTCCCGACGTGGTCGCCGCCGAGCAAGGCGTGATCGCAGCCGGGCACAGGGTGGGAATCGCCGTCGCCAATCGGCTGCCGACGCTCTCGCTCTCGGGGTTCATCGGTCTGGAAACGCCGTCGCTCTCGAAGCTCGGGTCGGACGCGCTCGCGGGAAGCGTAGGCGCGGGTCTCTTCGCTCCCCTCTTCCAGGGCGGCCGGCTGGCCGCCGCCGAAGAAGCGTCGCGGGCCGTGCTCGATCAAGCGATTGCGTCCTACCGCAAGTCCGTCCAGCAGGCCCTGCAGGAGGTGGCCGACGCGGCGGTCAGCATCCAGAAGACCCGCGAAGCGCGGACCGCCCACGCCGATCAGGTGACGGCGATCAGCATCGCTGCTCGCCTCGCCCTCAAGCGCTACGAGGGCGGGGTCTCCAGCTACTTCGAGGTGCTCGACGCCCAGCGGCAGCTCTTCGATGCGCAACTCGGGCTCGCACGCTCCCAGCGCGACGAGCTCACTTCCGTCGTCCTCCTCTACCGCGCCCTCGGCGGAGGCTGGCAGCAGCAGGAAGAGACGCAGCACAACGGCACGCCTTTGCCACCGCCGCCCCCCAGGTGATTGGAGACTCTCCATGGAAACCGTCGTCGGAGCGTTGAAGAAGGCGATCCTCTTCAGGGACGTGCCCGATCGCGTTCTCGAGATCGTCGCCGCCTCGGCCGAGGAGATTTCGGTGCCCGCCGGCGAGACCATCCTTTCGTCGGCGAACCCGGACGCGCTCTACGTCATCCGGAGCGGCACCGTGCGTGTGAGTCCCGACGGGGGCAAGGCACCGCCGGTGTTGTTCGGAACGGGCGAGACGGTGGGCGAGGTTCCGTTCCTCGACGGACAGAGCATCGACCTGATCGCGACAGCGCTCGAGCGGGTGGACCTCCTCGTCATCCGGTCGCCGAAACTGAACGACGCGCTCGCGGACCATCCGGATGCCGGCTACCAGCTCTACCGCGCGATTGCGAAGTCGCTCGCGGGGCGGGTGCGCCGCGCGGTCGGGATGATCGCGGTCGCCAAGGAAGGCTAGGGCTTCCAAGGAGCTAATCCATGCGTACCTCATTCTTCGTATCGGTAGCGTTCCTCATTGTCGCGTGCGCCTCGTCCAAGCCCTCCGGCGAGCCACCCATCGAGGTGCAGTCGACGGGCACGCCCGGCGAGGCCTCGGCCAGCCGTTCGCAGAAATTGACGGCCACCGTGCTGGCGGTGGACACCGCCTCGCGCAAGCTGACGGTGAAGCGCGAGGACGGTAGCAGCGAGACGATCAACGTTCCGCCCGCCGTGAAGCGGCTCGACGAGATTGCCGCCGGGGACAAGATCGAGGTCGACGTGCAGGAAGGAATCCTGTTCCAGTACCAGCCGCCGGGCTCTGCGTTCGTCGAGCCGGCGATCGCGGTCGGCGGCGCGAGGGCAGGTGCCAGCGAAGCGCCCGCGGGGGCCGTCGCGGGCGCCATCCAGTCGACGGTGACGATCATCGGCGTCGACACCAAGAGCCGGATCGTCCAGTTCCAGGATCCGGACGGCAACAAGTACGAGGTGAAGGCGGGCCCGAAGCTCGCGATCGAGAAGCTGAAGGTGGGCGACCGCTTGCTCGCGACCTATGCCGCGACGGTCGCGATCTCGCTCGACAAGAAGCCGAAGATGTAGCTACCCCCCGAGCGCGATGGTCGCCGCCACCATTGCGCCGCCGAGCAGGACCATCACGACCGCCGTCCACCAGGGGTGAAGCCCGGCGGCCTTCCCGTAGGCACGCCCCATCACGAAGAGCAGCGCGACGGCGATCAGGTTGGAAAAGCGCAAGGCGCGCTGGCGCTCGTGGAGAAAGACGAAGGGAAGCGCCACGGGGAACGTGATCGAGAACACCCAGAGGAAGACTCCCAGTGCGCCGAGCCACTCTCGCGAGCCGAGGCGCGGGCGCGCCGGTGGTTCGGGTAGCGCCGAGAGGTGCTGCCGGACGCTCTCCAGCTGATCGGGTCTCAATGCGGCCGCGATGGGCGCGGGGATGGCGCCCGCGAGGATGCGCTGTCCCTCGAGCGGGGTCGCCGCGGCGCGCACCGCTCGCAGCGTGAAGAGCTCGTGTCCGCGCTCGGCGAGGCAGGCCATGAGGTACATGATCGCGTCGATGACGCCCCAGGCGAGATTGCAGCCGATGGCGCCGAACAGCATCGTGCGGACCTCTTCCCGGCCCGGATCCGCCGCGCTGATCGAGCAGGTGAAAGTGAGCACCATGATGAGCCCGAAGAGGGATTCGGAGATCCGCTCCACCGGGTCGAGAGGCCGTTCCACCGCCACCTGTGTCGTCTGCGCCGGAAGCATGCGCTGACCTCCCCACGTCGGCCCGGCGCGGGCAATGAGACCATCGCCCAACGCTTGGTCGATGGTCCAATGGATTCGTCCGCCTGGACAGGTAGTGAAACGAGAGATGAGCTTGCGTGTCCCAGCGGTCGTCGCGCCTCCGGGGTTTCTCGGCTGGGTCCGGAACTACGATCGCGCCGCCCTGCCAGGCGACGTCGTGGCGGGTCTCACGGCCGCCGCGGTGGTCCTCCCGAAGGCGATGGCCTACGCGACCGTCGCCGGGCTGCCGGTCCAGATCGGCCTGTACGCCGCGTTCGTTCCGGCGATCGTCTACGCGGCTCTCGGACGCTCGCCGGTCCTCAGCATCAGCACGACCACCACCATCGGCATCCTCACGGCGGCGGAGCTCGCCCAGGTGCTTCCGGGCGCCGATCCCGCCGTCCTCGCCAGCGCCGCGGCGACCCTCGCGGTCCTCGTCGGCCTCGCCCTCCTTGCCGCCGCGCTGCTCCGCTTCGGGTTCGTGGCGAACTTCATCTCCGAGCCGGTCCTGGCCGGATTCAAGGCCGGCATCGGCGCGGTAATCATCGCCGACCAGCTGCCGAAGCTCTTCGGCTTTCACATCCACAAGGCCGGCTTCTTCCGCGACGTCCTCACCATCGTACGCGCGGCCGGGAGCGAAACCTCTCTGGCGACGCTGGCCGTCTCGGCCGCGACGCTCGCCACGATCGTTTCGCTGAAGCGGTGGGTGCCGCGGCTGCCCGCGGCGCTCGGCGCGGTCGCACTCGGCGTCGCGGCGAGCGCCTTCCTCGGACTGCCCGCGCTCGGTGTGAAGACGATCGGGACCATTCCCCCGGGTATGCCGTCCCTCGTCCTGCCCCGACTTTCGCTGTTCGAGCCGCTCTGGCTCGCCGCCCTGGCCATCGCGCTGATGAGCTTCACCGAGACGGTCGCGAGCGAGCGCGCCTTCGCCGCGCCTGGTCAGGGACGGCCGGCGCCCAACCGGGAGCTCGTCGCTACCGGGGCCGCGAATCTGCTCGGCGGACTGTTCGGCGCGATGCCCGCGGGCGGGGGCACGAGCCAGACGCTGGTCCTGCAGCGCGCGGGCGCACGGACGCAGTTCGCGGGCCTCGTGGTGGGCCTCGTCGCCCTCACGACCCTCGTCCTCCTCGCGCCCGTCATGTCGGCGATGCCGGAAGCGACGCTCGCCGCGGTGGTCGTCTTCTACTCCGCCGAGCTTCTCGACCTGCGGGAATTCCGCGCCATCAACGCCATCCGGCGCACCGAGCTGTGGTGGGCGGTCACCGCCTTCGCCGGCGTCCTCGTCCTCGGCACCCTGCAGGGAATCGCGGTCGCCGTGATCGTCTCGATCCTGTCCCTCGCCTACCAGGCCACCAATCCCGCGGTCTACGAGGTGGTGCGCAAGCGCGCGAGCAACGTCTTCCGCCGCCGCTCCGAGAAGCACCCGGATGACGAGTCGTATCCCGGCCTGCTGATGATCCGGGTCGAGGGCCGGATCTTCTTCGGCAACGCGGAGCACGTGCTGGACGTCGTCGCGCCCCTCGTCGCGGCGGCGAAGCCGAAGGTCATCGTCCTCGATTGCGGCGCGATCTTCGACGTGGAGTACTCGGCGCTGAAGATGCTCGGCGAAGCCGAAGCGCGCGTCCGCGATCACGGCGCGGAGTTGTGGCTCGCCGCGCTCAATCCGGAGGTCCGGCGCGTGGTCGAGCGATCGTCGCTCGGCAAGGCTCTCGGGGATGAGCGGATGCTCTTCGATCTCGAGCACGCCGCCGCACGATATCTTTCGTCCAGTTTCCGATAGACTTTCCTTCGTGGCGGGATTCAGCGTTCGCGCATTGGCGGGTCTTGCCGCGGGCGTCATGGCGGCGGCGACCGCTGCCAGGGCCGCGAAAGAGAACACCATCCTGGCGATCTACGCCGAGACGCGCCTCGTCCCCGTCGTCGCCACCATCGATGACGCGATCCGCTCCACGCTGCAGTCGCGCTCGTCCGTGCCCGTCCGCTTCCATACGGAGTACCTCGATCTCTCCTGGTTCACCGGCACCGGAGCGGACGAGCTTCTCGCGAGGCTCCTGAAGGAGAAGTACGCGGGCCGGAAGATCGACGTCGTCATTCCCTGCGGAGACGCGGCCTTGCGCTTCGCGCTCCGCGAACGCGACGCGCTCTTTCCGCGCATCCCGATCGTGTTCTGCACGGCGGATCGCGAAGCGATCGAAGAGGCGGCGCTGGGGCCGGACGTGACCGGCGTGACCATCTTCCTCGACTGGGCCGGCACGGCGGAGCTCGCGCTACGCCTCCACCCCGGGACGCGCCGGATCGTCTTCATCGGTGGAAGTGGACCGACCGCTAGCGAATGGGAGCGTACCGCCCGCCAAGCGCTCTCGAGATTCGAGAACCGGGTGCAGGTCGACTACCTCACGGAACTTTCCATGGCGGACGTCCTGAAATCCGTCGCCGCCCTGCCGGAAGGCACCATCGGCATCTTCAGCGCCTTCCTTCGCGACGCGAACGGGAAGACGTTCACCACCCCGGAGGCGCTCGACGTGGTTGCTTCCGTGTCGAAGATCCCGATCTACAGCACGGGCGAGACGCTGCTCGGACACGGCATCGTGGGCGGTCCGATGATCGACTTCGCGGCCCAGGGCAAGAAGGCGGCCGAGCTGGCGAAGCGCATCCTCGAGGGCGAGCGCCTCGGACGCGCCGACATCGTGCGCGAGAACGTGAACACCTACATGTTCGACGCCCGCCAGCTCGAGCGGTGGGGAATCTCGGACGATCGGCTGCCTCCGGGGAGCGTGGTGCGCTTCCGGCAGCCTTCGACGTGGCAAGCCTACAAATGGCACCTCGTCGTGGCGATCGGCCTCATCGCCCTGCAGAGCTCGCTCATCGTGGGCCTTCTCCTGCAAAGCAGGCAGCGCAGGCGCGCCGAGCGGCGGCTCGACGAGCGATTGCGATTCGAGACGCTGATTTCCGATCTCGCTGCCGACCTCATCCAGATCGGTGTGGAAGAATTCGACCGGAAGATCGGCGAAGGCTTGCGCCGCGTGGTGGAGGAGCTGGCGGTCGACCGCGCCAGCATCGTCGAATTCGCCGCGGGCCATCTGCGCGTCGCCTACTCCTCGAGCCGCGCGGACGTCCCTTCGCTGCCGCCCGTTCTCGAGATCACCCGGGTGCCCTGGATTGCCGACCGGCTCCGGACGGGCCGCGTCGTCTCCTGGTCTCTTCCCGGGGAGCTCCCGCCCGAGGCCGCGATCGATCGGACCACCGTCGAGGCGCTCGGCATCAAATCGATCGTCCTGGTGCCCACCGTCTTCGCACGAGAGGGACGGCGGATTCTCCTCGCCTGCAGCGTCTTGCGCGAGCAGCGGAAGTGGAGCGACGACCTCGTGCAGCGCCTGCGCGTCCTCGGCGAGATCTTCGCGATCGTGCTCTTGCGCCGGCGCGCGCAGAGGGCGCTCGAGGAGAGCGAAGGCCGCTTCCGGCTGATGGCCGACGCCGCCCCCGTCATGATCTGGATGGCGGGACCGGATGGAGCCTGCATCGACTTCAACCGCGCCTGGCTCGAGTTCACCGGACGGACCCTGGAACAGGAGCGGGGGGACGGGTGGCTCGAAGGCGTTCATCCCGGCGACCGGGAGGCGTGCGGGACTCGCTACCGCGAGGCGCTCGAGGCGCGCCGGACGTTCACCCTCGAGTACCGGCTGCGACGGGCGGACGGCGCCTACCGGTCGGTTCTCGACCGCGGCGTCCCGCGCTTCGGCGGAGATCCTCCCGTGTTCAGCGGGTACGTCGGGTCCGCCGTCGACATCACCGAGGTCAGGGAGGCCCACCAGGAGGTCGAGCGGGGCCGTGGGGACCTGGCCCATGCCCTGCGGGTCGCGACGCTGGGCGAGCTCACGGCCACGCTGGCGCACGAGATCAACCAGCCCCTCGGTGGGATCGCCTCGAACGCCCAGGCTCTCCGGCGCCTGCTCTCGGGACCTCTGGCGCCAAGGCGCGAGGATCTCGAGGAAGCGCTCCACGACATCGAGGAGGACGCCCGGCGTGGCTCCGACATCATCCGGCGGCTCCGCGCTTTGTTCCGCAAGGAGCAGCCGAATCGCCAGCCCGTCGACGTGAACGACGCGATCCTCGAGGTCACGAGCCTCCTGCGCAAGGAGCTCGAGCGCAAGCGGGTGGCGCTGCGGCTCGACCTGACCAAGAAGCTACCCCCCGTGCTAGGCGACGTGGTCCAGCTGCAGCAAGTCCTTCTCAACGTCGTGGTCAACGCCTGCGATGCGATGAACGGCAACGACGGCGCCCCGCGTGAGCTGCGGATCGAGACCGCGCAGGGACAGCCAGGTCGCATCATCATCGCCTTCCGGGACTCGGGAGCCGGGGTCGCGCAGGCCGATCTGCACCGCATCTTCGATCGATTCGTGACCACCAAGCCGGAAGGGCTCGGGATGGGGCTCTCGATCTGCCGCTCGATCATCGAGGCGCACGGCGGGCGGATCTGGGCGACCCGCAACGACGATCGCGGGCTCACCATCCACAGCGACCTCCCCTGTCTGAACGCCTAGGGCGAGGGAGTGATCTTCACCTCGGCAGGGAGGATCGGCTCCATCTCCGCCGCCGGCTCGGTCCGCGCCTCAGCGAGACCCGTGGAGATCCAGCTGTCGATGAGCGTCGAGGTCACCGCCAGGACGACCGGGCCGACGAAGAGCCCGATGATGCCGAGCCAGAGGAGCCCGCCGATGACTCCGGGCAGGATGAGGAGGAGCGAAAGCTCGACGCCCCTGCGGATCAAGAGGGGCCGCAGGATGTTGTCGATGACGATGGCCACGATCATGAACACGAGGAGCAGCGTCCCCCGTCCGGGCGCTCCGGTCGTGTACAGCCAGATCACGCACGGCAACATCGCCAGCAAGGGTCCCACCTGCGCGATGCACAGCACCAGCACGATGGCGGTGAGGACGCCTGCGAAGGGGACCTGGGCCACGAAGAGCCCGATGCCCGCGAGCGCGGTCTGCACCGCCGCCGTGACGACGATGCCGAGGGCGACGGCCTTGATGGCCTTTCCCGCGAGGATGACGATCTCGTCGCCGCGATCTCCCGCGAGCCTATGGAAGAACCGGATCAGCCCTCGCGCGGTAGTCTCGCCCTTCGCGTAGAGGATCGCCGAGATGGCCACGGTGAGCAAAAAGCTCAGCACCATGCTCCCGAAGCTTCCCGCCTGCGCCGCGAACCACGAAATCGCATTCCGTAGATAGGGAGCGACCCGCTCCGTGAGCTGCGCGGGGTCGAGCATGGCGAGGGCGAGCCACCGCTCCGAGAGCTTGTGGCCGACGACCGGTATCGAATCCAGCCAGACCGGGGGTGCGGGAAGACCGCGGGTGGAAAAGTCGCGGGCGAGCTCCTTGATGTGGCTCCGCTGCTCGAGGAGCGTCGACACGGCGAGATAGAGCGGCACGAACAGGACGAGCAGGAGGACGACCGTCATCACCGCGACGGCCGCGCCGCGCCGCCCGCCGAGGCGCGCCTGGACGGCGAGCATCAGCGACCAGGTCGAGACTACGATCGTCGTCGCCCAGAGGATGGAAACGAGGAACGGCTCCAGCACCCGCAGGGACCCGGCGATCAGGATGCCGATGCCGAGGACGCACAACGTGATGCGCGTGAGCTCGTGATTCGGAGCGCTATGGGTCGTGGTGGACATGGCATCACGAGTAGACCCAGGAGGCCCGGGTCGCCGGTATTCACCATTGGTCCCATTGGCCGCCGCAAGCGCCTTCCGCTGTACTTCCGGGTTCGATGGATCGCGCGAAGCTTTTGTCGATTGCGCTGCTCTGCAGCGCAGCCTGGACGGTTCTACCCGTCCTCGCCGCGGCCGAAGAGCCGCCGCCGCAAGGCAAGCCCGCCGTACCGCAACCGGAGCAGTCGTCCACCGGGTTGCCGGTCGTGCGCGGCCTCGACTTCCAGTTCCACCTCGACGCGAGCTGGGGCTCGTTCGGATTCGCCAACTCGCTTTACAAGAACGCGAAGCCCGACGAGCCCGTCGCGGGAAGCCTCGACGACAACTGGTTCGAAGGGTCGGTGAAGCCGGGCCTCTCGGCGACGTATACGGGCCGCTCGTCGTGGCAGGTCTACGGGAACCTGAGCGGCGCGGGCGAGCGGACCTACGCCGCGCCTCCGGGTCTCGTCGGCGGCGCTGCCTCCTCGTTCCAGCTCGAGGATCTGTTCGTCGGCTGGCGCTCGGGAAAGCTCTTCGAGGGGCTGGGCGAAAACGCCCTGGACTTCACCGCCGGTCGAGCGCCGTACCAGATCGGGCACGGATTTCTCGTCTTCGACGGCGCCGCGGAGGGCGGCTCTCGCGGGGGCTACTGGACCAACGTGCGCAGGTCGTTCGCCTTTGCCTCCGTCGGCCGCTTCAAGACGGGCGCCCACACCGTCGAGGCGTTCTATCTGGTGAAGGACGAGTTGCCCGAGGCCACGACGAACACCCACCTCCTGGGATTCAACTACGAGTTGGCCCTTCCACTCGGCAACTCGACCACCCTCGGCGCGACGTACCTGCTTGGATCGGCGGACCCCGCGAAGGCGCCCGGCCGGGACGGAATGAACGTCTACAATCTGCGCGCGTTCGCCGCTCCCGTCACGGCGTTGCCAGGGCTCGCCTTCGAGGCCGAGTATGCTCGCGAGCACAACGGCAAAGTCCTCGACGCCACCGCCTGGAACCTCGAGGCGTCGTACGAATTCTCGTCGATCGCCTGGTCGCCCCGGCTGTCCTACCGCTACGCGTTCTTCCAGGGCGACGATACGGCCACTTCGCGGTCCGAGTCGTTCGATCCGCTCTTCCTCGGCTTCCACCAGTGGGGCACGTGGTTCCAGGGCGAGATCGCGGGGGAGTACTTCGTCTCGAACTCGAACCTGATTTCGCACCAGGTGCGGTTGCAGGTGGCGCCGCTTCCAAGTCTCGGCACGGGGCTCATCTTCTACAAATTTCTCTTCGCAAATCCGGCTTCGGTAATTCCTTCCGGCGGCACCGCCTCGTCAGTCACCTCGAGCGACATCGCCCTGGAAGTGGACTGGTATACGGACTGGAAGATCAACGACCACTTCAGCGCCAGCTTCCTCGCGGCCTTCGCGAGCCCGGGCGACGGCGTCGCCCAGGCTTACGGAAGGACCTCCGACTTCTGGTACGCGATGATTTTCGCTGCCTACACTTATTGACGACCGCTCAGGGGAGGGTGCGGACGACGAGATCGTCCGCCCAGCCCTGTCCTTCGAAGGCGATGAAGCTCGGGGTGAGGCGGGCCGCCCAGGTGCCGAGGTCGAAGCCGTTCAGCATCACGTTGAAGGTCTGCGCGACCGGGTCGACGGTGATCTGCACGGGGTTGAAGCCCTCGAGGTTCACGAGGCCCGAGGCAAGCACGGAGTTGCCGGCCATGATGTCGTACTGGCCGTCCGCACCGTTGGCGACCGGATCGATCTGCGTGAGCCGGACCCAGATCTGGCCACTCGCCGGCAGGTTCGCGTTGAGCGCGCCGGAGGTCGTAAGGCCGAAGCCCACGTAGGAGCCGGCAAGGAACGCCGGGAACAGTTCAGCCGAAACCGAGTACTTCGTCGCCACGCCCCGGAAGGGGATGACGAGGTCCGAAGTGGTGACGACGCCATCGGACCAGTCCGAGAAGGCGATGCCGTTGAACGGCAGGGGCTGCAAGGGGGAAACCATCGCTTCCAACGGATTCAGGGACGCGAAGGCGAAGATCCAGTGCCCGCCGGTGCTCGGGGTGCTCCAAACGGCGCTCTTGCTGCCGGGGTACTCGAGCCAGAAGCCGCCGAGGTCGGTACCGGCGAAGACGTTCCGCAGCCCGCCGCTGCCGCCCTGGGGACGAGCGAGGAGCAGGTCCGGGCCAGGCCCGAACGATTCGCGGAGCACCACGTTGGCCTCCGGAGGTGTGGTGGGAAGGACGCTGGCGGGCGGCAAACCTCCGCCGCCTCCACCACCGCCTCCTTTGGCGGCGAGGGCTGGGGTTCCGATGGCTACGCTGGCTGCGAAAATCGCGACAGTCCTCTTCCAGTCCATCTTGGTGGTTCTCCCGGATTGGGGGTTTCCCCTCGAGACACCACCACGCCGCGCCGTGTGACAAAAATCTCAGACGGTACGCGGCCTTGCGCATTCCTGTCGAAATTTTACAGAATCACTTGCCGCTAGCGCGCGACGCCTCTGCGGCCTGAGCACCGCCCAGATCGTCGAGCGCCTTGCGGAACACGGGCGACTCGCGCAGGAGGCGCCCGGCGATCTGCCGTAGCTTGTCCACCTGCTCGTCCTCGAGCGCGAAGCTGGTCGGCAGGTTGTAGAAGTAGTGGCGCTCTCCCGGGTCGGGAATCGCGGCGAAGCTCACCTCGACGAGGTACCCGCTGCGGCCGGGGGCGGCGCTCGCCCAGCGCGCCACTTGATCGCGGGCGGCCTCGATGGCCTCGAACGAGTAGCGGTCCACCGGGATGGAGCCCATCTGGTCGACGAGGTCGCCCTTGCCGGGCGGCTCGTCGGACCGGTCCCAGTCGCGAGAAGGGTTCTTGAACGCGTTCACGACCACGACGACGAGCTTGCGCGGGCCGCTAGCTGGTACCGCCGCCGGAGCGGTCGCGAGCACGTCGAGCGCCTCGATCAGCGCGCGCAGCCCGAGATTCTCGGCGATGCCGCCGTCGAAGAGATGCACGTACGGTCGCTCGGTGGCGTTCTCATAGGACCGGATCTCGAGGGCGCGCAGGCCGCCCCGCCCGAGCGGCGCACCGGGCACCCCGGCTTTGGCCCAGGCCGGTTCCTGCCAGCCGCAACTTCCCGCCCGGTTGCGCAGCGAGATCGGAGTGAGCATGGGCGGCAGCGCCGACGAGGTGGCTACCGCGCGCGCTATCGGGTAGGCGGACAGATCCGAGCAGAGAACGTCGAAGGTGTCCTGGGTGAAGGCGAAGCGTGCTCCGGTCGTGACGTCGGCGCCGTTCACCACCACGAACGGGCCGCCGGTCTTCAAGAGGTCGCCGTACGTCGCGTGATCGAAGATGGTTTCGTCGTACAGCTCCGCCACCACGTCCGAGCGAGCGAACGTTCCCGAGGCGAGCCGGAACCAGTTCCCGGGCGAGAGCACCCGTCCCGCGATGGCGTGCTCGATGTTGCGCTTGAGGAACTTGCCCTCGAACTCCTGGAAGATCTTGTCGCCCCGCAGCGCGTAATAGGTCGCGGTGAAGGTGCCGCCCGACACGGCGGAGATGACGTCCACCTCGTCGAGGAGACGCCGGCGCTCTCCGCCCAGGGTCACCTCGGTGCGGGCAAGCTCCTCGAGGACGCCATAGGACAGGGAAGCGGCGCGCGTGCCGCCTCCGGAGAAGGCGAGGAAGAGCAGCAGATCGTCGGACTGCTTCGGGCGCTGCACGTTTTGCAATCGGTAACCGGACCGCGAGTCCTGATGGGCGAGCGGGGCGTTCTCCGGCCAGTGGGCGCACGCCGCGAGCGCGGCCGCGGCGAACACGATCGGGAGGGACCTGGCTCCCATCAGAACCCCCACTGCGCGCCGATGCCGGGACCGACCGCCCACTGGCTCTCCTGGCCTTTGCGAGCGGTGAAGTAATAGTTGAAGGTCGCCTGCAGCCGGATCCGCTCCAGGACCGTGGCGGAGACGCCGCCCTGGAGCATCGGGCGCGAGCAGCTTCCGATGAGGCTCGAACCCGGATTCTCGCAGGTGCCGAACCCGCCCGCGTCCTTGGTGGCGAAGAGCCATCCGGCGCGCAAGAGCAGGCTCGGCTGGAGCTGGGTACTCGCCCACCACGACGGCAGGTACTCCGCACCGAGGAGGGCGCCGAACCCCACGTTGTCGCTCTCGGACGACAAGAGGCCCTCGGTGCCGGTGAACTGGAGCGCGGCGTGGAGACGGAGGGGTGACACGAACACGCCGCCCGTCTCGAACCCCTTGCTGACGCCGATCTCGGGATCGCGGCCGTACACGGCCCAGAGGGTGAAGCGCGCCGGGACGTACGTGACCTGGTCGGCGACCACCTTCACCATCGTGCTCACCATCAGGCCCTCGCCGGTCGGCTGGGTCGCGGCGACCGAATCCCCGATCTCGAGAAGCCTCGCGCGGAGCGCCGCCGGCGCCTTGTCCGCCTCCTCGCGCGCAAGGCCGAGGTCCTTGAACCAGAACCCGTGGGAAGAGAGGAGCCGCATCGAGTAGCCGGTCTCGTTCTCGGCGGCGCCGCGGCGCCACGTCTGTCCGGGCAGCGGATCGACGAAGGGGACGGCCATCACCGGCTCGGAGACGCGCGCCCTTCGGCAGAGCGGATCGCGGTCGTAGGTCGTCGAGTCCTTCAGCGCGGCGCAGGCATCCCAGAGCTTCTCGATCCCGGTCTGGAGGACGACGCGGAAGTCGCGCAAATCGTCGCCGGCGCAAGCGTCGCTGGCCCCGGGTGCGCCGTCCATCACCGCCTTCAAGCACGTGTACCGATGCCAGCCGGCCGCCCCCTCGCGAGCGCCGGGCGCCTCCTCCGGGAACTTCGGCGGCGCGCCCGCCCGCTCGAGACGGGTCTCCGCGGCGCGGCGGCCGTCGTACATGCCCAGCGCGAAATCGAATCGGCGCAATTCGCTCTCGACGAAGCCGAAGAACGCACCGAGCGGCGCGCTCGCCGCGGGCAGGTGGCGCTCCGGGATGAGCAACTGCTCGAACACCTCGGGGGTATCGTCGTGGACGTAGAGCAGGTTCTTCGCCCGGGCGGTCGAGAGGAACGACATCCCCACCTGCACCGTCACGCCGAGGAGCGTCTGGATTTCCTTGGTGCTCGGCTCGTCGGCCGTCTCCGGGAAGGTGCGCGCATCGGTGGAGATGTAGCCGACGACGAGCGACTTGGGGAGGTTGCGCACCGAGAAATCCGGCGCGTCGAGCCACTTCGCGGGCATGGTCCCGTTCTCGCGAAGGCCTGCCGCGGCGGCGCGAGTCGCGAGCCGGACGGGTGTGTTGTCGAAGACGCCGCCGTCCACGAACAGGTCCGTGCGGGCCTTTTCCATCGGGCACTTGGCGCCCATTCCTCCGCTGACGACGCAGTGCCGGAGCGCCTGCGGCGGGAACGCTCCCGGGAAGGCGGTCGAGGCGAAGAGCGCGTCGATGAGTCCTTCGAAGATCACTTCGCCGTCCTTCTCCGGCAGAAGCGCCTGCTCGCCCTCCCACTTCGGGTCCACGTAGTTCGTCAGCCGGGGCGCCTTCCCGGTCCCTCGCCCCTGGATGCGCACGACGAAGTGCTCCTCGACCCGCGGAAGGCGCAGCTTGTCGCCCTCTGTGCCGACGATGCGGGGGACGAGGCGCGTCACCGACAGTCCGAAGACCGCGTCGCAGGAAGGAGGGAGGCCGGCCTTCCAGGCGTTCAGGATGAGGTCGAGCGGGGCCTCGAACGCGGACCGCGAGAACGCGCTCGTCTTCTCCGCCGGCTGGCCCTTCACGTGGAGCTTTTCCAGGCCGAGCGGGATCCAGGCCCTCCAGAAGAGGCTCGCCTCGGGGTCGCTCACGGGCGCGCCGCAGGACTGGAGGATGGTCATGAAGCCGTTCACCGAGCCGGCCGACGCGCCGGTGACGACGCGAGGCGTGGCGGCAGCAGGGTTCAGGCGCATCGTCTCGACCAAGTAGTAGACGAGGCCGGCTTCGTAGGACCCGAGGCTCACGCCGCCGGAGATGGTGATGGATGCGGGCGGCTGGGCGGATCGGGCGGCGCTTGCCAGGAGGAGAAGCGCCGCTACGAGCGTCGCTCTACGAGGGGCCATTCTCCAGGAATGACAAAGTGCCCGGCGCGGGCGCAATGCGGCCAAAGCCCAACGAACCGGATGCGCTAACCCGCCGCGAGGTCGTGCTTCCCGGTGGTCCCGGCGCGGTCCTCGACCGGCCAGACGAAGCGCAGCGGCGAGCGGACAGCCGCCTTGCACAGGTACACGAGGATCTCGACCTGCTCGCGCCACCGGACGTTGTAGGCGCGCAGCGCGACCATCGCGGCGATGAGGAAGCTGACCGAGAGGTTGAGGACGAAGATGAGGGAGATGCCGAACACGGCGTGGTGCAGCCACAGGTCGCTCAGCGTCGGCGTTCCGAAGTGGGAGGCCGCGAGCGCCAGCGTGCCGGTGGAAAGGGTGACGTGGCGGACGTCGAGCGGCAGTCCGAAGAATTCGCCGATCACGGGGGTGAAGCCGAGCAGGTATCCGAGCACGATGCTCGACGACCAGGGGCCCACGTTGCGCCCGAACACGCTCGCGATGGCCTTCATGCGCGATCCGCCCAGGCGCTGGCCGAGCGGAGATTCCGCGATCGCCTCCGGCACTCGATAGAAGACCGCGAAGTTCTCGCACCATCCGCCGGCGATCGCGGCGACCCAGAGCAGGACTCCGGTGACGATGGCGTAGAACACGGTTCCCGACGCCAGGGCATGGAGCGCCTCGTAGACGTGCCCGGCGGTCTCCTCGGAGAGGAAGGACCGCTTGAAGATCGCCGTGTAGATCAGGTCGAAGGCGATGCCTCCCAGGCAGACGGCCGTGACGTTGCCGATGGCGGCGGCGAGCTGGGTGCGGGTGATGCGGGCGACGAAGTCGGCGATCTTGCTCGAGCGCTCGACGCCGCGGTTGTCGCGCACGATTCCGGCGAGGGTCGCCGCGGTCGCCGCGGGCTGCTTGGTGGCGAGAGCGAGATGGAGGCTGTTCAGGAGCACGAAGCTCGCCGCGTAGTTCGTCCCGGCGACGAACCCTTCCACGAAGGGCGGCGCGTTCGCCTCGACGATGCGCAGCTTGAGCGCCGCCGTTACGACCGTCAGTAGCCCTCCGCCGAGGGCGGCGAGCCACATCTGGCCGTACTCCGCCTTGCTCCGCGCGATGTAGTGTTCGCCGCTACGGCCGGTGCGCTCCACCATCTTGCGGGCGATCAAGATGGTGCTGTCGTGCAGGTAGGCGCGGATGCTCTCGTCGGAGAGCCGGCCGGCGATGAGGCGCTCGAGGAGCGCGCGGACCGCCAGGATGCGGGCCTGCGTGTCCTTCGCGTGGAGAACGTCGAGCAGGCGTTCCATGCGCGAGAGGCAGGCGTCGATCTTCTTCAGATCGAAGACCAGATCGACGCTCACGCCCGCCGTCTCCATGTGCTCGTGGACGGTCGCCATCTCCTCGCGGCACTGCTCGACGACAGCTTTCCAGGCAGGGAGAATTGCAGCGCCATCCGCGGAGACGACCTCTTCGGTCCGGGCCACCAGTCGATAGAAAGGAGAGTCGACGATGCTCGCGCCGGAGCTGCGATCGCGGACCTGCGGCCGCAGCCCCAGGCTCGCCGCCCGCGTCGCGAGAAGGCGCAGCGCCTCGCGGATGTCCTGCCGTTGCCCCTCCCAGAAGCCGGGCGAGGCCGGTGGAGTCAGCACGCCGTCGAGCAACTCGAAAACCGCAGGAGGCATGCGTAGGAACTGGCTGGCCGCGCGCGTCGAGGAATAGAGCGCCGTGAGGAGCGTCGCCGCATCCGGATCGCCGCGCGCGGAGGGCAATACGCTCCGGACGAGCCGCCGGACGATTTCCGCGAAGAGGTTTACCTCGGAGGGGATCCCGCTCTCGGCGAAGAGCGAAACGGAGCGCAGGTGCTGGAAGAGCTCGAAGGCCTTCGCCTGGAAGCGCGCGCGAACCTCGTCGTTCCTGCGCAGGTAGTCGATGAACGCGAGGAGCTGGCCGTAGCGGCGATCGGATTTTCCGTGGTGCTGCAGCCATCCGACGAGCCGCACGGCGCGCGCGTAGTGCGAGCTCGGCTCGGTGCTCTCGCAGAACGCGTCGATCAAACGGAGAAGCTCGGGGCGCGGGACCCGGCGGCGCTGGCTCGCGGCGAGCT
Organism: Myxococcales bacterium; assembly: GCA_045802855.1. Classification (GTDB taxonomy): domain Bacteria; phylum Myxococcota; class Myxococcia; order Myxococcales; family 40CM-4-68-19; genus VBKO01. Next base: position 1,611 of record JBJMQD010000410.1, on the reverse strand, counting down.
TCACGGGACGGATCCCTACACTGTGCGACCGCCTGCCACCATGGTCCCAACCGACTACAAAACACGTGTGGTGTGAGCGCACACACGCGTAAGTGCCGAGTAGCATTTCTGAATTCAGTTCAAAAAATTGTAACCGGTGTGGATCCGAGAGGATCCCGAACAATATCTGAGACCTTGGTCTCACAGACGATCGTCGGGCCCACCCGTGCGGCCAGCTTCAACACGCCGTCCCACCAAAGCCCATCTGTGATTCCGCGGGCTTACGTGCGGCACGCAGCCTGCAAACGCCCTCCTCGTAAATTTTCGGCGGTGCTGGAAAGCACCGTTGAGGGGGAAACAACACAATGTCGTCCAAGACTCGTTTCACCAGACGTGATCTCATCAAGGCGGGCGCCGTCGGCGGCGCCGCGACTCTGCTCGGGAAGAACGCCCGCGCGCAGACCGCGGCCTGCATCGACCAGACGCCCATCCCGATCGACGAGATCGCGTTCACCGGCTGTGGCGTCGGCGGGGAGCCGATGGCCACGAGCCCGTTCATCACCCAGCCGTTCACGCAGGAGCTGGCGATTCCGGAGGCGTTGAGGCCCGGTTGGCGCTACGAGAACGGCACGCTTGCCAACCCGAACGATCCGAACGCCTGGAGCGTCCGCAAGTCCGCCTTCGGCGCGGGCGTCGTGCGCCCGGGTCCCGAGACCGGCCACCAGGACGCCCTCGGCGATCGTCCTGCCCTTCATGACGAGCTCGGCTGGGGTCTTCCGCACTCGGGAACGCACCAGCAGTGGTCGAAGGGCACCGGCGCCGGCGGCGTCACGCTCGACATGCCGGATCCGGTCCTGTTCCACCTGCGTCTGCAGGTTGCGACGCACGGTTTCACCAACTCGCCTGTCGTTCCGATCGCCGCTGACGGGTCGGTGACGACGCTGCCGACCGGCGCCAACGCCGTCGCGGCGGGAGCCACCAACTGGTTCGGCACGCAGGTTCCGGCGTACTTCCTGCCGGAGAGCACGATCTACGGCTTCAACGGGACGTTCGGCACCACGATGATCAACGTCGAGTACGGCCGGCCCGTCCTCGTGCGCGTCGAGAACGACCTCGACCTCAACCCGGGCTGCCTCGACCGCGGCGACTTCGGCGCTCCGGACTGGGCGTTCCTCACGCACCTCCACAACGGCCATACCGCTCCCGAGTCCGACGGCCAGCCGCACGCCATGCTGGACAACGAGGGCGGCTACCGTCCGATGGAGTGGGTCGACAACCTCTGGCTGGGCTACCCGGCCGGCGGTGACGACCGCGAGAAGCAGTCGTTCCTCTGGTTCCACGACCACCGGATGCACCACACCGGCCCGAACGTCTACAAGGGCATGCTGGGCCTCGCGCCGCACTACGATGCCAAGCTCGACAACGGCGACGAGACCAAGGCCGACGGCCTGCGGCTCCCGGGCGTCCGCACCAACAACCTCGACGCGGACGGCAACTACGACGGGACGTTCAACGTCAAGTACGACATCCCGATGGCGCTGTACGACTTCCGCTCGGATGACGGCGTGACGGCGCACCAGGACGAGCACACCTTCGAGCAGGCGGATCCCCGCCAGCCCGGCCTGGTCTGCG
>JBJMQD010000132.1:0-17903 GCA_045802855.1 Myxococcales bacterium | reverse complement strand
CAGGGTGAAGATGGTCCAGTACGAGAAGTAGGGAGCGCCCACGCTCATGCGGGTCTGCGGATCCGTCGCAAGGAACAGGAAGCCGGGAAGGGTGAAGACGACGCCAGCCGCGATCGACTCGCCCGCCGAGCCGATGGTCTGGACGATGTTGTTCTCGAGGATGGTCGAGCCGCCGAGCTTCTTCAGGAGCGAGATGGAGAGCACCGCGATGGGAATCGACGCGGAGACGGTGAGCCCCGCCTTGAGGGCGAGGTAGACGGTCGAGGCTCCGAAGATGAGCCCGAACATGGCGCCGACGATGACCGCCTTCGGCGTGAACTCCGCCATCCGGGCGTCGTCGGCGACGTAGGGCTTGTGGTCGGCGACGGCGCTGATCTCGGCCATGTGAGCCCCCTCGATGGGAACGCCGGGGACACCTAGCCTTTGCGAATGGGGCGAGTCAACAAAGCAAGAGCGCATGCCATGACATCCGCTCTAGTGGTTATTGACCGCCCGGCCCCTCGCGCGGAGGAACGACATCGTTTGCCGGGCGATCCGCCGCGCCTCGATGAAGCTCTCGACCTGCCTGGGCGTGAGCGAGCGCCGCGCCACCGAGACCGCGAACGCGTCGCGGAACTCCTCGTTCTGCTCCGCCCTCGCGACTCGCGCGATCTTCCACAGCCGCTTGCCCCCGCGGACACGCGGAGCGACCTGCGCCCGCTCGTCCTCTTCGCCGAGGAACTTGCGGATCAGGTCCTCCGTCCAGCCTGAGGCAAACAAGTCCTCCGCGTCCACCAGGACGTCGTCGAAACCGAGCACCATCGGAACTTCCCCCCGCCTCCAGTCTAGCTCATTCCGGGTGCGGAATCGTGCTCGCGGTCGTAGAATTTTCTAGCCTGCCTGTTTTCGCGCGGTTCCGGCGTGTGGGCGCCGGTGCGATTCACGAGCGCCGTCGACGAGCCGGGCTCTACGCGTCTACAACCCTCGCAACTTGAACCGCTGGATCTTCCCCGTCGCCGTCTTGGGCAGCTCCTCGACGAACGCGATCCACCGCGGGTACTTGTAGGGCGCGAGCCGCTCCTTCACGAACTTCTGCAGCTCCTCCGCCGTCGCCTGTGCGCCCTTCTTCAGCACCACGAACGCCTTCGGCTTGTCGAGCTTCTGCTCGTCGGCGTGGGCCACCACCGCCGCCTCGAGGACGGCAGGGTGCCCGACCAGCGCCGATTCGACCTCCGCCGGCGACACCCACTGGCCGCTCGCCTTGATCATGTCGTCCGAGCGGCCGCAGTAGACGTAGTACCCTTCGGGGTCGCAGCGATACTTGTCGCCCGTGTACGTCCACGGACCCTGGAACGTGCGCAGCGACTTCTCCCGCTGGTTCCAGTACGCGACGGCGCTCGACGGGCCGCGCACGAGCAGTTCGCCGATCTCGCCAGCCGGTACGTCGCGCCCGGTCTCGTCGACGATTCGCAGCTCGTAGCCGGGGACCGGCTTGCCCGTGGTTCCATACCGGATGTCGTCCTCGCGCAGCGAGAGGAAGATGTGCAGCATCTCCGTCGAGCCGATCCCGTCGAGGATGTCCGCGCCGAACCGGTCGCGCCATCGCTCGCCGATCTCCTTCGGGAGCGGCTCTCCCGCCGAGACGCAGATCCGCAGCCGATCCGATCCGCTTGCCCGCCCGTTGTTCGGATCGGCGAGGATTGCCGCGAACAGCGTGGGAACGCCGTAGAACACGGTGGGCCGCTCCTCGCGGAGGATGCGCATCACCGATTCGGGCGTCGGGCGCCCCTCGAGGAGCGCGACAGTCGCTCCCACCGCGAAAGGAAACGTCATCGCGTTCCCGAGCCCGTAGGCGAAGAACAGCTTCGCCGCGGAGAAAACCACGTCGTCCGGTCGCAGCTTGAGGACGCCTGCTCCGTAGGTCCGCGCCGTCTGCACGAGATCCTGCTGCAGGTGCATCGCGCCCTTGGGCGTTCCGGTCGAGCCGCTGGAATAGAGCCAGAACGCGACGTCGTCGGTGGTCGTCGGAGCAGCCTCGAGCCGGGGCGACGCGGCGGCGAGGAGATCGTCGAGCTGCTTTCCCTTTCCTTGCACGACGACGTGCTTCAAGAAGGGCTGCCCGCGCAGGATCGGTGCCAGCTTCTCCAGCAACGGCTCGCTGACGACCAGCACCCGCGCGCGGCTGTCCCTCAGCATGTAGTCGACGTCCGCGGCGGTGAGGAGCGTGTTCACCGGGACGGGCACCAGCCCGGCCTTGATGGCTCCCCAGAAGCAAGCCACGAAATCCGCCGAATCGAGCAGGAAGAGGAGCACCCGCTGCTCCATCGTGCCGCCCAGCGCGAGGAGCGCGTTGCCGGCCCGGTTCGCCCGCTCGCAGAGCTCGCCGTAGGTGACCGACCGCCCCGCGTCCCGCAGCGCTACGCGATCCGGGTGAGCGAGATTGCGTTCGAGGACATCGACCGTTGCGTTGTAGGGCGCGCCCATGGGGCGAACCCTATCGCGGCGCGGCCCCCGCCGAAAACACCAAGGCCGGACTCGCCCCGATCGGCTCGAGCGGATGGCCTCCCGCGCGCCACGCCGCAATCCCGCCGCGGAGCGCCCGCGCCGCCTGGAATCCCATCTCCACCAGCGAGAGCGCCGCCCGGGCGCTCGAGACCTCGTTGGGTCAATCGCAGGCGAGGATTATCTCCCGTTCGCGGGGGACCGTTTCGGCCCAGCGAGCGAGGTCCTCGCGACGGACCCGGTGGGCGCCGCGGATGGTCTCGCCGCCGGCGGTCAGGTCGCTGCGCAGGTCGACGATCAGCGGCGGATCGGCCGACGACAGGCGCTCGACGAGGTCGGCAGGGTCGACCCGGTCGATGCGCAGCGCCCGCAGGACCCGGGAGCGCTGCCCCATCTTCCAGCCCAGCCAGACTCCGAGAGCGATGCCGACGGCGAGGACGAGGAAACCGCCCAGCCGCGATACCGCGTGCAGGGCCGAGATGACCTCCGGGCCCACCGCGAATCCCGCCACCAGGAAGACGGCGGCGTGGAAAGCCGTGCCGATGGAATCGAGCAAGAGGAAACGTCCGACCGGCATTCCCGACATCCCTGCCAGCGGCGGGGCTACCGCGCCCAGCCCGGGAACGAAGGGAGCGGCGACGAGAGCGCCCGGTCCGTACCGGACGAAGAGATCTTCGGTCTTGCGCACGCACGAGTCGGGCTCGATCGAGATCCTGCAAAGGAGCCGCAACACGTCGGTCCCGCGGCGCCGCCCGGCGACGTACCAGGCGATGTGTCCGAGCGCTGACGCGACGACGCTGATCGCGATGGCCGCGGTCATCGAGAACGTCCCCTCGCGAGCGAGGACGCCTCCCGCGACGAGGAGCGGGGCGAGCGGAAGCGGCGCGCCGAGTTGCGTCACCAGCGTCACGATGAACAGCACGAGATAGCCGTGCGACACGAGGAAGCCGGTCATCGCGAGTTGGATGCCGCGGTGCCGTTCGCGTTGCCTGGTTCGGGGGCTCGCAGGTGCTCCTCGAAGAAGGTGAAGACCCGCTGCCAGTCCCTTACCTGTAGCGACGGATCCGAGATGATGTGCGTCATTCCCGCAAGAGGCAGGAAGTCGAAGGGTTTTCCGGCCCGGAAGAGCGTGTCCGCCAGCAGGAGCGACTCGCTGAAGTGGACGTTGTCGTCCGCGGTGCCGTGGACGATGAGGAGCGGCCGGCTCAGGTCCTTGGCGTACTGGATGACGCTGCTACGCGGGTAGTCGTCGGCAGTTCCGGCCGGGGGAGGGATTCCCAGGTAACGCTCCGTGTACGCCGTGTCGTAGTTCAGCCAGTCGACGACCGGAGCGCTGGCCACGCCGGCGCGGAAGACGTCGGGTCTGCGCAGGACGGCGAGCGCCGACATGTAGCCGCCGAAACTGTGCCCGAAAATTCCGACCCTTCCGAGATCGAGCGCCGGCTCCTTGCGCGCGAGGGCCTGCAGGGCCGCGACCTGATCCTCGAGCGGAACGTCGGCGAACTTTCCGGAGACGGCGCGCTCGAAATCGTGCCCGCGTCCAGTCGTGCCCCGATTGTCGATGCGCACGACGAGATACCCGTGGTCGGCAATCCACTGGTCGAGGAGGTAGCGCGACGAGAACGGGATCACCTCGGCGTTCGAGGGCCCTCCGTACACCTGCACCCAGACCGGATAGCGTCGCTGTGGATCGAAATCGCTCGGTCGGACGAGCGCCGCGAAGAACCCCGGCGACGGCCCTACCTTCGCGATCTCGACGCGAGGCTGGAACGGATAGGGCTCGGCGACCGAAGGAAGCTGCCCCGCGATCGAGCCGTCGCCCCGGATCACGTCCATGCGCGTCTCGCCGGCGCGGGTGCTCGCGATCCGTACCCAGACGCGGGCGTCGCGGGCGAAGTACCCGCGGTACTCGTCCGGACCGCTCGTGATGGCTCGAGCGGGCCCGCCCGCGAGCGGCACCTCGTAGATGTGCCGTTCCTGCGGGTCCTGCGAGCGCAGCACCAGGGCGACCCCGGCTTTCTCGTCGACGTGGAGAAGGCCGCCGGGCGCCTCGCGGCCGCCGGAAAAGGGCGCGTATCCGAACTCCGGCGCGGTCAGATCGCGCAGGAGCTTTCCATCCGCCGAATGGAGCTGCAGCTGCCATTCTCCGCGGGACTCGCTGCTCCAGAGGAACGCTTTTCCGTCGCGCAGGAAGTGGTAGTCGTGGGCGATCGCGACCCACGCATCGTCATGCTCGCGCCACAGCTCGCGGAGTTTGCCCGTGCGCTCGTCGACGGCGGCGAGTAACAGATCCTTCTGGTCGCGCGTGAGGAGCTGGAGCGTGAGCGGCGCGTTCTCCTCCCAGTTGACGCGCGAGACGTACTCCCACTTCTTCTTGTCCCACTCGATCCAGGTGGTGGGCCCTCCCTCGGCGGAGACGATCCCGAAGGAGATCTTCGCGTTGGGCTTGCCGGGCCGCGGATAGGGCGTCGCTTCCACGGGACGCTCCGGATGGGCCGGGTCCCCGAACCAGAGCTGCTCGACGCCGCTCGAATCGGCTTCCTCGTAGACCAGCCGTTTCGAGTCGGGCGACCACCAGTACCCGGTGAACCGATGCAGCTCTTCCTGCGCCACGAACTCCGCCTGCGCGTGGGTCTTGAGCCGCGTCGATCCGTGCGTGATCTCCCGGGCCTCGCCTCCTTCCACCTTGGCCACCCAGAGCTCGCCGCCCCGCACGAAGGCGACCGACTTTCCGTCGGGCGAGAGGCGAGGGTCGAAGACCGGCTCTCCCTTCGAACCGGGGCCGGCGACCTGCTTCGCCGTGCCGCCAGCCGACGGGACGACGAAGGCGCGCCCCGAGAGCGTCACGAGGACCAGCCTGCCGTCGTGCGAGACCTCGAAGCTCGTGAACCCGCGATCGGTGACCCGCATCCGCTCGCGCCTCGCGCGCTCCTCGGCGGAAAGCTGCTCGGTCTCCTTGCCGAGGACCTGCTCCGGCGTGACGAGCTCGGCGATCTTGCCGCTCGCGACGTCGAAGCGGAACAGCCGGTTCTCCGCCTTGCGCGCCTGTGCGCGGAGGAACAGGACGGCGCTTCCGTCGGGCAGGACGGTGACTTTGGTCGGTCTGCCGAGGACCCAGGCGCGGGTCTGGGCGTAGCTGCGGAGGAATTCGAGATCGGAGGGAGTCGCGGCGGAAGCGGCCATGAGGGCGGCGGACAGCAGGGCGAGATGCATTGCGCGCGAACATAGCATCGCGCGGCGGGCGACCTTCAGCGGTGCTTCTGGGGGTGCGTCACGTAGGTGTCGCGAGGCTTGTCCCGAAGCAGGACCGTGGCGATCGCGATGGTGAGGGCGAAAGCAAGGCCCAGCAGGATCGGCAGCCGCCAGGGATGCGCGGAGAGCAGCGGCCGCTCCGTCTCCGGGCCGCCGTCCGAACGTTGCGATGGCTCGACCGGATGTGTCACGCCCGGAGGAGTGCCGCGCCCCAGTGGAAGCCCGCCCCCAGACCGGCGAACGCGACCAGTGCGCCGGGCTTCACCTTCCCCGCTTTGCGCGCCTCGTGCAATGCGATGGGGATGGTGGCGGCGGTCGTGTTTCCGTAGCGATGGATGTTGTTGAACACCTTCTCGTCGGGAAGCCCGAGGGCCTTCTGCACCGCCTCGTTGATTCGCAGGTTCGCCTGGTGCGCGACGAGGAGGTCGATGTCCGAGACGGCGAGGCCCTTCTCCTTGCAGAGCGCCCGGATCGCCTCGGGCATCCGGGTGACCGCCATCTTGTAGACGGCGCGGCCGTTCATCTCGGGGATGTGCCGGCCGGCGCCGAGGTCTTCGACAGTGACGTACGGCCGCTGCGCGAATCCGACCGACGGCACGTACAGATCGCGGAAGGATTCGCCGTCGGTATAGAGCTTGAATCCGAGGACCCCGCGATCGCCCTCCTCGAGGCGCAGGACCAGCGCGCCGGCGGCGTCGCCGAACAGCACCGTGCGGTCGCGGAACTTCGTCGCCCAGGCGCGCTCGTCCGCCGAAGGCGGCTCGCCGCCGCGCCCGAAGAGATAGTCCCACGACGTCCACGGCATGAATCCGGTATGGACCTCGGCGCCGACGAGGAGGAGCGTCTTCGCCTCGCCGGAGCGGAGCAGGGCGTCCGAAATCTGGAGGCCGTACAGGAACCCGGTGCACTGCTGGCGGATGTCGAGGGAGGGAATGTTCCCGAGTCCGAGCTTGTGCTGCAAGAGCCCGCCGCATCCCGGAAAGTAATAGTCCGGAGTCATGGTGGCGAAGACCACGTAGTCGATGTCGTCCGTGCCGACGCCCGCGTCCTCCAGCGCCGCCTTCGCCGCGCGCACCCCGAGGTCGCTCGTGGTCGTTCCGGTCTCGACGTAATAGCGCTCCTGCACCCCGGAGCGCTCGCGGATCCATTCGTCGGAGGTATCCATCATCTTGGCGAGTTGGTCGTTCTTCACCAGATTTTCGCCTGTGGCGATACCGGTTCCCAGGATGTTCGTGCGGGCCATAGCCTCCCTCGGAGATGAGGGCGTTGGTGAATAGCAGGTCGAGTGCCATGGTGCCTGCCGCAGCGCGGCACATGTCGGCTACAGGTCCTTCGGCACGTGGACGATGCGGACGGGACGTTCGAAGGCGGGGCTCGTCAGCGAGAGTCTATAACCTGAGGCCTCGCGGAATGACGACGCGTCCGATCGCATCGAAGATCCCTTGCGCGACGAGCGCTAGCGCGGCGGCGGGCACGGCGCCTTCCAGGATGAGCCCCGTATCCGCGAGGCGGATGCCGGTGAGGATCGGCTGCCCGTAGCCGCCCGCGCCGATCAGGGCGCCGAGCGTCGCCGTCCCGATGTCGATCACCGCGCTGGTCTGCACTCCTGCGAGGATCGAGGGAAACGCGAGCGGCAGCTCGACGAGGCGGAGCCGCGCGAACGGGGGCAGTCCCAGCGCCAGTGCGCTGTCGCGCAGGTCGGCCGGGATCCCCCTTAGCCCCTCGGCCGTGTTCCGCACCATCGGCAGGAGGCTGTAGAGGAAGAGCGCCGCGATGGCGGGCTTCTCGCCGATCCCGAGGAGCGGGATCATGAAGACGAGCAGGGCGAGCGACGGGATCGTCTGCACGAGCGAGGCGAAGCCGATCACGAACTGCCCCGCCCGGGGGCGCTTGCCCGCCAGGATCCCCAGCGGGATCGCGACCACGATGCCCGCGAAGAGCGAGATGGCGACGAGCTCCAGGTGCTCGACCGTCCGGGCGCCGATGCGACGGCCGCGGGTGTCGGAAGCGGCGGGCGAGGCCGTGGAGGTCCCCAGCGTCCGTCGCAGGAAGTCGGCGGCGATCTGCGTGTCCCGGACGCCGCGGAGCCGCGCCTGGGCGTTCATGTCGATCATGGCCCGCTCGTCGATCTTGCCTTCGAGGCGGCGCAGCGCGGCGACCGCGTCGGGCGGGAGGTCCTTCCGGTAGAGGAACGTCGCCTCGTATTCCGGAAAGACCTTGCGGTCGTCGCGCAGGACCAGGAGATCGTACGCGGCGATCTCCGCGTCGGTCGAGTAGAGATCCGTGGCCGCGATGGCGCCGGACGCGAGGGCCCGGTACGCGAGATCGTGCACCATCCCGCGAACGTCGCGCTGCCGGAACCCGTACGCGTCCCTCAGCTTCGGCCAGCCGTCCTTGCGCTCGAGGAACTCGTTCGAGAGCCCGATGACCAGCTCGGGATGGCGCGCCAGATCGGAGATGGTGGCGACGCCCGCCTTGCGCGCCACCTCCCGCCGGACGCCGATCGCGTACGTGTCGTCGAACCCGAGCGATGCCGTGCGGGCGATGCCGCGGGCCGCAAGGCGAGCGTCGAGACCGCTCTCGTCGCCCGGCGAGAGCTCCTGCAGGATCGTTCCCGAGTACTCCGGATACGCGCCGATCTGCCCTGCTACCAGCGCGTCGAAGAGGACCCGGGTCCCGCCCAGCTCGCGGCGATGGACGGCGGGAACCCCGGATGCGACGCACTCCTGGGTAGCGATCTCCGCCAGGATTACCGATTCGGTAAACGCCTTGGAGCCGATTTGCACCGCCGCGGCGAGCAGGAGCGCGATCAAGGCGCGACCGCCCGGGAAGCGCCGACGAACCGCGCCACGAACGGATCCTTGGGAGCCCGCACCAGCTCCTCGAACGTTCCTTCCTGCGCGAGCCGGCCGTCCCGCAGCACGACCACCTTGTCGGCGAAGTGCGCCGCCTCGGCGAGGTCGTGGGTCACGAGGACCACGGTCTTGCGCAGCTCGGCGAAGGCGCGGCGCAGATCGACCTGCAGGTCGCTCCGGGTGATCGGGTCGAGCGCGCCGAGGGGCTCGTCGAAGAGCAGCACGTCCGGATCGAGCACCAGCGCCCGCATGAGCCCCACGCGCTGCGCCTGCCCGCCCGAGAGCTGTCGCGGGAAGCGCTCGAGCGCTTCCGCGGGAAGCCGTACCAGGTCGCGCAGCGCCTGGAGGCGGGCGGCGAGCCGCGGCGGATCCCAGCCGAGATAGCGCGGCATGAGCTCCACGTTTCCGCGCGCGGTGAGATGGGGAAAGAGCCCGCCTCCTTGCACGACGTACCCGACCCGGCGGCGGACCGCGAGCGGATCGAGCTTCGCCAGGTCCTCCCCGCGGAAGCGCACCATCCCGCGCTGCGGATGCAGCAGCCCGAGGAGCAGGCGCAGGAGCGTCGTCTTGCCGCCGCCGCTCGGGCCGAGGACGACGAGCGTCGTCGCTTCCTCGACGCGCAGGTCGACGGGACCGAGGCCCGAGCCGTCAGGATGGCGCAGCGCCACGTCGGACAGTTCGAGCGCCGCCGGCACGACGTTCCTGTTACCATGCGATTGCAAAACGCGCTGCGCGGCGCCAAGGTGCGGCGCCATGCGTGGATGCCTGCTTCTCGTCTTCGCGGCTGCTTGCGCGTCATCCCATTCCGGTACGCCGGCGGCGCCGACCGCCCCCGCGCCCGGGCCCAGCGTCAATCCGACGGCCGCCGCCAGCACCACGCCGCCGTCCGCGCCCGAGCCGGATCCCACGCCGCCCACGCTCCGCCTGCCAGACACGGCGCGGCCCGTCCGCTACCGTCCGACGCTGACGTTGGTTCCCGACCGCGACGACTTCGACGGGACCATCGAGATCGACGTGGAGGCGCGCGAGCCTTTGCGCGTCCTCTGGCTGAACGCCGACGAATTGACCGTGCGCAAGGCCGAGGCGCTCGTCGACGGCAAGCCCGTCGCGGGGCACGTCTACCCGCAGCCAAAGGACTTCGTCGGAATCGGATTCGATCCGCCGCTGCCGGCCGGTCCGTCGACCGTCCGCCTCGAATATGCCGGGAGGATCTCCCGCCGCGACACGGGCGGCATCATCAAGACGCAGGAAGCAGGTAACTGGTACATCACCTCGCACTTCGAGCCTATCGACGCCCGCCGCGCCTATCCGTGCTTCGACGAGCCCTCGTACAAGGTTCCGTGGGAGCTGGCGATCCGGGTGAAGAAGGAGCACACCGCCTTCAGCAACGCGCCCATCGCCAAGCGCGAAGACGGAGCCGACGGGATGACCACCGTGCGCTTCGCGCCGACGAAGCCGCTGCCGAGTTATCTCACCGCCTTCACCGCGGGGCCGTTCGAACGCCTGGAGAACGCCTTCGCGGGACAGAAGGCCATACCGATGGGGCTCCTCGTTCCCCGCGGCATGGACAAGCAATGGGCCTGGTACTCGGCGCACGATTCGCCGCAAATCCTTCCTCGGCTGGAGGAGTATTTCGGGTCCCCTTATCCCTTCGAGAAGCTCGACATGGTTTCCGTTCCGCTCGGGCGGGGGGCGATGGAGAACCCGGGCCTCGTCACCTTCGCCTCGACCATCCTTCTCATCCCTCGCGGCGAGGAGACGGTTGCGTTCAAACGCGCCGCGACGAGCGTCACGACGCACGAGTTCGCCCATCTCTGGTTCGGGGACCTCGTCACCACCGCCTGGTGGGACGACATCTGGCTCAACGAGGCCTTCGCCACCTGGATGACCACGAAGGTGATCGAGCCCTGGCGACGGGAGTGGAACATGGACGAGCAGCGCGTTTCCGTCCGCAACGTCGCCATGGCGGCGGACGCGCTGGTCACGGCCCGGCGTATCCGGGAGCCGATCAAGTCGAACGACGACATGGTGAACGCGTTCGATGCCATCACGTACCAGAAGGGCGCCTCGGTGATCGCGATGTTCGAGCGCCTGGTCACCCCCGAGAAGTTCCAGGCGGGCGTGCGCAAGTACATGAAGGACCACGCCTACGCGAACGCCACCGCGAAGGATTTCCTCTCGGCGATCTCGGCCGAGGCCGGCACGGACATCGAGCCCGCCTTCTCCACCTTCCTCGATCAGAGCGGCGTTCCGCTCGTGACCATGCAGGCGTCGTGCGGAGGCTCGCCGAAGGTGCTCCTTTCGCAGGAGCGCTACTTCCCGCTCGGCGCCGAGCCGAGCCCCGAGCAGCGCAGCCAGGTCTGGCAGATCCCCGTCTGCGTCCGAGCGGGCAAGGAGCGGTCCTGCACGGTGCTCACGGCGCAGAAGGGGGAGATACCGATCTCGAAGGCGGCCTGCGCCGCGGGCGTCGTCCCGAACGACGGCGCTTCTGGCTACTACCACGCGTCGTGGGATCCGAAGCTCTTGGAGAACGGCGGCAAGAACCTCACTCCGGTCGAGCGGATGGCCGCGCTCGACGACCTCGGAGCGCTCGCGCGCGCCGGCCGCATGGAGTACGCGACCATCCTCCGGCTCGCTCCGCGCTTCGCCCAGGATCCCGATCGCGGGGTGACGAAGGCAGTGATCGATCTCGTCGGGTCGCTCCGCGAGGCCGGTCTCGTGCCGGAGGGACAGCGTGCGGCCTACGCGAAGTATGTGCGCGAGCTGTTCGGCAGGCGCGCCAGCGCGATCGGGTGGAAGGGAGACGTCCTGGAACCCGAGGAGACGAAAGCGCTTCGTCCCGAGCTCCTCACGGTGATGGGCGATGCCGGGGAGGACCCGCAGATCCTCTCCATGGCGCGCTCGCAGGCCGAGTCGTGGCTTCAAAAGCACCGCTCCATCGATTCGGACGTGGCCCCCGCCGCGCTGCACCTCGCCGCGATCCGTGGCGACCAGGCGTTCTTCGACTCGCTCCACGCGGCCGCGCGTGCGGAGAAGGATCGCCGTACCCGGCAGGCGATCCTCGCCGCCATGGGCAGCTTCCGCGATCCCGCGATCGTGAAGCAGGCTTTCGCCATCGCGCTGGGGGACGAATTTCCCATCCGGGAATCCATCCCGCTGGTGATGGGAGCAACCAAATCGTCCGTCACCCGCGATCTCGCGTACGAGTTCGTCCGTTCGAACTTCGACGCGCTGGCGGCGCGGCTGCCCCGCCGCGAAGGAGGGTCGTCGCTCATCGGCGCGGCCTCCGTCCTGTGCGACGACGGCAAGCGAAACGAGATCGAGAGCTTTTTCAAGGACCGGCTGCAGAAGACCCTCGGAGGGCCGCGCCGGTACGCGCAGGCGATGGAAACTCTAAGGAGTTGCTCCGCTTTCCGGAGTGCGCAGGCGACGAGCGTCGCCGCGTTCCTGTCCGGCCGCAAGGAGCGGATCTCGGCGGGAAGCGGTGGGTCGAGGTAGGATGCGCGCGTGCCAGGCAAGGACAAGCGCCGTCATTCGCGGGTGAAGCCGCGCGGCGTCGTAGCCCACGTCCGGTCCGCGGATCGTACCTTCGCGTGCCAGGTCGAGAACCTCTCCGCTGGAGGACTGTTCCTCCGCACCGATCAATTCTTTCCCAAAGGGAGCCGGGTCGAAGTCGACCTCGTGCGTCCCGGCGCTCGCCGGCCGCTCCGGGTGGCCGGGCGGATCGTCGGCACCATCAGCCCGGAAGAGGCGGTCTCGCAGCGGTTCATTCCCGGGCTCGGCGTGGAATTCTCCGAGCTGACCGAAGACGACGCGAAGAGCCTCGAGACCCTGCTCGGGACCCTCGGGGTCCATCCGGAAGAAGCGAAGGTCCAGCGCAACTCGCAGCCGCCCCGCGCCCCCGCGCCGCCGGCGGCGCCGCCGCCCATCCAGCGGATCTACACGCCTCCTCCGGATCTTCCCAAGGTGCCGCAGCCGGCGAGGACGGCGTCGCGGCCTACGCCGCCGGGCGGCGCACGAGTCGAGGCGGAGGCGATCCTCCGCCACATCGCCGAGGCCCTCGACGTCGACGATTCCATCGTGGAGGAGCGCGCCACCCCGGGATACGGCTCGACGTTGCCGCGCATCGCCCACGCTCCGATTCCGACGCCGACGCCCGTTCCGGCCATCGCGCGGCCTCCCCCGAGGCCCCTTCCCACGCCGGCGTCGGTGCCTGCCCAACCCTCGCTAGACGCCAACCCGGAAGCCGCGCGGCTCATGCTGCAGATCCGCGGCCTGCTCTTCGAGTTGGGCGAGGTGCAGGCGCGCCTGCGCACCCGCGAGGCCGAGATCCAGGATCTGCGCTCGCAGCTCGACGACATGCGCAGGCAGATCGCGGAGCTGGAGTCGCGCCGCGAAGCTTGAAACGGCGTCGATCAATGCTCCGGCCTGCGGCCTCCGCCCGTAGCCGGCTACTCCGGCAATGCGCCGGCGGAGCCGGCTACTCCGCCTAGCGCTTGGCGGAGATCGTCGATCAGGTCCTCCGGATCCTCGATCCCGACCGAGAAGCGCACGAGGCCGTCGCCGATGCCCGCGGCCCGCCGCTCCTCCGGAGTGAGCCCGGCGTGCGACGTCGCCGCAGGGCGGGTGATGAGCGATTCCGTGCCTCCCAGGCTGGGCGCGTTGATCGGGACGCGCACCCGCGAGAGCAGCCGCTCGGCGGCGTCGCGGCCCCCGCGCATCTCGAAGCTGAGCATTCCGCCCGTGCCGGAAGGAAGCAGCCGCCGGGCACGCTCGTGCTGCGGGTGCGAGGGTAGCCCGGGATGGTTCACGCGGCCGACCGCGGGATGCTCGGCGAGGAAACGCGCGATCCGAAGCGCGCTCGCGGTCTGGTGGCGGAAGCGGACGCCGAGGGTCTTCAGCCCGCGATGGAGCAGGAAACAGGCATGCGGATCGAGCGATCCTCCCAGGTGATCGAGGGTGTGTTTCACCGCCTCGATCCGGCGGGCGCTTCCGGCGATGGCGCCTGCGATCAGATCGCTATGGCCGTTGAGGTACTTCGTCGCGCTGTGGAGGACGAGGTCGAAGCCCACCGCGATCGGCCGGAATCCGAGCGGCGAGGCGAAGGTGTTGTCGATGAAGGAGACCAGGTCGTGCGACCGGGCGAAGCGCGCCGCTCCCTCGTGGTCGCCGACGTCGAGGAGCGGGTTCGTCAGCGTCTCCACGTAGATCGCCCGCGTGTTCGGGCGCAGGTGCTTCTCCCAGGTCGAGACCGCGTCGCCGTCGACGAAGGTGGTCTCGATTCCCAGACGGACGAAGTCGCGGGTGAGGAGGTCGTGGGTGCCGCCGTAGAGCGTCTTGTGGGCGAGGAGGTGGTCGCCCGACTTCAGCACGCTGAGGAGCGCGGTGGAGATCGCCGCCATGCCGCTCGCCGCCACCAGCGCGGTCTCGCTCCCTTCCAGCGCGGCGATCTTGGCGTGCAGGGCCGTGTGGTTCGGCGTGTTGGAGAGCCGCGCGTACCGGATGTCATGGTAGCCGCTGTCGCCTGTCGTCTCGAACGTGGCGGACTGGAAGATGGGCATCGCCACCGCGCCTTCGATGCGGGGGTGGGGCTCGCCGGCGTGGACGAGCAGGGTGTCGGGACGCATGGGTTCACTCCTTCCCTTGAAACGGCAGATCTTTCAGAGCCACTCTTGCCGCGCGTCGAGGAACGAGCGGTCGTTCAGGCAGATGTCGCAGAGCGTCGGGACGCGCGCGAGCTGGTTCGCGAAGAACCACTGCGCCGCCGCGATCTTGCCCCGGTAGAAGTCGGCGGAGGCTTTGTCGACGCCCCGGCGCGCGGCTGCCGCCATCCGCGCCCACTGCCAGGCGACGACCAGGATGGAGAACGCCTCCAGGTAGTCGGCGCTGTGGGCGAGCATTCCGTCGCGGTCGCCCCCCATGCCCCGCTGCGCCAACTCCATCGTGGTCGCGGCGATTTTCTCCAGCGCGGAAGCGAGCGCGCTCTGCTCCTCGGGAGTCGCTTCCACCGCGGCGATCTCGGCGCCGAGGGCGCGGAGGGCATCCCCGCCGCCCGCGACCACCTTCCGCCCGAGCAGATCGAGCGACTGGATCCCGGTGGTCCCCTCGTGGATGGAGTTGAGCTTCTGGTCGCGCAGCCACGCTTCCGGCAGATACTCGGCGGTGTAGCCGTACCCGCCATGAACCTGCACCGCGAGAGCGTTTGCGACGAAGCCGAACTCCGCCGGAAAGCTCTTCGCCACCGGAGTGAGGAGGTCGAGGAGCATCCGGCGCCGCTCGCGATCCTCCTCCGGACCGTGGCGCACCAGATCCGCGAGGCGCGCACACTCGGCGAGGAGTGACAAGCCGCCCTCGACGATGGCTTTCTGGGCGAGCAGCATCCTGCGCACGTCGGCGTGCTCGACGATGGGGATCTGGGGCGAGCGCGGATCCCGCGACGCGAGAGAGCGTCCCTGCGGACGGGTGCGGGCGTACTCGAGCGCTTCCTGATAGGCGGCGCTGGCCGTAGCGACGCCGTTCATACCGACCATCAACCGCGCCTCGTTCATCAACTGGAACATGTGGGCGAGGCCCTGGTGCGGCGTCCCTACCAGCCACCCGACGCAGTCGCCCCGCTCGCCGAAGTTGAGCGCGATGCTGGGGATGCCGCGCCAGCCCATCTTGTGGAACACGCCCGCCGAGGAGCAGTCGTTGTCGACGAGGCGCCCTGCCTCGGGGCGCAGGCGCGGGACGGCGAAGAGCGAGATGCCCTTGATTCCCGCTGGCGCGTCCTCGATGCGGCCGAGGGCCAGGTGGACGATGTTCTCGGTGAAGTCCTGGTCGCCTCCGGAGATGAACACCTTGTTTCCGCGCAACAGATGGCGCCCCGGCTCGCCCGGGAGCGGCGTCGCGGTCGTGCGGACGTCGGCGAGGCTCGATCCGGCGTGCGGCTCGGTGAGCGCCATCGTCCCCGTCCAGCGGCCGGAGACCATCGGCTCGTGGAACGTGCGGCGCACCTCCTCGCTGCCGAATGCCTCCACGAGATGCGCGGCGCCCGACGTGAGCCCGGCATAGGCCATCGCCGCGCCGTTCGCCGCGCTCAGGTACCCGCCCGCGAAGAGCGCGACGAGGACGGGAAGCTCCTGCCCACCGACCTCGGCGGGCCGGGTGGCGCTCGTCATGCCCAGCTCGACGAGCCGCGGCCAGATCTCCTTCATGGCGGGATGCACCCGGACGCGTCCGTTCTCGAGCCGGGGCGGCTCCGCGTCCATCGGCCGGTACGCGGGGAAGAGCACCTCTCGCGCGATCTTCCGCGCGCTGGCGAGGAAGAGATCGAACGTCTCCCGGCCGTGATCGGCGAACACCGGCAGCTTGCAGAGATCGCCCGCGCCGTGGACCTCGTAGAGCTGGAACGAGACCTCCCGATCCGAGAACAGAGGGTTCGGCATTGGCGGACTCTATCTCAGAGGGCCGCTATGCTGCGCCGCATGCGGAGCAGGGCCATCGCGCTCGGGCTCGGCGCTGCCGCCCTGTTCGGGCTGAGCGTCCCTCTGGTGAAGCTCGCGGCGGGCCGCATCGGAACGCTCACGCTCGCGGGGCTGCTCTATCTCGGCGCGGGCATCGCGCTCGGTGCCGCCCGCCTCGTCAATCGCTCGCCGCGAGAGACGCCGCTGCGGCGGGCCGACGGGCCGCTGCTCGGTGGAATCGTCGCCGCGGGGGCGGTGGCCGGACCGGTGTTGCTCGTCCTCGGCCTCCGCCGGTTGCCTGGCTCGGCGGCGGCGCTGCTCCTCAATCTGGAGGCGCCGTTCACGGTGCTCCTGGCCGTGCTGCTGTTCCGCGAGCATCTCGGCCGCCGTGGCGTCGCCGCTACCTTCGCCATCGTCGCCGGCGCGTGCTCCCTCGCCATCGTCCCGGGCGGGCTTCTCGTCGAGCCTGTGGGGGCGGCGTTCGTGGCGGCGGCGTGCGCCGCGTGGGCGCTCGACACGAACCTCACCCAGCGGCTCTCGCTGCGGGATCCGGTCGCGCTCGTGCGCTTCAAGGGACTGTGCGGCGGGGCATGTTCCCTGGGGTTGGGCGCGCTGCTGCAAGAGGGCGTGCCGACCCTTCACGAGATCGCCGGGGCTCTGGCGGTTGGCGCTGTCGGGTACGGCGTGAGCATCGTCTGGCACGTGCGGGCGATGCGCGATCTGGGGGCCGCCCGCCAGTCCGCCATCTTCGCCACGGCGCCGTTCGCGGGCGCGCTCCTGTCGTGGCCCCTCCTCGGCGAGGCGCCGGGCCTACGCGACGTAGCCGCCGCCGCGTTGATGGCCGTGGGGATCGCGCTCCTCGCCTCCGAGGATCACAGCCATCGCCACGAGCACGAGGCGGTCACGCACGAGCATGCCCACGTCCACGACGAGCACCATCGCCATGAGCACAGCGGGCCCGTGCAGGAGCCGCATTCACACGTGCATCGGCACGAGGCGCTCGTGCACGATCATCCGCACGCGCCCGATCTGCATCACCGCCACCACCACTGATTAGCCGTGCCCCGGAGCGAAGGCGATCACCGCCTCCACGGGGGAGTTCTGGTTCTTGTCCACCGCCGGCGCGTACAGCCCGCTGCCGAGAGCCTTCGAGGTCAAGCCGTCGTCGTCGGTCTCGATCGCGGGATCGATCGCGGAAAGCCAGTCGCGCACCACGCAAAAGGGCTCGCCGAGGATCGGTCGGCCCTCCAGGATCGGGGTGGCGGGCACCGCCATCTCGATGGCGACGCAGTGGTCCGAGTCGTCGTAGTAGATGTGAAGGCCTTGCTCGAGAAAATCGTCGGTCGGAGACGAGGACCGCGGCACTGTCGCGGAACCGGTAGGCTGTATCCCGATGGTTCTGCGAACCTCCTGCCGGGTCATGCCGAACCGGAGCGGTCCTACTCCGACGTTTGGACGAATCGTCCAATCCATCCCTTCTCCCCCCTGCACGATCGATACCTGCATACGACATCGGCCTACACCCGCCGCTCAGGGAGGCACAACAGCCAGGGATCTGGCTGAAGAGGCCAGAAACCTGGCCCCGACCAGGTAAGTGGTCGGCCGGTGGTGGGATCCTATCGCACCTGAACGCCCGTTGCGGCATGATGCCGCAGTACGAACGTCTATCCGCTATCGGTCGAGGGCGGCCATCGCCTGCGCCGGGTACCGGTCTCCGGCCGTCGATCCCTTCGGGGCGGCGTCCGCGATCCGGCGCAACTCCTCGGGCGTCAGCTTGATGTCCGCGCCCCTCGCGTTCTCCTCGAGATAACGGCGCTTCTTCGTCCCGGGGATGGGGACGACGTCCTTGCCCTGCGCGAGCACCCAGGCA
>JBJMQD010000318.1:0-14161 GCA_045802855.1 Myxococcales bacterium | reverse complement strand
ACACCACCGGAAAGGTGATCGCCAAGCTCGGCGATTTCGACGGGATCAAGCCGAACGGAGCGCCCGACGGTCTGCTCTTCCCGGCTAGCCTCGTCTTCGCCGGCAATTTCCTGCTGGTGACGAATACTTCCCTGAACCTCGAGCTCGCGACGGGCAACCGGACCATCGATTCCGCCTGGACGGCTCAGGTGCGAACGCACACGCTCGCGCGGCTGCCGCGAACGCTCCCCAAGCTGCCCTGACCGTCAGCGCCGGCGGCCGAACATCGCGAGCGCCACGCCGGAGAGGATGCACGCCGCGGCAGCCGCAAGCCGCGGCGTGAGCCGCTCGCCGAGGAGCGCGATGCCGCCGGCCGCGGCGAGGACGGGGACGAGAAGCTGGGCGACCGCTGCCCGCGTGGCGGTGAGGTGGGGCAGGGCGGTCGCCCAGATCGCGTAACCGACTCCGGAGGCGAATGCGCCGGAGAGCGCAGCGAAAACGACCCCCGAGGTGTGGACCGCGTGCGCCGGCGCGGCAAACCAGAGCAGCGCCGCTGCCGGCAAGGTCCGGGCGAAATGTCCTGCCGTATCGATCAGCGCGGAGCCGGCCCTCCGCGCGATGAGCGAGTACGCTCCCCACATCGAGCCCGCCACGGCCATCGAGAGCGAGGCGACGAGGCTCGCGCCGTGCGTCGAAGGGAGCGCCAGCCAGACGAGACCGGCGAGCGCGAGGAAGAGGCCCACGAATGCGCGCATGCCGGGCCGCTCGCCGTGGGCGATCGCGGCCCCGACCATCGTGAGCTGCACCGAGCCGAAGAGAATCAGCGCGCCTGCTCCCGCGGGCAGGCGCACGTAGGCGAAGGAGAAGGTGACGGCGTACAGGACCATCACGAAGGCCGCGCGCCATTCGCCGCGAATCCGTCCTCCGGTGAGGATCGCGAGCAGAAGCGCGCCGCTCGACAGGCGGATGGCCGTGAAGCGCGCCGGATCGATCAACCCGGGCCCGAGCGCCGCCCTGCAGAGGAGCGAGTTAGCCGCGAAGCAGACGAGCGCGAGCGCCGTGAGCGCGACGACCCAGACCCTCGCGAGCGGCGCGCGCGCCGCTACCGCGCGCAAGTGCGGAACCCCGCGAAGACGTCCCGCCGGTCGGGCGTGTAGAAGTTCCGCCAGGTGTTCCGCAAGAGCCGCGCGCGGGTCGCCCAGCACCCCCCGCGCAGGACCTTGTGCGTGCCGAACCAGGGCTGCGAGTACTCCTTGTACGGGTCGATCTCGAACCCCGGATACGGCGCGAAGTCGGTCGAGGTCCACTCCCACACGTTGCCGATCATCTGCCTGCACCCGTAGGCGCTGTCGCCTTCCGGGTGGGCGGCAACCGGGACCGTCCCACCGGCGCGGGCGTCGAGATTCGCGTACGTCCCGCTCTCGCCCCACGGAAAGCGGCGCTTCGCGGGCGTCGAGGCGGCAAGCTCCCATTCCGCCTCCGTCGGGAGCCTGCGGCCGGCCCAGTTGCAGAATGCTTCGGCTTCGTACCAATTGACGTGGATGACCGGATGGTCGGGCGGGAGCGGGCGCAGCGAGTCGTAGCGGCGATGACCCTGGCCCTCCCAGTAGACGGGCCTCTGGGCTCCGGATCCCACTCGCCACCGCCACCCGGCGTCGCTCCACAGCCGCTCGTCGCGGTAGCCGCGTCCCTCGACGAATGCAGCGAACTCCGCGTTCGTGACGGGCGCGCGGGCGATGCGGAACGGACCAACCTCGACCTCGTGCGCCCACTTCTCGTTGTCGAAGTTGAAACCGCTGCCCCGCTCCGCGCCGAGGCGGTACCGCGCTCCGGGCACCTCGACGTCGCCGGGAAGGGCGCCTCTCGCGGGCGGTTCGGGCTTCGGCCACGGGTCGGGGTACGCCAGCGTCTGGCGGGTATAGGCGAAGGCCTCGTCGTGCATGTCTTCGTGGAAGAGCGCGAGCTGGTGGTAATACGCGTCCTCGTCGGGCGGGCTGCGCAGCGCCGCGATCGAACGCTCGAGGACAGCGTCGAGGTACTCGAATACCTGTGCCCGTCCGAGGATCGGGAGGTCCCAGCGGGTGTCGTGCGCCACCTTGGCGGAGTCGTACAGCGCGTCGGAGCCCTGGACGAGCGGAGGGCGACCGCGCGTCGTCCGCAGCGTCCAGAATTCCTGGAACCAGCCGACGTGGCCGACCTCCCAGAGGGGAGGGTTGACGATGTCGAGCCTCGGGCCGAGGAGGCGCGCGCCCGTCAGATCGGAGACGAGCGAGAGCGTGTGCGCGCGCGCGTCGCGTAGTGCCGTTTCGAGTGGATCCATCGGTTCCCGCGATCATAGTCTCTGCCGCCCGTGCGTGTCGCGCTCATCTGTCCTGCTCCCGCCGGCTCGCGGCTGGGGAACCGCGTCACGGCGCTGCGGTGGGCGGCGATGCTGCGCGCCGCGGGCCACCGGGCGGTCCTCGCCGATCCCGGATCGGTGCCCAGGTGCGACGTCCTCCTCGCGCTCCATGCCCGCAAGTCGGCGGAGTCGGTGGCGCGGTCGCGCTCGCTCGAGCCGGACCGACCGATCGTGGTGGCGCTCACCGGGACCGATCTGTACGTCGACATCCACCGCGACGACGACGCAAAGCGGTCGCTCGAGCTCGCGGATCTGCTCATCGGGCTCCACGGCAGGGCCGCCGAGGAGCTTCCGCCGCGGCTCCGCGGAAAGATGCGCGTGGTGCCGCAGTCGGCGCCGCCCGCGCGCCGCGGCAAGTCCGCGAGGCGCGCGTTCGAGGTGGCCGTCGTCGGTCATCTGCGAGACGAGAAGGATCCGCTGCGTACGGCGCTCGCCGCGCGGCTCTTGCCGCCGGCCTCGCGGATCCAGGTCCTCCACGCGGGCGCGCCGCTCACGCCGGAATGGAAGCGCGCCGCGCTCGAGGAAGCGCGAGAGAACCCCCGTTATCACCATCTGGGCGAGTTGCCTCTGGCGAAGGCGCGCGCGCTCATCGCCCGGTCGCAGGTGCTGTCGCTCACCTCCCGGATGGAAGGTGGGGCGAACGTCATCTCGGAGGCGGTCGCGGCGGGGACGCCCATCGTGGCCTCGCGGATTCCGGCGATGGAGGCGATCCTCGGCGCCGATCATCCGGGGCTGTTCGCGGTGGGCGCTACGAAGGAGCTTTCGGCGCTGCTCGAACGCGTGGAGTCGGACACGCGGTTCCTGCGGGACCTGGCGCGGAGATCGCGAGCGCTGCGCCGAGCGCTGTCGCCGGCACGGGAGAAGGCCTTGCTCGTGGCGGTGCTCCGGGAAGCGCTCGCGATGCGCGCGCGACGTGGATAGCTCGCCTCATCCGTCGCGACCCGCGCCCATGGCGCTTCCCTCTCGGCGCGGCGCCGCAATTCCGAGCTCCCAGGAAAGCCCATCCGGCGCCGTTCCGGTTACCCGGATCCATCCCATGTGGACACCGTGCAGGTGATGAGCGGCGCACAGGCTGATCTGATTGGACGGATCATCGCTGCCTCCCGCCGACCGAAACCGGATGTGATGCGCGTGATCGGCAGCGCGACTGCAGCCCGGCACCCGGCAGAGGCCCCGGTCGCGCTCGAGGATCCGTCTCGATGGCGTCCCGCGCCGTTCGACGACCGGCTTCCAGACCTCGAGGAAGTGCGCCGCGATCCTCGCCAGGCACTCTCCCGTCCGAATCCAGCGCCCGGCGGCCTTCCGCGCCGCCCCGAACGCGAATGCCACAAGGCCCGAGATCCGATAAGGCGCCCAGACCTCGAACTCGCCGCGCGCGCACAGCTGCGCTTGCTCTTTGTCCTCCAGTTCCCGCCGCAGATCGATGCAAGGCACCTTCTCGGCGCGCTGAATCAGCGCCTCGACGGAACCCTGGTCCGCCTCCCGCGCGATGAGCCGGGCCTTCTCGTAGGAGACGCGCCCCGCTCGCATGGCCTCGCGAAGCTTCGGCAACTCGTACAAGTCCCGCTCGAGCGCGATGCGCTGCTCGACGCTGCGCACCGCCATCCCGAGCCGTTCGGTAGTGTAGTGCTCGAACGAGGCGAACCCGAGCCGCCGCGGGCCATCGGCCGAGCGCAGGAGCAGCGCGAGATGGCCGAACACCTCGTCCCAGCGCTCGCGCAGCTTCGCTAGCCGGCGCAGCCCTTCGTCGAGCCGCGCGATATCGGTCACATCGTCGTCCGAAAGGACGGGCGCCGCGACCGCATCCGGTTCGTCGAGGAATGCCCACTGCTCCGACTCCTGCTCGAGCCACTCCTTCAAGCCATCGAGCTCCTCCCGGCGCGCCGCCACGAGCTCATCGGGACCGCCCAGGAAGTCCGGCGGCGCGTGTCCTCCGACGTACTCGTCGCAAAGCGCTTCTAGCAGCTTCCACCGTGGCTCCGCCGCGCCGACGAGCTTGCGGGCGACTTCCATCGCCTCGTCGGCGACGGCGCGCTGCTCGGGGGTGACGTGCGCGCGGATGGGTCCCCACTTCTCGTCGTGCGTTGCGTTCTCGTCGAGCGCGCCCGGGCCCTTCTTCGCGGCGGCTTTCAAGCCGCGCACTGTCCCGATACGCGCGAGCTCCACCCACTTCGCCTCCTCCTCCCCGAGCGCCTTCGGCAGCACTGCTTCCGCTGCCCGGATGCTCACCTCGCCGGCCCGCACCGCGGCGCGCAGGAGCGGCCGCTCCCGCAGCTTGCGCGCGAGCCGCCCCATCTTGTACGCGGTGCTCGCCGCGATGCCGAGGACTTCGCGAGCGTAGTCGCCGATGTTGGAGTACCCGAGCCGCGACTTGCGGTCGCCAACTGTCAGCTCATCGAGGGCCTCGCCGATGGCCACGTCGATCGCTCCCCGGCCTCGCGCGACGCGAACGAGGAGCGCGTCGATGACCCGCGCCGCTTGCTGGCAGACGGCCTCGTCCGGCTCGCGCGGCAGCGGCCAGGGCATCAGGGCGGCCGCCGCCCCAAGCGCGTGAAGCCGTGATGGTTCCAGAGCCTCGCTCACGGAACGAACCGTAGCAGCGGGGTCCGACATTCGCGCTTCCGACCTGAAGTGTCCGCGCAAGCGCGGCACCAGGAGATGCGTTAGAAAAGACGCCGGCTCTACGTCTCGTCTTGTCGGGCTCGTGGGCTGATCGCGGTCGGCGCGGCGACGGAAAGAGATGAACGATTCACCCGTAAACCTTCTCCTGCGCGCCGCGACGTTCGCGGCGGAGAAGCACAAGACCCAGAAGCGCAAGAACACCGGCGAGACGCCGTACATCAACCATCCCCTCGAGGTCGCCCACCTCCTCGCGACGGGGGCCGGCGTGACGGACGTGGTCGTCCTTCTGTCCGCCATCCTGCACGACACGATCGAGGACACCAAGACGACCCGCGAAGAGCTGGAGCACCTCTTCGGGCCCGAGGTGGCGGGCGTCGTCGCCGAGGTCACGGACGACAAGTTGCTCCTGAAGGCCGAGCGCAAGCGCCGCCAGATCGAGCACGCGCCGTCGCTATCGGTCCGCGCCAAGCTCGTGAAGCTCGCCGACAAGATCTGCAACGTGCGGGACGTCGCCGCCGACCCTCCGGCAGGCTGGCCCCTCGAACGACGGCAGGAGTACTTCGACTGGGCGAAGGCGGTCATTGACGGACTGCGCGGAGTGAGCCCCGTCCTCGAGGCGAAATTCGACGACATGTACGCGCGCCGCCCGAAGTAGTTTCCTCGCTTGATGCAGGCGACTTGCCTCAGGCGATCGCGTCCCACTTTTCCGCGCTCGCCCCAGCCAGCGCCCGCACGCGCTGCTCGTCCCGCGCGAACTCCGCGGCCCCGCCCTCGTACACGACCTTTCCGTCGTCGATGACGTAGGCCCGGTCGGCGATCTCCACCGCGGCCCGCACGTTCTGCTCGACGAGCAGCACGGAGATGCCCTCCTTGCGCATCGCCGCCACCACCCGGAACACGTCCTGCACCACGAGCGGCGCGAGGCCCTGCGACGGCTCGTCGAGGAGCAACAGCTTGGGATTCAGGATGATGGCGCGCCCGATGGCGAGCATCTCCTGCTCTCCGCCCGAAAGCTGGCGCCCCGTGCTGCTCTTGCGCTGCGCGAGCCGCGGGAACAGCTCGTAGATGCGGGCGATGTTCCACGGCCCGGGCCGCTCGACCGGTACCTTCAGATTCTCCTCGACGGTGAGATTGGCGAAGATCCGCCGCCCCTCCGGCACGTACCCGACGCCGCTGCAGGCGATCCGGTAGGAGGGCCACGCGGTGGTGACGCGGTCGAAGAGCCGGATCGTGCCCTCTCGCGCCGGAGTGAGCCCGACGATGCTGCGCATCGTGGTCGTCTTGCCGGCGCCGTTGCGTCCGAGGAGCGTGACGATCTCGCCCTCGCGCACGGTCAGATCCACGCCGTGCAGGACGTGGCTCTTGCCGTAATACGTGTGCAGGCCGCGCGCCTCGAGAGCGTTCATCGCGCCTTCCCGAGATAGGCGGCCTGGACCGCTTCGCTGTTGGCGATCTCGTCGGGCGTGCCCTCGGCGAGCGACTTGCCCTCTGCGAGCACGGTGATGCGATCGGCGAGGTTGAAGATGACGCGCATGTCGTGCTCGACGAGGATGATGGCGAGCTTCTGGTCCTTGTGCAGCCGCCGGACGAGACGGACGACGTGGTACGTCTCCTCGTCGCCCATCCCCGCGGTCGGCTCGTCGAGGAGGAGCAGGCGCGGCTCGAGCGCGAGCGCCATGATGATCTCCGTCGAGCGCTGATCGCCGTGCGTCAGCTCGGAGACGTTCCGGTCCGACTTGGCGGTGAGCCCTCCCAGCTCGACGAGCTCGGCGACTCGCGCCTCGATCTTCGCCTCGGCCTCCCGCGAGAGCCTCAGGCTCAGCCGGTGCCGCGACGCCACCTCCACCGCGATGCGCAGGTTCTCGCGCACCGTCAGCTCCGGAAAGACCTCGGTGATCTGGAACGTGCGCGAGATGCCGAGCGGGACCCGCCGGTGCGGCGGCATCGACGTGATGTCGTGATCGGCGAAGAAGATCTTGCCTTTCGTCGGCGGAAAGAAGCCGCTGATCATGTTGAAGAAGGTGGTCTTGCCGGCGCCGTTCGGGCCGATCACCGCGCGCAGCTCGCCGGGCTGCACGATCATCGTGACGTCCCTCACTGCTACCAGGCTGCCGAAGCTGCGAGACACGCCCTCCACGCGCAAGAGGCTCACGGTTCGGCCACCGTCCGGGTCCGCGCCGTGCCGACGACGCCCTTGGGAAAGAAGAGGACCACCAGCACGAAGACGAGCCCCACGAACGACATCCAGTTCTCGGTGTGGCTGGAGAGGTAGTCCTGCAGGAGCACGTAGATGGCGGCGCCCATCAGCGGTCCCCAGAACGAGCGCATTCCTCCCATCACCGCCATGATCACGAAGGTTCCCGACTGATCCCAGCGCAGGAAGCGCGGATCGGTGAAGTTGTTGACGAGCGCGAACAGCCCGCCGGCAAGGCTCGCGAACAGGCAAGAGACGACGAACGAGACCCAGATGTGAAACTCGATGGGAATGCCCAGGAACCGCGCGCGCCGCTCGTTCTCGCGGATGGCGAGGAGCGTCCGGCCGAAAGGCGAGCGCAGGAGCAGCGCCATCACCGCGACCGATAACGCGAACAACGCCAGCACCAGGTAGTAGAACGCCCTGTCGCTGCCCTGGATGTCGAGGGTAGTGAAGCCGAGATTGATCGGCAGGCGCCCCCATCCGGAGAGCCCGTCGTCCCCGCCGGTTACCGAGTTCCAGCGGAAGGCGATGAAGTAGAACACCTGCCCGAAGGCGATGGTGACCATCGCGAAATAGACGCCGCGGAGCTTCACGATGATGGCGCCGATGACCGCCCCGGCGAGCGTCCCGATGGCGACCCCCACCAGGAGGCCCACGATGGTACTCGGGACGAGGTACTTGATCGTCATCCCGACGCCGTACGCGCCGAGGCCAAAGTACGCCGCGTGGCCGAAGGAGAGGACGCCCGTGAACCCGAGCAGGAAGTTGAGCGCCATCGCGGCGAGGCCGAGGACGACGATGCGCGCGGCTAGCTCGGTGTAGCCGCCGACGGCGTTCATCCACAAAGGCATGGTGAGGAGGAGCAGCCAGATGACCCCGCTCCCCCAGTGCTTGCGCAGAAGTGCAGTCAGAACCGGCCCTCCTCGCCCAGCAGGCCGCGCGGCAGGAAGAGCAGCACGACACCCATCATCACGTACATGACCGCCTCGGTTGCCGAGGGAAAGAAGACCGTGGTGACCCCCGACGCGACGCCGATGAGGATGCCGCCGAGGAGCGTTCCGGGGAGGCTCCCGAGCCCTCCGACGACGATGGCGACGAAGCTCGGCATGATGAGCGACGTGCCGATCGTGGGCTGCAGCCCGAGCATGCCCGCGGCGAGCACGCCCGCGAGCCCGGCGAGGTAGATCCCGAGGCCGAAGTTGAGATTGCGCAGGACGCGCACGTTGACCCCGAGCACCGATACGGTCTCGAGGTCGAGCGTCCCGGCGCGGATGCGCATCCCGAGCCGCGTGCGGGTGAGCACGAGGAAGAGCCCCGCCACCGCGGCAGCGACCAGCACCACCATGAACACCCGGTACCCGGTGAGGAAGAAGAGCGACGGGCTCAGCGCGCTGGTGAGGATCGCCGGGATGGCGTACGGCACGCTCTGCGCGCCCCAGATGAATCGGGTGCCGTCCTCGAAGATGAAGGCGAGCCCGAAGGTGAGGAGCAGGCTGTAGAGCGGGTCACGACCATACAGACGGCGGATGAGGACGCGCTCGACGACGATGCCGATGAGCGCCGTCAGCACGGGCGCGAGGATGAGCCCGCCCCAGAACCCCACGTACGGCAAGAGCGAGTAGGCGAGGTACGCGCCGATGGCGAGGAACCCACCGTGCGCGAAGTTGATCACGCCGGTGAGGTTCATGATGAGCGACAGCCCGAGCGCCATGAGCGCGTAGAACGCGCCCACGACGAGGCCGTTGAAGACGTTGAAAAGGATGAGTTGTGTCATGGAGCAGCGGGCTCCCGGGCAAAGCGCCCGGGAGCGGAACGCTTTCTCACGTGGCCGAGGGCCAGGTCATCTTGCAGCCGGCTTCCTCGGGCGACGCGGCTGCGTCGGTGCCCTTCACGAGCTGCGTCACGTTGAAGAGGTCCTCGGGTTCGCTGCCCTTCGATTGGGCGTTCCCGACGTAGAGCGTGGTGATGAGCTGGTGCGTCTTCTCGTGGAAGAACGGCGGGTTGGGCATGAGGCCAACCTCGGGCGGGAGCTTCATGCCGCCCAGCGCCTTCGCCATCTTCTGCGCGTTCAGCGACTTGGCCGTGTTCGCCGCGAGCGCGCAGCTCCAGATCGACGCGAAGCCGAACCAGGTGCGGGCCGTCGGGACCTTTCCGGTCTTCTTCTTGATGGCGGCGACGAAGTCCTTCACGTGCGGGTTGTCGGGCTGCTTCCAGTACCACTCGAACACCCAGGTCCCGATCCGCGCCTCGGGAGGAAGGCCCTCGAGCGACTCCAGCTCCTGCTGCGCGCCCGCCAGATGGACCTTCTTGTCGAGCCCGAACTGCACCGCCTGCTTGAGCGCGTTGATCATGTCGTCGCCCTGGACGAGGAACATGATGATGTCCGGGTTCGCCGACTGCGCCTTGATGAGATAGGAGGAGAAGTCGGTGGTGCCGAGGGGCGTCAGGTCGCCGCCCACCTTCGTGCCGCCCAGCTTGCCCGCGGCCTTCTCGAGAGCGTCCTGCAGCGTGTGTCCGAAGGCGTAGTCGGGCGTGATGTAGTACCACTTCTTCCCGACGTTCTTGATGAGGGCGCTCGTGACCGCGTTCGCCTCCATCGTGGTGGTGTTGCAGACGCGGAACACGTTCCAGTGGCAGCTCGCGCCCGTGATCCCGTCCGTATGGCCGCCGGGAACGATGTGCAGGATGCCCTTCTCGTAGGACACCCCTGCCATCGCCAGGGCGAGCGCCGAGTTTACGTTGCCGACGAGGAAGTTCACCTGGTCGCGCTCGATGAGCTTGCGCGCCTTCTGCACCGCGGTGCCGGCCTCTCCGCTCGTGGAATCCTCGACGAGGAGCTGGACCTGCCGGCCGAGGATGCCGCCCTTGGCGTTGATCTGCTCGATCGCGAGCTGGCAGCCGACGAGCTCGTTCTTCCCCGGCGCCGCGTAGGTTCCCGTGAGCGGGTTGTCGAGACCGATCTTGATCGGCTCCTCGCCGCGCGCCTTGATGAAGGGAGGAGCAAAGAGCGTGGCGCCCGCCGCGGCCGCGGCCTTGATGACGGTGCGCCTCGTCATCGGGAGTACGGTGTTCGGCTTCTTCATCGTAGTCTTTTCCTCCGCTGTAGCTGCCGACTGTTCCTGCATCTGGTGCCCGCCCGCGCCGCGCGCGGTGGGGGACCGGTCGTTTCGTCCATAGCACGGCGCCCGCCACGTTTGCCAAGCGCTACCCACGGGCGCCGCCGTCTTTACGTTATCGGTCGCGCGCGGGGTTGCGCGCGACTCTCGGGATTGCGGCCTGAGATCCGGGGATTTCCGACGCCACGACAGTTGAATATCGAACGAACAGGCAGGGAGGAGACTGCGGCATCATGACCGAGTCCTGCTCGTTCCGGGTGCGTTCCCACGGCTCCGCTTTGAGTCGTCAGGTCGAGCGACTTGAACGCCGTTGACGCTCTTTCGGAAGGCTGAAATCACAAATGACATCAAAGATCGCAAACAGGAACCCTCGATCCGGCGGCTGCGCGGACGGCGAACAGGTCGTCGCCCGCCGCCGGGTCCTGATCCGGCGAAGGCAGATTTTATCGCACCAACGAGAGCAGCGTTGCCCCGTATTTCGCCGCGATGCCCGGCCCGATCCCGGACACCTCGAGCAACGCTTTTTCGTCGCGCGGCCGCATCGTGGCGAGTCGAATCAGCGCCTTGTCGGTCAAGATGCGGAACGCGGGCACCCGCTTCTTCTTCGCCTCGGAAAGCCGCCACCCGCGCAGCCTCGCCAAGAGCCGACCGAGCGCGGACCCGGCGGAATCGCCAGAGCGCAATGTCGGCTTCGTGGTCGCGCTGGGCTTCGCGCGCGCCTTGCGGCGCTTCTTCTCGCGCGTACGGCCGCCAATGGTTGACGTGGGCGGACCCGGAAGCTGCACCTGCTCCAGCTCGCGGTCCGTCGCAGCCCGTCCTTGCGGGGTGAGCGAGAGCCGCTGGAAGCTGATCCGCTGCCCTTCCTTCTCGAATTCATCCTCTCGCGCCGAGACCAACCCTGCGCGCGCCAGAGCGGAGACGAGGAGCTCGAAGCGTTGCCTGTCGAAGGCATGCTCGAGCCCGCTGTTTCGGTACAGTGCGCCGGCGGCGAGCTCGCGCGATTCTCTCAAGCGATCGCAGATCAGCTGCAGTCCGTTGCGTTCGGCGTTGCTGGGCGCCCTGGAGGTTTGCGCCACACAGCTCGATGAGTCGCACAGGTCGCATTGGCCACATCGCTCTCCCGCGTCCTCCTCGTCGCCGAAGTGGCGTACGAGCGTGAGCATGCGGCAGCCGTGCGACTGCGCGAAGCGGACGACGCGCTCCTCCTGCTCCTTCTCGTGAGCGAGTTGCGCAACGTAGTCTGGCCGCCAGCGGTCATGACCGGCGCTCACCGTATCGTCGGGAGCGATCCGCGCGCCACCGTGAATCCAGAGCTTCTCCAACGCGCGGTCGAATTGCTCGGCATCCATCGTCCGCATCCGGCTGGCGAGCCTTTCCCGCGGCTCGCCCTTGTTCGTAAGCTTCGCGAAGAGACCGTCGAGGACCGTCGGGTCGGGATAGCTGCGCTCCCGGAGGTACTCGAGCGTCTTGCGATCCGCGAAAGAGTGAAGCAGGAGCGCGCGGGAAGGCTTCCCGTCGCGGCCCGCGCGGCCGATTTCCTGGTAGTAGGCCTCTAGCGAGCGCGGCAGCGCCAGGTGCACGACTGTACGCACGTCGGCCTTGTCCACGCCCATGCCGAACGCGATGGTGGCGACCACCACTTCAAGCGTGCCGGCGAGGAACGCGGTCTGGACCTTGTCGCGCGTCGCCGCGGGCAGGCCTGCATGGTAGGCGGCGCACGGGAAGTCGGCGGCGAGCTCCAAGGCGAGCGCTTCCGCTCCCTTGCGCGACGGAGCGTAAAGGATGGCCGGCCGGCGCGCATCATCCGCAAGCAGTTCCCGCACCACCGCGGACCGCTCGGGCTTGGACACCTCGGTCACTTCGAGGGCGAGGTTGGTGCGCCGGAACCCGTGGATGAAGCGGCGAACCTTGCGCAGGCCCAGTTGGGCCGCGATGTCGTCCTGTACTCGCTGCGTCGCCGTGGCTGTGAGGGCAAGTACGGGAGCGGGGCGCAAGAGGGGCAATCGCTCCCCGAGCCGGCGATACTCCGGGCGGAAGTCGTGGCCCCAATGGGAGATGCAATGGGCCTCGTCGATCGCCACCAAGGAAGGTGTGCGTTTGGCCAGCATCTCGGTGAAACCAGGGACCGCCAGCCGCTCCGGTGCCATGTAAAGGTAATCGAGCGCTCCGCTCAGGTAATCGTCCACCACCCGGCGCGATTCGGCCCGGTCGCGTCCCGAGTGGATTCGCTCCGCCCGCAGCCCGCGGGCGCGAAGCTTTTCGACCTGGTCCTCCATCAATGCGATGAGCGGGCTGACCACCACGCAGGTCCCGCCGCGCGCGAGTCCCGGGAGTTGATAGCAGAGTGACTTGCCTGCGCCGGTCGGCATCACCAAGAGCGCGTCCTCGCCGCGGGCGACCGCGCGGCAGACCTCTTCTTGGTGGGGCCGGAAAGTCGCGTGGCCGAACGCGGTCTCGAGGAGCGGCCCAAGGTGCTCCGCGTCCACCGGAGTGCGGGCGATGCCTCTTGCCGGATCCGGACCCGATGGTCGTGCCCCCGACGCACCCGCTGCAGAGTTCGAAGGGTCCGCATTGGAACCCGAACTACTCGAGCGCGAGGTCGTTGGCTCCGAGAGCGCGCGGCCGACCACATCGCGCACGTACTCCTCGATCCGATCGAGAAAGTCGGAGAGGCGCGCCTCCCCGCGCTCGATCCTCCGCAACTCCTGCTCCCACGTTCCGGTCATCGCAGGGCTCTTCACATCGGGATGGACTCGATCGATCAGATCGATCCCTTTCGGCGTCGCCACCAACGCGCGCTTTTCCCGGACCGCGTAGCCGCGCGCGAGGATGGTCTCGATCATCGACGCCCGCGTCGCAGGCGTGCCCAGACCGCGGTCGCGCATCGCCGCGGATAGTTCGCGGTCGTCGAGCGTCTGGCCGGCCGTCTCCATCGCGGTCAATAGCGATGCGTCGGTGAGTCGCTTGGGTGGCCGGGTCACCTTCGGCTCCGCTCTCACGTCGCTCACGGAGGCCTGCTCTCCCTTTGCGAGACGGGGCGGGAGGTCCTGCGGGTCATCGTCGGGCGCATCGCTGTCCCTCTCGCTCGGCGGCGGCGTGCGGCGGGCTTGGTCGCGGCGCGACTGGATGTCGAGGACCTTCCAGCCCAATTGGAGCACCGCGCTGCCTTGAGTGAAGAAACGGTCTTGGTGGTTGTCTGCTGCGGGGGATCCTGCTGCGAGAGCCTCGGCCGCCACCTTCCGCGTCATCACCGTTGTGAGCACGGTGGTCGTCGTCCAGACATGCTCCTCGTGCCACGCCTGCAGCAAACGCCGGCAGACAAGGTCGTAGAGCCGACGCTCGTCGTCGTCGAGGGTCGCGGCGCTCGCGTCACGTGCGGTGGGCAGGAGCGCGTGGTGGTCCGTTACCTTCGCGTCGTCCACGAATCGGGGGCCGAGCGCCCGCTGCCCGCTTCCGCCGGCGACGAGGCCCGGGTAACGGGGAGCGATGGCAAGGACGATGGGACCGAGCGCGGCAGCCACGTCGTTCGAGAGGTGGCGGCTGTCGGTGCGCGGATAGCTGAGGAGTTTGTGCTCCTCGTAGAGCCGCTGCGCGGTGTCGAGCGTGCGCTGCGCCGAGAAGCCATGAAGCCGGTTCGCATGCCGCTGCAACTCCGTCAGATCGTAGAGGAGCGGCGCGGCCATCTTGTGCTGCTCGTTGACTACCGACTCGATAGTGCCCGCGCCGGTATTCTTGACGCGCGCGACGATTGCGGCCGCCTCCTCGCCGTCTTTCGGTAGCTTGCGGTCCTCGCGTGTTGGCCGCCCCCCCTCCGGCTTGGGGCGGAACCAGGTCCCGACATAGGAAGCC
>JBJMQD010000279.1:0-3302 GCA_045802855.1 Myxococcales bacterium | reverse complement strand
GGCCTCGACGAGCGGCCTTTCGGCGAGACGCGGGTAAATTCCGGGGCGTGACATCGACCGATCGTAACTCTATGTATCGGCTGATCGCAAGGAAGGGCATCGACCAATCGTAACTTTGGTGAGCGGCTAATCGTAACTTGCGGCCGCGAGCCACGGATCATCTCGGTCCCGTCGTTCCCACCGTGCGCGCCGCTGTCAGACGCTCGATCTCCGTTTCGGGAAGACCCAGGATCTCCCGCAGCACCTCCGACGTGTGCTGCCCGAGGAGCGGCGCCGGGGAACGCAGTCCGCCGGGCGTCTCCGACATGCGACAGTTCGGCGCGACGACCTTCACCTCACCCGCAACCGGATGGTTGCACGTCGCGAACGACTTGCGCGCCGCGACCTGCGGGTGATCGACTGCGCGATCGATGGTGTTGATGGCGCCCATCGGGATTCCGGCGGGGAGCAGGATCCCTTCCCACTCCTCGTAGCTGCGCAGGAGGAAGGCGGTCTGTAGGCGCTCGATGAGGCTCGCGCGGTTGGCGCTCCGCGCGGCATTCGTCGCGTACCGCGGGTCATCGCGCATGTCTTCGAGGCCGAGGAGCGGGCAGAAGATGCGCCAGAGCGAGTCGCTCCCGACGGCGATGGCGATGTCCCCGGTGCGCGTCCGGAACGTCTGGTACGGGAGGAGCGCCTTGTACGCCGTCCCCATCGGTCCCGGCACGATCCCGTCGGCGAGGTAGCCCCCGATGACCGTGTCCAGGAGCCCGAGCTGTCCTTCGAGCATGGAGACGTCGAGGAACTGGCCTCGGCCGGTGCGGCCCCGCGCATGCAACGCGGCGAGGATGGCGAAGGCCGCGTTCATCCCCGCGGTGAGGTCCGCGATGGAGATGCCGCAGCGGACGCCTCGGCTTCCGGGCTCGCCGGTGAGGCTGATCATCCCGCTCTCGGCCTGGACGATGAGGTCCATGGCGGCGCGGTCGCGATAGGGGCCGGTCTGGCCGAACCCGGAGATGGAGCAATACACGATGCGCGGGTTACGGGCCTTTACCTCGAGATAGTCGATGCCGAGCTTCGCCACGGTGCCGACGCGGAAGTTCTCGATCAGCACGTCGGCGCGCTCGGCGAGGCGGAAGAAAATCTCCTTCCCGTCGGGGTGCTTCAGGTCGACGACGACGCTCCGCTTGTTGCGATTGAGACTGACGAAGTACGCGGAATCCTTGCCGCGGAAGGGCGGCCCCCAGGCGCGGGAGATGTCCCCGGTCGGCGGCTCGATCTTGAGGACATTCGCGCCGTTGTCGGCGAGCCAGGTGGAGGCGAAGGGACCGGCGAGCGCGTGGGAGAGGTCGAGGACGAGGAGGTCGTCGAGCGCCATGGGCATCGTGCGGGTCTCCCGGACCGCCGGTCGATAGCCCGGTGCAGTCGGCGGTCGATCACTCCGGATAGACGTTGAGCCGGTACATGATCAAGAGCGCGTTGCCGGGCTTGGCAGTGGGCCCGAAGGTGCCGCGGAAGATGCCCCCGATGGCGTCGCTGTCGTAGATCTGGGAGAGCGCCCGGTTCACTGCCGCGCGCAGGCCGCTCGCTCCCAGGGGCATGACGATGGCGTAGGGGACGTAGCCGATCTCATCGGGCAAGAGCTCATACTGCGAAGGGTCTTTGACCTTGCCTCCCATCCCCGCGAGCATCGTCTTCCCCGCTGCCAGCGCGTCCGCCTTCCCCGTTTCCAGCAACGCGATCGCATCTTCATAGGTCTTCGCCGGGACGACCTTGGCGTTCACGAATCCTTTCTTCAGCGCGTCCTCCAGCGCCCGCTGGTTCGGGGTGTTGGCTACCGCTGCGATGCTCTTGCCGCCAAGGCTCCCCAGCTCCCGCGCCCCCTGGGACTTGCGGACGAGAAGGCCCGTCACGTCGACCCACACCGGATTGGAGAAGTCGACCTCCTCCATGCGCGAAAGGGTTGCGGTGGTGGTCCCGCATTCCAGGTCGGCCTCGCCCTTGCGGATGAGGTCGAGCCGGTTCTGGACATTCGCAGGGACCCACTTGATGGCCAGAGGCTGCACCTTGAGCTGCTGCTCCAGGCTGGCGACGATCCGTTTGCAGAGGTCGACGGTGTACCCCGCAGGCTGCCCCTTGTCCTCGTAGGAGAACGGCACGGCGTCGGTGCGGTAGGCGATGGTGACCGTCTTGGTCTTGACGATGCGCTGGAGCGCCTTGTCCGTCGATTGGGCGTACGCGATTGTGGGGAGCAGCGCGGTCAGGAGAAGCAGCAGTTGTCGCATCACGGGGGACCTCGGGGGTTTGTGCGCGAATATGACCGAGGGCGGCGCGCGGCATCGAGGGGACCTTGGTCCAATGGACGACCCGGCCTTCCGGACGGCGGCGAGCGCAAGATATATTTCGCGGGCGCGATGGGACTTCCATGGACCTGAACATCAACGGCGCCCTGCGCGCCGTGGACGCGAACCCCGAGACGCCGCTTCTCTACGTGCTGCGCAACGACCTCGGCCTTTACGGCACCCGGTTCGGGTGTGGCAGCGGCCTTTGCGGAGCCTGCTTCGTCCTCGTCGACGGCCGGCCGATGGCGTCGTGCGACCTGCCCATTTCCGTCGTCGCCGACAAGAAGATAACGACAGTGGAAGGCCTCGGCGCGGACGGCAAGCTCCATCCCGTGCAGAAGGCGCTCATCGACGAGCAGGCCGCCCAGTGCGGCTACTGCATGAGCGGCATCGCGGTTTCCGCGGCCGCGCTGCTCGAACGGAACAAGCGGCCCAGCGAGAAGGAAGTCCGCGAGGCGCTCGACAAACACCTGTGCCGCTGCGGGTCGCACAACCGCGTCGTACGCGCGGTCATGAAGGCCGCTCATGAATGACCCGGTCGAGACCGCGGGCGCGCGGCGGTTCACGCAGCGCGTGCACTTCGAGCGCGACGGCACCGTGACCGTCGCGAGCGGCAAGGTCGAGCTGGGGCAGGGGATCACGACGGCGTTGGCCCAGATCGCCGCCGACGAGCTCGGAGTTCCGCTGGAAAGAATCCGGATCCTGCCGGCGAGCACGGCCTATAGCCCGGACGAAGGCTTCACCTCCGGCAGCCTCTCGATCCAGAACGGTGGCAAGGCGCTGCGAAAGACCTGCGCCGGGCTGCGGGCGCTGCTCGCGAAGAGCGGCAAGAAGAGCTACTGGGACCTCGAGGGCCTCGACGTTCCGGGCGACGCGCAGGAGAAGCCGGTAACCGACTATCGCGTGGTGGGCACGAACGTCATGCGGATCGACCTGCCCGCGAAAATCGCCGGCCAGCCGGCATACCTGCAGGACATTGTC
>JBJMQD010000268.1:0-16062 GCA_045802855.1 Myxococcales bacterium | reverse complement strand
GAGGAGCGCCTCGAGCCCGACGCGGCCGCGCCCGAGCTCGTGCGCAAGGTGCCGATCAACTTCGCGAAGCAGGCCCACCTGCTTCCGCTCGCGCAGCGCGACGGCGCCGTGCGCGTCGCCATCGCCGACCCGCTCGACACCGGCGCGCTCGACAACGTGGCGCTCCTGCTCGGCGCGCGGGTGGAGCCGGTGGTGGTGCCGGCCGAGGAGATCCTCGCCGCGATCAACCTGGTGTACGACCGCGCGGCGGACGAGCACCAGGAGATCATGCAGGGGCTCGACACCGAAGATCTGGAGTCGGTGGCGCACGAGCTCGAGGAGCCCACCGACCTCCTCGACGCCGACGACGAGGCGCCGATCATCCGGCTCGTGAACTCGCTCCTGTTCCGGGCCGTGAAGGAGCGCGCGAGCGACATCCACATCAACCCGGAGGAGCGTGACATCTCGGTCCGCTACCGGATCGACGGCGTGCTGCGCGAGGTGATCCGCGCGCCGAAGCGGATCCAGGCCTCGATGGCCTCCCGCGTGAAGATCATGGGCGGCCTGAACATCGCGGAGAAGCGCCTGCCGCAGGACGGCCGCATCCGGGTGAAGCTCGCCGGCCGCGACATCGACATCCGTCTCTCCACCACGCCCACCGTGTACGGGGAGCGCATCGTCATGCGTCTCCTCGACAAGAGCGCGGTCCTCCTCGATCTGGCCGAGATCGGGATGGACACGGATCAGCTCGCCAAGATGGAGAGCCTCATCCACAAGTCGCACGGCATCGTGCTCGTCACGGGCCCCACCGGCTCCGGCAAGACGACGACGCTCTACGCGGCGCTCTCCAAGATCAACCGGCCCGACCTCAACATCATGACCATCGAGGATCCGGTCGAGTACCAGCTCAAGGGCATCTCGCAGACGCCGGTGAACCCGAAGATCGAGCTCACCTTCGCGAACGGCCTGCGCAGCTTCCTCCGCCAGGACCCCGACGTGATCATGGTGGGCGAAATCCGCGATCTCGAAACGGCGGAAATCGCCATCCAGGCATCGCTCACCGGCCACCTCGTCTTCTCCACCGTCCACACCAACGACGCCGCCGGCGCGGTCACCCGCCTCGTCGACATGGGCGTCGAGCCGTTCCTGGTCGCCTCTTCGCTCGTCGGCGTGCTCGCCCAGCGCCTCGTCCGCGTCCTCTGCAAGGACTGCCGCGAGCCGTACTTCCCGACCGCCGAGGAGCTGCGCGAGATCGGACTCACCACCGAGCAGGTGCGCAAGACCTCGGGCGGCAAGCTCTACCGGCCGGTCGGCTGCGACCACTGCAACGGCACCGGCTACCGCGGCCGGGCGGGCATCTACGAGATCATGATGCTCGACGACGACATCCGGCAGCTCATCCTCAAGAACGTGGACAGCGGCACCATCAGGAAGACCGCCGCGCAGAAGGGGATGCGGTCCCTGATGGACGACGGCGCCAACAAGGTGCTGCGCGGGACCACCAGCGTCGCCGAGGTCCTCTCGGTCACGCAGGACGACACGGCGTAACCGACCATGCCCGTCTTCGAGTACAGCGGCCTCACGGAGGCGGGGAAGAACGTTCGCGGCGTCAAGGATGCCGAGAACCGCAAGGTCCTGCGCTCTCTCTTGCGCAAGGACGGCATCTTCCTCACCGACGTGCGCGCGGCGGAGGGAGCCGCCATCGCGGCGTCCTCGTCCTCGTCGTCGCGTCCGGTCACCGGCAAGATCGAGCTGAGCGGACAGGGTCTCTCCCGCGAGGTCGACCTGCGCCAGGTCTTCGGGTCGCGCGTCTCGGGCCAGGACCTCGCCATCGCCACCCGGCAGCTCGCCACCCTGATCGGCGCCGGCATCACGCTCGTCGACGCGCTCACCGCGCTCGTCGACCAGATCGAGCAGCCGCGGCTCAAGCGGATCATCGGCATCGTGCGGCAGAAGGTGAACGAAGGCTCCTCGCTCGCCGACGCTCTCGCCGAGCACCCCAAGGTGTTCACGACGCTCTACGTGAACATGATCCGGGCGGGCGAATCGTCGGGCGCGCTCGACGTGGTGCTCGTCCGCCTCGCCGACTTCACCGAGGCGCAGGCCGCTCTGCGCAACAAGATCATGGGGGCGATGCTCTATCCGGCGATCATGCTCCTCGTCGGCCTCGGCATCGTCGGCATCCTCTTCATCGTCGTCATCCCGAAGGTCACCACCATCTTCGCGGACATGAACGTCTCACTTCCCTGGACGACGCAGATCCTCATCACCACCTCGACCTTCGCACGCGATTACTGGTACCTGATGCTCGCCGCGATCCCGCTCTTCGTCTGGGCGATGCGGCGGTACCTGAAGACCACGCGTGGCAGGGCGTGGTGGGATCGCACGAAGCTCAACGCGCCCATCTTCGGCGAGCTCGTGCGCATGCTCTCGCTCGCGCGGTTCGCCAAGACGCTCGCGACCCTGCTCTCTTCCGGAGTGCCGCTCCTCACCGCGCTCGACATCGTCAAGAACATCGTCAACAACTCCATCCTCTCCAAGGTGATCGAGGATGCGCGCGACGCGATCCGCGAAGGCGAGAGCATCGCCGCGCCGCTCAAGCGCAGCGGGCAGTTCCCGCCTCTCGTCCACCACATGATCGCCATCGGCGAGAAGAGCGGCCAGCTCGAGGAGATGTTGCAGAACGTCGCCCGCAGCTACGACGCGCAGGTCGAGGTGCGGGTCTCCGCGCTCACCAGCCTGCTCGAGCCGATCATGATCGTCGGAATGGGCGTGGGTGTCGCTTTCATCGTCTTCTCCATCCTCATGCCCATCATGCAGCTCAACACTTTCGTACCCAAGTAGAGGAACCAATGCAGAAGCGTATCGAGAAGCTCCGTCACATGCGCCGCGCCCGCGGCATGACGCTCATCGAAATCATGGTGGTGCTCGTCATCCTCGGGCTCATCGCCAGCGCGATTGCCTACAACGTCTTCGGACAGCTCAAGGAAGCGCAGATCAAGACCGCCAAGCTCGACCTGCAGGCGATCTCGAACGGCGTGGACCTGTATCACGTCGAGACCGGCAACTGGCCGGACGGCCTCCAGCAGCTGGTGCCCAAGTTCATCCGCGAGGTCCACAAGGATCCCTGGGGCAGCGATTACGCGTTCGTCCGCGCCGGCGAGGGCTATGACGTCTACTCGTACGGTCCCGACAAGTCGCAGGGCGGCGGCGACGACATCAGCGTGCACGGCGGCGAGAGCGGGAG
This sequence comes from Myxococcales bacterium, assembly GCA_045802855.1. Taxonomy (GTDB): domain Bacteria; phylum Myxococcota; class Myxococcia; order Myxococcales; family 40CM-4-68-19; genus VBKO01. The sequence continues at coordinate 12,836 of JBJMQD010000268.1, read as the reverse complement.
CGCGACCGCCCAGCAGAAGTAAGAGTCCCATGCGCGCTCGCGGGATGACGCTCATCGAGGTCGGCATCGCCATGGCGATCGCCGCGGGGCTCATTGCCTTGGCCATTCCGGCCATCTCGAACGTCGCCCGCGCGCAGCTGCGGCAGAAGAGCGGGCAGCTCGCCGGAGGTATCCGTTCCCTCTACGGGGCGACGGCCCTCGGCGGACATAGCTGCAGGCTGGTCCTCGACCTGGACAACCAGAAGTACTGGTCCGAGTGCGCCGCAGGCACCGTGCGCCTCGACAAGGGAGGCGAGCAGTCGACGGGCGGCGCGCGCAGCGAGAACCGCGACGAGCAGCTCCTCGCCAGCATCCGCACCGAGACCGCGAACGCGGAGGAGCAGGTGAAGGTCGCGCTCGCCCAGAAGAGCGAGTTCAAGCAGACGCAGGACATTCCCAAGACCGACCTGGGCGGCTCGGTGAAGTTCCTCGACGTCTGGATCCAGCACCAGTCGGAGCGCTACACCTCCGGCAAGGCGTTCCTTTATTTCTGGCCGAGCGGGCTCACCGAGAGCGCCGCGATCCATCTCGGGCAGGGCGACGACGTGAACACGCTTCTCGTCTCTCCCCTCTCCGGGCGGGTGAAGATCCGCTCCGGGCGCGTGGATGCCGAGGGCCAGCGATGAAGCGAGGGTTCACGCTTCTCGAGGTGATGATCAGCCTCGCCATCCTGGCGGTGGGGCTGGTTGCCCTCTCCGATCTGAACGGCGGCGCCGTGCAGATGCAGGCCTACGCCCGGCGCGCGACCCAGGCGACGCTGCTCCTGCGCGGCAAGATGTCCGACATCGAGGAGCAGCTGCAAAAAGAGGGCTTCAGCGACTTCAGCGACGACAAGCACGGCACGTTCGACGACGACGAAGGCGCCAAGGACTACGAGTGGCGGGCGGAGATCCTCAAGCCCGACGTCCAGATGGACGCCTCGCAGCTTCTCCAGCTGCTCGGGGCCGGTCAGGGCGCCGCGGGCGGGGCGGCCGCCGGGGCAGCCCCCCAGCCGACGGGCGCTGCGCCGGGAGGCGTCGGATCGCTCACCGCCCCGGGCTCGCCAATCGCGGGAGTCTTGCAGAACCAGGCGACCACGTTCCTCGAGACCTTGAAGAAGAGCGTGCGCGAGGTGCGGGTGACGGTGAGCTGGAAGGACGGCTCGCAGGAGCGGAACATCTCCGCGTCGCAGCACGTCGTGATCCTCCCCGAGATGGTGGGGAAGGCAGGCCAGACGCCCACGCAGCCGAAGCCCAGGGACATCGGCCAATGAACCGTTCCCGGGCCAGAGGCTTCACGCTGCTGGAGGTGATGATCGCCGTCGCGATCCTCGGCCTCATCGGCGGACTCACCTGGAAGGCCTTCGATTCCGCGGCCGATCTCAAGTCGCGCATCGAGCGGGCCGAGGAGCGCGACCAGACCGTACGCGGCGCGATGAACCGGATCGCGCGCGAGGTCTCGATGACCTTCCTCACCGAGCATTACGATCGCAAGCGGTTCCGCGAGCGCCCTACCCGGTTCGTGCTGAAGAACGGCCGCCGCGAAGCGGACCTCACCTTCACCTCTTTCGCCAACGAGCGGCTCGCAATCGACACGAAGGAAGGCGATCAGGCGCTGTTCGAGTACAAGCTCGGGAACGATCCCGACGTCAGCGGGCGCCGCAATCTCTATCGCCGGGTGAAGGCGATCTTCGACGAGGATCCCGATCGCGGCGGGCAAACCGCCGTCCTCGCCGAAGACGTGCTCGCCTTCTCGGTCGAGGCCTGGGATCCGAAGGATCGCAGCTGGCGCCCGGATTGGGACTCCAACTCCACGTCAGTGAACCCGCAGGCTCTGGTACCGCCTCGCGTGAAGATCGCGCTGACGATCAAGGACGAGCAGGGCAAGGAGAAGGTCTACACCACCCAATCGAGCATCATGCTCGACCAGGTACTGGACTTCTGACGATGCCGCGGACCAGGCACAGCAAGGGACGGGCGAACGCGCGGGGGGTGGCGCTCATCCTCGTCCTCACCACCATCGCCATCCTCACGTCGATCGGCGTCGACTTCAGCTACGGGTCGCGGGTCAACTTGCGGCTCGCGGAAAATGCCCGCGACGAGCTCCGGGCGTTCTACCTGGCGCGCTCCGCGGTGAACCTCTCGCGCCTGCTCCTCCACTTCCAGCGCCAGCTCGACCAGACCGGCGGCGCGATCGCGAACAAGCTCTTGCCCCAGGGCACCGCAGCACCCGCGCCGGGTTCTGGAGCGAGGCAACCGCTGGGCGCGCAGCCCACCGCGACCACGCCCGGAAACAACCTCGGCATCCGCCTCTGGGAAGTGCTGCCCATCGACTCGAACGTGATGACAGCTCTGCTCGGCGGAGGCGACCTCGCAGCCCTTGGCGTCGATCAGATGTCCGGAGCGCGCCGGGAGAACGCTCCCCTCCCGGCGGCCGGAGCCGCCCCGATGCACTCGTTCGGGGCATTCGACGGCGCCTTCAGCTCCAAGATCGAGGACGAGAACAGCCGCATCAACGTGCGCGCGCTCGACGGCCTGGGCGATACGCCGCGCGCGATCTACACGCAGCTCATGGCGATGATCGGCGACCCGAAGTTCGACTTCATCTTCGACGAGCCCGACGCGAACAACGACCGCGTCCGCCGCGAGGACGTGATCGTGGCGCTGAAGGACTGGATCGACATCGACGAGAACGGAGCCGCGATCGATCCGTCGATCATCACCGGGAACCCGTTCGTCAACGCCTCGGGCGACGAGAACTCCGCCTACGATCGCTACGAGCCGCGCTACAAGGCGAAGAACGCCTCGTTCGACAGCCTCGGGGAGCTGTTCATGGTCCGGGGCGTCAACGATCGGTTCATGGCGGCATTCGGCGACCGTCTGACCGTCTGGCTCGGCCCCACCGGCAAGCTGAACGTCAACACCGACGATCCGAAGCAGATGATCACCAACATCCTCGCGGCGGCGAAGAACCCGGCGGACCCGAGGCTGCGCAACCCGAAGCTGCTCGAGACCGTGTTGCAGGCGATCACCATGAAGAAGATGTTCTCCTTCTTCGGTCTTTCCGCCGCCGACTTCGTCAAGACCCTGCAGGAGAGCGGGATCGAAGTGAACCCGGTCCTGACCAATCCGACCGCTCCCGGCAATTTCCTCACCTCGACGAGCGACACGTTCCGCATCGTCGCTACCGGGCGCGTCGGCCGCACCGACAAGCGCCTGACGGCCGTCGTCCACTACGACGACCAGCTCGGCAAGCTCCTGTACTGGAAGGAAGACTGATGCACCGGATCGTGGGTCTAGACATCACGGCGGACGAGCTGCGCATCGTCGCGCTGCAGAGCGGCTTCCGCGGCTTCGCCGTCGCCGATGCCCGCCGCGTGCCGCTCCCGGAAGGCGAATCGCTTTCCGGGCGGATCTCCGCCGCGCTCGCGGACTCGCCGCCTCTCGGAGACGCCGCCATCGCGGTGGCGATCCCGGCGGCCCAGGTGGCGAGCTTCGTGTTCACCCTCCCCTTCGTCGACGCGCGCCGGCTCGAGCAGGTGCTGCCCGCCGAGGTCGAAGGGGCGATTCCCTTCGACCTCGACGACGTGGTCTGGGACCACGCGGTGCTCTCCCAGGGGGAGGGAAAGACGGAGGTGCTGGTCGCGGTGGTGAAGAAGGTCACGCTGCGGACCGTCCTCGCCGGCCTCTCCGAGGCCGGGGTCGATCCCCGGGTGGTCACCTTCGCGCCGCTCGCCCTCGGCGCCCTCGCCGAGCGGAAGGTGCTCGCCGATGGGGTGGAAGGCACCACCGCGCTCATCGAGGCCGGTCCGGAGCGGGCCGAGCTTTGCCTCTTCGCGGGCGATCGCCCCTTCCTCGCCCGCGCACTCTCCACTTCCGGCCGCGCGCTCTGGCATGCCGCGCTGAGCGACCCCAAGGCTCGGGAGAAGATCCTCGTGCCCTTGCTCCGGGACATCAAGATCTCGCTGCGCGCCCGTGCGCCCGGAGAGCTTGCCCGCATCCTCCTCGCCGGCGACCTCACCGCCTTCCCGGAGATCGCCCACCGCTTCGAGATGGAGCTGGGAGCGGCGGCAGGCCCCGTCGTGCTCGCCCCGCAGCACCAGACCGCGAACGGCGCGGAAGCGCCCGAGATGTCGCTCGCTCTCGCTCTCGCGCTCCGTGCCCAGCAATCCCGTGGTCGCCTCGATTTCCGCAAGGGCGAGTTCGCCTTCACGCGCGCGCTCACCCAGGCCCGCGGACAGCTCTTGCAGATCGGCATCGCCGCCGTGGTGCTGGTGCTCCTCGCCATCGGCCTCGGCACCGCCCGGGTGGCATCGCTGTCGCGCCAGGCCGCCGACTACGACGAGGCGCTCTGCGCGGCGACGAAGAAGACCCTGGGCAATTGCATGACCGACTACCGGCAGGCCGTCGCGGCGCTCTCGGGCGGCCGCTCCAAGGCAGCCGGCATCCCCCGCGTCTCCGCGGCGGACGTCCTCTCCGAGGTGGTGGCCCGCCTGCCGGACAGCTCGCTGCCGACGATCGACGACATCGACCTCAACACCACCACCGTCCGCATGCGCGGCACGGTCGAGTCGTTCGGAAAGGTGGACGACATCGTGGCCGCGCTGCGCAAGGACCGCTGCTTCGGCGACGTCAAGCAGCCCAGCACGACCAAGGCGCGCGACGGCAGCAACAAGATCAATTTCTCCCTCGAGTTCTCCTACACCTGCTCGGGCGAATTGCCGGGAGGCGCGTGATGGACCGGATCCGGACGCTCTTCGCCGACGCCCAGCAGTACCTCGCCGCGGCCTCTCCCCGCGAGCGGCGCCTCATCGGCTTCATGGCGGCGGGCATCACCGCCTTCCTGCTCATGATCATCTGGATCGGCTTCGGCAGCTCGATCCGCAAGCACGAGGACGTCCTGGAGGAGAAGCGGGGCTTCTTCGACAAGGTGCAGAAGCTTTCCGCGGGCTTCGGACGCGAGGAGCAGGAGCGCCGGCTGCTCGAGGCACGGCTGCGGCAGAGCCCGCCCGCGCTGATGGGCTTCGTCGACGGGCTTGCCAAGCAGGACGGAATCGAGATCGGCGGCATGTCCGATCGCGGAATCCGTGCAGTGGGCGACGGCCGGCTGCGGGAGAGCAGCGTGGAAGCGAACCTCGGCAAGGTGCCGCTCGACAAGCTCATGCGCCTGCTCCAGGACATCGAGCGCAGCCCGGGCGTCGTCCGGGTGCGCCGCCTGCACCTGCGCAAGTCGAGCGACAACAAAGAGACGCTCGACGTCACGCTGACGGTGAGCGCCTGGCAGGGGGCGTGATGGCAGAGGCTACTTCACCGGTCCCGAGCTCCCCGCTGCGATGGGTGCGCCGCTTCGCGCTGCCCGCCGGCACGGTCCTCGCGTTCCTCGTCTTCCTGGTCGTGACCTTCCCATTCGACACCCTTGCCCGCCGCATCGAGGCAGAGGTGCAGAAATCGGGGGGCGACGTCAGCATCGAGAGCCTCGGTCCCGCCTTCATCGGGTTCCGGGCCCAGGGCGTCCGCGTGCATCCACCGTCGACCGGAGCGCCGGGCTCCGAACTGCGGTTCGACACCATCACCATCCGGCCCGACCTCCTCCCCATGCTGCTCAAGCGGACGTCGTTCTCCTTCTCGAGCACCGCATACGGCGGCTCCGCCAAGGGCCACGCGGCGCTCTCGAACGACGCCAGGACATCCGGCTCGCTGCAGTCGCTGAATCTCGAGACGAACGAGATCGATCTGCACGCGCTTCCCTTGCGCGAGGCGTTCGGCGTCGAGCTTCTCGGCCGCGCGACCAGCAAGACCAATCTGCCGGGGCTGATTCCGCAGGAGGCGGCGAGCGGGACCATCGCGCTCACCATCAAGGGGCTCGCCATCGCCAACGCGAACGTGCAGGGCTTCACGCTCCCGCGCACGGTTCTCGGCGATCTCGATGCCAGCGTCGTCCTCGACAAAGGCGTCGGCCGCGTGGAGAAAGCGCAGACCCGCGGCGGCGATCTCGATCTCGATCTCGAGGGGACCATCCGGCTCCGTCCGCTGCTCTCGCTCTCGCAGGCAGACCTGAGACTGCGCTTGCGGCCCTCGGAGAAGTGGCTTTCCGCGAATCCCGCCTTGCGCGGTCTTCTCGGGCTCCTGCAGAAGCAGCCCGACGGCAGCTACCTGGTGCCGCTCACGGGGCCCTTGTCCCGGCTGCAGGCCCCCATCAACGTCCGCTTTTAGCTGTCGATTTCGGCGGCGAGCGCGTCCGCCGCGGCAGCCGGATCGGCGGCCTCGCGTAGGGGGCGGCCGACCACGATGAGCGAGGCGCCGTCGCGAACGGCCTGTCCCGCCGATCCGGTGCGCTGCTGATCGTATTTGGTCGCCTCGGCGGCGCGGATCCCGGGAACCACGAGGAGCGGCCCGGGACCGAGCTCCCGCCGCACGAGCGCGACCTCCTCCGGGGAGCATACGACGCCATCCGCGCCCGCCTCCATCGCTAGCCTCGCGAGCCGCAGCGCCGCTTCCGCCGGAGAGCCCGTAAATCCGATCGCGAGCAGATCATCGGGGCGAAGGGAGGTGAGGATGGTGACGGCGAGAATCCGCGGCGGCGCCGTCCCGGCCCGCTTCGCGCCCGCCTCCAGGCCGTTGCGCACCGCGCGGATCATGGCCGCGCCGCCCGAGGCGTGCACGGTGACGAGCGCCGCGCCCAGGGCTCCGGCGCCGCGCGCCGCTCCTTCGACCGTGTTCGGGATGTCGTGCAGCTTGATGTCGAGAAAGATCGGCAGCGATGCCGGTTTCACCGCCTCGATCGCCGCGCTGCCGTGCGCCACGAACAGCTCGAGGCCGACCTTGAGCATCCCGACATGGCCGGAAAGCTTGCGCGCGAGCGCGGCGGCAGTCGCCAGATCGGGAACGTCGAGCGCCGCGACGATCCGGTCGCGCCCGCTCAGCGCCACAGCCGGCCGCCGCCAGCGAGGACCGCCTGCCGCGCTTTCTCCACCACCTCGCCGAGCGGGACGAGCTCGATGTCCTTGCTCTCGCGCGGCTTCCACTCCACCTTTCCCTCCGCGAGGCCCTTCTTGCCGACCGCGATCCGGAAGGGAAGGCCGATGAGATCGGCGTCCTTGAACTTCACTCCGGCCCGCTCGTCCCGATCGTCGAGGAGCACCTCGATGCCCGCGTCGCAGAGCTCGACGTAGAGCTTCTCGGCCGCGTCGCGAACCGAGGAGTCCTGGATTTGGAGAGGCAGGAGCGAGATGTGGCATGGGGCAATGCTCATCGGCCACCGGATCCCGTCCGCGTCGTGGTGCAGTTCGACGGCCCCGGCGAGGATCCGCTCGATGCCGATCCCGTAGGACCCCATCACGATGGGGACTTCCTTGCCCGACTCGTCCAGCACGCGGGCCCCCATCGACTCCGAGTAGCGGGTCCCGAGCTTGAAGATGTGACCGACTTCCAGCGCCTTGCCCACCGCGAGCGGCGCGCCGCAGCGCGGACAGCCCTCGCCGGCGGAGACGGTCCGCAGGTCGGCCTGCGTGGCATGCGCGAGATCCCGCGGCACGGAGACGTTGCGCAGATGGAACCCGTCCTTGTTCGCCCCGGTCACGAGGCCGCTCAGGCCCGCGAGCCGCCGGTCGAGGAAGACGCGGACGTTCTTCACTCCGAGACCGCCCAGAGACCCGGGCTTCGCGCCCATCCAACCCTGGATCTCCTCAGCATGCGCGGGCCGCAACATCGACGCGCCGGAGGCGGTCTGCAACTTCGCTTCGTTGAGCTGATCGTCGCCGCGCAGAATGGCCACGACGGGCTTTTCGTCGGCGACGTAGACGAGGGTCTTCAGCTGCTGCTCGGCGGGCACTCCGTACGGCTTCTGCGAAAGGGCGTCGATGGTCACCACTCCGGGAGTGGCGAACTCCTCCGGATCGGGACTCGCGCCGGCGGCCGCGAAGCGGTTCGGCGTCTCGACCTTCGATTCCGCCTTCTCGGTGTTCGCCGCGTAACCGCAGCTCTTGCATGAGGCGATGAAGTCCTCCCCCGCCTCGCTCGGGACCATGAACTCCGTGGAACCGGTGCCTCCCATCGCGCCGGAGTGCGCCTCCACCTGGACGGTGGTGAGCCCGCAGCGCTGGAAGATCCGGGCATAGGCGAGCCGGTGCGCCTCGAACGCCTCGTCGAGGCCCTTGCGATCCAGATCGAAGGAATAGCTGTCCTTCATGGTGAACTGGCGCACGCGCAAGAGCCCGCTCTTCGGCCGCGGCTCGTCGCGGAACTTGGTCTGGATCTGGTACCAGATCTGCGGGAGCTGCCGGTAGCTACGCAGCTCCGCGCGGGCGAGAGAGGTGAAGATCTCCTCGTGGGTCATGGCGAGGCAGATGTCCGCTCCCTTGCGATCCTTGAAGCGGAACATGTTCTCGCCCATCACCGTCCAGCGCCCGCTCTCCTCCCAGATCTCGCGCGGGTTCAGCGCGGGCAGGTAGAACTCCTGCGCGCCGATCCCGTCCATCTCCTCGCGGACGACGCGGGTGATCTCGTGGATCGCCCGCTGCCCGAGGGGGAGGATGCTGTAGATGCCCGCCGCGAGCTGGCGGATGAACCCCGCCCGCACGAGGAGCTGGTGGCTCGCCACCGTGGCGTCGGCGGGATTTTCCTTCAGCGTAGGGACGAACGACTTCGACATGCGCATGCGGAGAACACCTCACCCCTTGCGCTTGAGCTCCCGATCGACCGCATCCTTGAACTGCTCGTAGGGAACAGCGCCGTTGATGAAGATCCCGTTGATGAAGAAAGCGGGCGTTCCGCTCACTCCGGCCTGCTCGCCGTCCTTCTCGTCGGCGCTCACCATCGCCGCCTTCTCGCCGCTGTCGAGACACTTGTCGAACTTGCCCTGGTCGAGCCCCAGGTCCTTGGCGAAGGACTTCAGATCCTCGACCGCGAGCCGCTGCTGGTTGGTGAACATCTTGTCGTGCATGGGCCAGAACTTGCCCTGGTCTTGCGCGCACGCGGCGGCCTCGGCGGCCTTCTCCGCGTTCGGGTGGAAGGAGAGCGGGAAGTGGCGGAACACGAGCCGCACCTTCCCGTCGTAGTCCTTCATCAGCTTCTCGACCGTCGGGAAGGCGCGGCCGCAGTAAGGGCACTGGAAATCGCTGAACTCGACGATGGTCACGGGAGCGTTGTCCGGGCCGCGGGACGGGCCCTTCGCCGCCACCTCGACGCGGGGAAGGCTCGGGGGCTGCATCGTGATCTGGACGCCGTGCTTCTGCTTCAGCTGCTCGACAAAAGCCTGCATCTGGTCGCGGCTCTTCTGCTGCTTCACGAACTGCACGAGGCGGTCGTGGACCTGCTCGTACGATTGCCCGCCCACCTCGTTCTTGTGCTGCTCGTAGAGCTGCTTCAGCTCGTCCTCGGTGGGCGCGGGCAGGGACTGCTGGAAGTCGGTCTGGTACCACTGGTCGAGGGTCTTGCCTTTGCTCCGCGCCTCCTCCTCGAGGAGCCGCTTGGTCAGCATCTCGTCGATGGCGCCGCGCCGGGCGTCGTACAGATCGGTGAGGGCCTTGACCTCCGCCTGCTTGAGCTTGCCGCCCGACTGCTTCTCGACGTCGCCGTACGTGATGGGCTGGCCGTCGATGACGGCCACCTTCTCGCCCGGATCGACGCTCACCGGGTTCTTCTCGGACGCGTTGCGGGAGGAGCCGGTCTTGCAACCGGCGGCCCCGAGCACACACAGCAGTGCGACCGATCGGAACGACTGCAACGGCTTCATTGGCATGCTCCCTTTTGCGAACCGGGCACCCTAGGGCGCGTACCGTGCCGCCGTCAACGAGTACGGTCCCGGGTCGTCGCCGGGTCTACGCGACGGCCCTGCCGGAGGAGCGCTCCCACTCCCGCTGGACACCGCCCGTGGCCCCGCGTAGCGTTCCTACGACGTGACCAATGCCGCCCGGGGAATCGTCCGCGCCGGGTACCTCTGCGGCGCGGCCTTCGTCGTGGTGTCCGCCGTTCGCGGATGCGTCCACGGAGACGATTGGAAAACGGACGCGCTCTGGACCTCCGTGTTCGGGGTCACCGCCCTTCTCCTCCTATGGGCCGTCGGGACGGCCGGTATCCGGGTGCTTTTGCGCTCGCATCTGCCCGAGGAGATTGCGCGCGGCAACGTGGCCGCGGGCGTAGCGGCGGGCGCGCACTTCGCGGCGACCGGGTTCATCGTCGCCGAATGCTTCTACGGCGACGACCTTTCCACCCTCGGCATCTCGATCGTCTTCTTCGTCATCGGACAGGCCACCCTCCATCTCTTCGTCGTGCTCTTCCGCACGCTCACGCTCTACGCGGAGGACGAGGAGATCCAGGGCGAGAACGTCGCCGCCGCGGTCAGCTATGCGGGGGCCATGCTCGCCATCGCGCTCATCGTCGGGCATGCGGCCGAAGGCGACTTCGAAGGCTGGGGCACGTCGCTGCGCGCCTATGCGGTGGCCCTCGTCTCGGTGCTCGTCCTCTATCCGGTGCGGCAATTCGGAGTGCAGACGCTGCTCTTGCGCAAGCAGTTCGCCCTCCGGGGTGGCGCGCTCGACGGCCTCGTCGCCCGGGAGCGCAACGTGGGCGTGAGCGCGGTGGAGGCGGTCTCGTATCTCGCCGCGGCCATCCTCCTCACGGGTCTCGAATGATTGCGGGCGAGGCCGCATACGCCGCGTTCGCGGCGCGCATCAGGGCCGGCGGAGGCATCTCGGATCCCTGGCTCGAGGGAAGGCCGCGGTTCCATCCCGATCCCGTGGTGCTCGCCGCGGCGGAGCGGGACTCGCTGTACCGCGCGGCGGAAGAGATGGCCGCGGCGTGGAACGAGCTTTGCCTCCTCTGCGCCGCGCACCCGGAGCTGGTGAGCGGATTTCTGCGGCTGAGCGATGTGCAGCAGGCGCTCTGGTTGTCGTCGGCGCCGCACTGGCACGGCATCGCCCGCGCCGACGTCTTCTTCACTGCCGACGGTCCGAAGATTTGCGAGCTCAACTGCGACACGCCGAGCGGAGCAGCGGAAGCGGTCCTCCTCAACCGCGCCGCGGCGAAGCCGGGCCTCGCCGATCCGAACGGCGCGCTCGAGGATCGGTTCTGCGCGATGGTCGAGGTGGTCGGCCGCGGCGTGCGACGGACCGCAGGTCCGCTCTCGATCGGGATCATCTACCCCACCGAGATCACCGAGGACCTGTCGATGGTCCTCCTCTACCGCGAATGGTTCGAGAAGCGTGGATTGCGGGTGATCCTGGGTTCGCCGTTCAACCTCTGCGCGCTTCCCGGTGGGCGCGCGGGACTGTTCGGGACCCCGTGTGACGTGTTCCTCCGTCATTACAAGACCGACTGGTGGTCCGAGCGCCGGCCAGCATGGGCGGATGCCGCGACCGTGCCGGATCCGGCGCCGCTCACCGAGCAGCTCGGAATCGTCCTCGCGAGCGTCCTGCGCGGCACGAGCGCGGTGGTGAACCCCTTCGGCGCGGTGGTGCCGCAGAACAAGCGGGCGATGGCGCTCTTCTGGGAGCACATCGACCTCTTCTCCGGGCGCACGCGGGCGGCGATCTGGCGCTACCTTCCGCGGACCGCGCGGCTCGAGGCGCTGCCGCGGCAGAGACTCGTCGCCGAGCGGACGGACTGGGTCCTGAAGTCGGACTACGGGTGCGAGGGCGACGAAGTAGTCGTCGGAGCCGAGACGGAACCCGGGGCGTGGGAAGAGTGCCTGGACGCCGCGCTTCCGGGCCGCTTCATCGCGCAGCGCTACTTCGCCGCCTCTCGCTCCGCGGACGGCGCGGTTACGAACCACGGCGTGTACCTCGTCGCCGGGCGCGCCTGCGGCCTGTACACGCGGATCTCGGAAGGGGCGACCGACCGGTACGCGCTCTCGGCGCCGGTGCTCGTGCGGGAATCGCCATGACGCTGCAACGGCCATTCTCGCGCAAGGCCTTCTTCGACCGCGCGGACCTCGTCGGTGCGCGCTGGTGGCAGGAGTCGCTCCGGGTCTCGGCGAGCCCGATCAGCCGTCGCCGGGCGATCCAGGCGCTCGCGCTGCTCGGCGGATCGGCTGCCCTTCTCGGTCTCGTCGCGACGCTCGCGAGTCCGGACGATCAGGTCGACATCAGCATGGACTCCCTCGAGCTACAGAAGCGCGAGGGGTGGGACGTGGGGGACGAGGGCGCGCCGCTGCGCTTTCCGGCGTCTGGAGGCGTCGACGCCGAGGGGAACCGCGAGTGGCAGCTCGCCTCGCTGGCGACGGATCTGGCTCCCGCGCGACCTTCCCTCGCGCCCTTCTACGTCCCGACGCTGTTCCAGTCCCTGGAATCGTCCTCGGGCACGCCGCTCCGGTCCGAAATCAGGCCGGTCCCACCTTCCGATGCCCAGGCGGACTACTTGCGCGGAGAGGCAATCCTCTCGCTGTTCAAGGCCGTGGAGATGCCGAAAGACACCGCGGTCGTCCTCGACCTCGAAGGGCCCACATCGGTCGCCGTCGCCGCTGCGCTGGCGAAGGGCTTCGAGCCGGTCTTCACCTTCGACAACTGGCCACACCCGCTCGGGGTGGTTCCGTCGCATCTGACCTTGGCGTCGGCCGTCTACTACCGGCCTGTCTTCGTGCAAGCGCGCGCCGCGCGTCCGCCGGACGCGCCACCCGCGTTCGTCCTCGACCGCAACCGGCTCGCCCACTACACCGACGACAGCGGCCAGTTCGACAACCGGTACGTGGCGAAGCTCCCGACGGCCCAGAACCTGGGCGCGCTCGGGATCCGCCATCTTCTCTACGTCACGCCGTCGAAAACCGATCTGCGCGAGCTGGACGATCTCAACGACGAGTTCGTCGACTACGCCAGGGCCTCCGTC
>JBJMQD010000242.1:0-10741 GCA_045802855.1 Myxococcales bacterium | reverse complement strand
GGCAGACGCCCATCCGCGAGGCGCTGGCCAAGGCCGTGCAGTGGTTCAGCGGAGGAGCGGGCTTTGCCCGCGTCGCCAGTCGCGAAGGCCTGCAGGCCGGAGCATACGACGACGAGCGCGCCCGGCGCGAGCAGAGAGGCGTGTCGTGATCGCAACCGAGCGTCTTGCCGGCCGCGCCGCGCTGGATCTGGTCATCGATCGGGCACAGGGATGGTTCGCCCGCGAGCAGGCGGCTGACGGGTACTGGTGGGCGGAGCTGGAATCGAACGCGACCATGGACGCGGAGTACCTGCTGCTCACCCATTTCCTCGGCGCGCGCGACGAGGAGATCTGGCGAGGAATCGCGCAGGACATCCGCAACTACCAGAGGGTCGACGGGTCGTGGGCGATGTATCACGGCGCCCCGGGCGATCTCTCGACCAGCATCGAGTGCTACTTCGCGCTCAAGCTCGCCGGCGACAGCGCCGACGCGCCGCACCTCGTTCGAGCGAGGGAGTTCATTCGCGGCCGCGGCGGCATCGCCCGCGCGCGCACCTTCACCCGGATCTGGCTTTCGCTGTTCGGAGAGTGGAGCTGGGACGATCTTCCGTCGATGCCGCTGGAGTTGATGCTCCTCCCGCCCTCGGCGCCCTTCAGCATCTACCGCTTCTCCTCGTGGGCGCGGGGCACGATCGTTCCGCTCCTGTTGCTCATGGACGCCCGGCCGGTGAAGCCGATACCGGACGCCGCGCGACTCGACGAGTTGCGGATTGCCGGACGGGTTCCGCAACGGCCCCGCGACGCCCTCGACCGGCTCTTCTTCGCCGTCGATCGCATCCTGCACCTCGGGAACAAGCTTCCCTTCCGTCCCCTGCGCAATCGAGCGCGCAAGGTGGCGGAGGAGTGGATCCTCGCGCACCAGGAAGCGGACGGAAGCTGGGGCGGGATCCAGCCGCCCTGGGTCTATTCGCTGATGGCCTTGAAGAGCCTCGGCCATTCCCTCGAGCACCCCGCGCTGAAAAAGGCGCTCGCGGGAATGCACGGCGACTGGATGATCCGCCGGGCCGACGGCAGCATGCGCGTGCAGGCCTGCCTCTCTCCCGTCTGGGACACCGGACTCGGCCTCCTCGCGGTGGTCGAATCGGGAGCCGACGGGTCGGATCCGATGGTGCTGCGCGCGGCTCGCTGGCTGCTCAACGAAGAGATCCGCACGCCGGGCGACTGGTGCGTCCAGGTCCCGGATGTCGAGCCGAGCGGATGGGCGTTCGAGTTCGACAACGACCTGTATCCCGACGTCGACGACACCGCCGTGATACTGCTCGCGCTGCACAAGAGCGGCACGCTCGATGCGCGGACCCGCGAGCGCGCCGTCCGCTGGGTCCTCGCGATGCAGAGCAAGAACGGCGGGTGGGCCGCGTTCGACAAGGACAACACCTCGCGCCTTCCCGCCCGGCTTCCGTTCTGCGATTTCGGCGAGGCCATCGATCCGCCGAGCGCCGACGTGACGGCGCATGTCCTGGAGATGCTCGGCGCCCTCGGATTCGACAACACCCATCCGGCGGTGCAGGCGGGCCTTGCGTACCTGCGCGACCAGCAGGAACCCGAAGGCTCGTGGTTCGGCCGCTGGGGCGTGAACCACATCTATGGACTCGGGGCGGTCCTGCCCGCCCTTGCCGCGGTGGGCGAGCCGATGGATGGGATCGCGGTCCGGCGCGCGGTCCGCTGGCTCCTCGAGCGGCAGAACCAGGACGGCGGCTTCGGAGAAAGCTGCGCCTCCTACGTCGACGTCGCGGCGCGGGGGCGGGGCGAGAGCACTCCGTCGCAGACGGCCTGGGCGCTCTGCGCCCTCGTCGCGGCGGGGAGGGCGGACAGCAAGGCAGCGGAACGCGCGGTGCGGTTCCTGGTGGACACGCAGCGCAGCGACGGCTCCTGGGACGAGGAGGCATTTACCGGCTGCGGCTTCCCCGGATACGGCATCGGGGAGGAGCACGGAGCGCGGATCCGGGAGGGACGCGAGCTGTCGGCGGGTTTCATGATCCGCTACCACCTGTACCGGAACTGTTTCCCGCTGCTCGCCCTCGGCCGATACAGAGCGGCGCTCGGCTTCGCATCGATCCCCCACTCGATCGAAGCGGGTGCCGCGTGACCCCGACGGATGCCGAGACCTTCTGGCCTCCCCGACTGGCGATGCCGGCAAAACCGGCTCCTCCGTGCGAGGTGTCCCGATGAGAGACGCCGGGTTCTACCAGCACCACCTCGACGGCGTGAGCCGCAGCTTCGCTCTCTGCATCCCGCAGCTCTCACCGCCCTTTCGCGAGCAGGTGGCGCTCTCGTATCTGCTCCTGCGCGTGCTCGACACGGTGGAGGACGCGCCCTTCGGCGACAAGCTCCTGCAGCAGCGGCAGTTCGACCTCTTCCGCGGCTTTCTCCGCAAGCCGCCACGGCGGGCCCAGCTCGACGCGTTCCGGGCGGCGTTCCCGGTCGGCCTGACGGACGCGGAGCGGGAGTTGCTCTCCGCCGCCGACGCGCTCTTCGAGGACGCGCACGAGTTGCCCGCAGGTCCCCGCGAGGCGGTCTTCAGCGCCGTCGACCGCATGGCGCAAGGAATGGCGGCGTACGCGCTGCGCCCGTCGCCGTTGCGGCTCATCGATCTGGAAGATCTCACCCGCTACTGCTGCCTCGTCGCCGGGCTGGTCGGCGAGCTCTTGACGACCTTGTGGGCGCTCGGCGGCGGAGCCGCGCCCTCGATGTTCGCGGCGTATCGATTCGGCGTCTTCTTGCAGAAGGTGAACATCCTCAAGGACCAGCACGAGGACGAGCAGGCCGGGCGCTTCTTCGTGCCCGACCGGCGCGAGGTGCTCGCGAGCCTCAAGGCCGATTCCGAGGGCGCGCTCGAATACCTCACCTCGCTTCCGCCGACGGAGCGCGGCTACCGCACCTTCTGCGCCTGGTCGTTGCTGCTCGGCGCTTCCGCGCTTCTGCTCCTCGATTCTCCCCGGCAGAGCCACCGGACGCAGACCATCCACCTCCTCGACCGGATCGCCCGGGACGTCCACGACGACGGCGTGCTCCGGGGCTTGTTCGCCGAGCTGATGCCTGCGCTCCCGGAAGTGAGGGAGCGGCCGCCCTTGCCGAAGCCCGAGTCGGCGGAGCGGTTCGTGCGCATCCTCGGCGCGCCCCTCACCGACGACGAGCTGTTCGAGCTCGGCGCGGTGCGAACGCGAGGGCGCAAGGCGGCGCTGGCCGGTCAATACGGATAGCCGAGCTCGACGTAGACCTTGATTCCTTCGCCGCCGGTAGCCACGTCGACACGCCCGAGCACGTTGGGATGGACCCAAGCCCGAAAGCCGACGCCTGTCGTCCACCGCGGATGGGAGAACGGGTGAGTGGCCCCGCCGTACACCTGGCCGATGCCGACGAACGGATCGATGCGCCAGTCGGCGTTGACGCCGAAGATGTGCGTCGTGAGGAGGCGGATGCGCTGTTCCACCTCGGCGGTCCAGGCGTTCTGGTCGATGAACCGGTCGAGCGTGAACCCGCGCAGGAGGAATGCGCCGCCGAGCGTGCTTTGATCGTAGAACGGCACGCCCGGCGAGCTCACGTACGTCCAGTCGAGCCGGGCCGCTCCGGTGACCCACTCCGCCTCCTTGAGGAGGCCGCGCAAGAAGACTTGCGCGCGCAGGAAGGCGGGCGAGCCGGAAATCCCCTCGACGGGTCCCACGGCGGCATCGGCCAAGAACCCGCGTTCCGAGTAGTCGCCGTTCGGCCGCGCGTCGAATCGCACGTCGAGGAGCTGGCCGAGGATGGTCGAGCCGGTCATGCCGGGCACGCCGGGAAACACGCGCGGGCTGATGGGGAGCCCCGGAATGCCGATGTCCTGCACGTCGTCGTGGTGGACGAGGCCGATGATCCCGGCATTCCAGCCGGGGGCGAGATTGAGGCCGATCCGTCCGCCGCCGTGGAGGCGGATGCGGGTGTAGCTGGTCTCGGCGGCGTCCCCGGTATCGGGGCCGATCCCGAAGAACCGGTAGAAGACGCTCCGCTCCCAGCGGGCCTCCACCTCGCCCGTCAGCGCTCCCTCTTCGCGCGTCAGGTCGCGCCACTGGAGGAGGACATTGGAATTGATCCTGGTGCTGACCGAGGCGACGAAGGTGAGCGCGCGGTGGTCGGTGGGATAGTGGTAGACGCGGAAGGTCCCGGTGCCTTTGATCACGTCGTTGAAGGTCAAGCTCGGGGCGATGATCGATTGCGTCCTCTCGTTCTCGTCGCACACGCGCAGGAACACGGGCATGGCGCCGTAGGTGCTGCCCTCGTTCGGAAGCGTCGCGTAGACGGGCAGGGGGATGAGCTGCGTGCGGACGACGGGGCAGGTGGCCGCGGCCGCGCGGGTCGACGGCCACAAGGCGCAAAGTGCGACGACGAGAAGGCGCGCGCTCCTCATCGCCCCGGCCATTCGCCTTCCTGGACGGAACGGAGGAGCGGGGTTTGCCTGCGTCGCCAGTCGCCGAGGCCTGAAGGCCGGAGCATCCAATGACGATGCGGGCCGTCGATCTCGCGAAGGAGTGGCTGCTTCCGTCGTCCACGATGAAACGACGGGTGTGGCCGCCCGCGATCGGGCTCTGCTACATCGCCGCGGTCGCGCTCCTCGGAGGCGTCCGTTCCGACCACGTCCTCGTCGGTCTCCTCGGGTTCCTCGATCTCTACAACGAGAAGTCGCGCCTGTTCCTGCGGCAGTTCCTGCCCTTCATGCTGACCGGGGCGATCTACGATTCGATGCGGTACTTCTACTGGCCGGGCATCGCCGGGCGCGTCCACGTCGCGGGGCCCTACCTGCTCGAGCGGTCGTGGTTCGGGATCTCCGGCAAGACCCCGAACGAGTGGTTCGCCGAGCATCACTGGCCCGCTCTGGATCTCGCCTGCGGTTTCGCCTACCTCACGTACGTCGGCGAGTATCTCGCGCTCGCCTTCTTCCTCTTCTTCCGCCGCCGCGAAGGGATGGTGCGCACCCTCGCTCTCGCGTTCCTGGTGGTGAACGTGCTCGGGTTCATCACGTACTTCGTCTACCCTGTCGCGCCGCCCTGGTACGTCGCGCAATACGGACTCGGGCCCGCCCGCGTCGACATCCATCCGGATGCGGCCGCGGCGACCCGATTCGACCAGCTTCTCGGGACCCACTTCTTCGACGAGATGTACGGGCGGGGCGTGGACGTGTACGGCGCCTTTCCTTCGCTGCACGTCGCCTATCCGCTCATCGCTATATCGGCCTCGTTCCGCGAGCCTCTGCTGCGGTGGGCGCGCGTCCCGGCCGTCGTCTTCTTCCTGCTCATGTGCCTGAGCGCCGTCTACCTGCAGCACCATTACGTGCTCGACGTGCTCCTCGGCATCGCCTACGCGATCGCCACCCTCGCCCTCTTGCGGCTTCCTGCCTTCGCCCTTCACCGCAATGCCGCTCGCGCGTCGTCCGCCCAGCCCTTGGCGTCGGGATCCTGGCGGAAGGGGTCCGACGTGGCGAGCCGCAGCGCCTCGGAATAGGCCGCCTTCGCCTCCTCCTCCTTGCCGTTCTTGTGCAGCGCCTCGCCCAGCGCCAGTTGATTCGGCGGGTATTCCGGAGCGAGCTTCGCGGACGCCTGCGCCTGCGGCAGGGCGGCGTCCGGATCGCCGGGCCCGAGCGGCCAGCCGGGAGCGCGCAGGAGCACGATGGCGAGGAGCCGGTGCGGGCCTCCATGGTCGATCGACTCGTCCTTCCCGGCGGCGCCCTTGAGCAGATCGACCATGTGGGGCAGCGCGTCGTGGGCGGTCGAGCTCCGCTCTCGCGCTTGCAGTCCGAGGGCGGCGGCGAGCCAGTAGTCGCACACCGGCGAACCCGGAACTTTTTGCTGGCAGAGTTGCCCCACGGCGACGGCATCCTGGGCGAGGCGCTCCCGCGCTCCTCCGTCCTTCTCCCGCCCGATCCGGAACGCCTTCGCCCGGATCGCTCCGGCGTACCCGCGAGCATCGGCGGGGATGGCGCGCGCCGCCTGCAGATAAAGGTCCTCGGCCCTCTTCGCCTCTTCGGGGCTCACGCGATCCTGCCAGGCCGCGTCCGCGTCCGCGAGAAGCTGCGCGCCTGGACCCTCGGGCTCCTTCGCGATGGTCTCGATCGGAGGCGGCGTCCGCAGGGCATGCGCGCATCCGGCGCAAGCGGCGAGCGCCGCGAGAGTGCGCCTCACTTCGCCCTCTGCCAGGCCGCGTCGGCGGCGGAGAGCGCCTTCGAGTCGAGCGGCACGAAAGCCGACGTCCGTACGCCCTGGAGCGCCTCCGCCGCCGAGGCGTCCTTGGAAACTCCGACGAACGCCGCTTGCAACGTCTTCCAGCGCGCGCTGTCGATCCTCTTGTCCACCGTCGCGATCAGCGCCACCGGAACCGGCGGCGAGGCCTCCACGTTCGCGAGCGAAGCAGCGAAGGGCAGCTTGCTCACCGCCGCCGACTCCGCGCCGTCGAGGAGCACGGCGACCTTCTCGCCGTTCGCGGCTTTGCGGAGCGACGAAAGCACCGTCGAGGAGGCGACGATCTGCACGTCCCTGGGCAAGGACGGTGCCATGGCATGGACGAAGCGCTTCGAGTAGCCGGCCGTCGATTGAACGGTGAACCCCGTGAGCGAGGCCGGATGCTCCTTGCCGGCAACGAGCGTCCACCGCTGCAGCGCCTCGCCGTCCTGCGGCACGGCCATGAGGCGGGCGGTGAGCTTCAGCCCCTTCTCGTGCTCGAGGAAGAAGGGGAGGGCGGCGAGCACCAGGGCCGTGTCCTTCTGCGCGAGCCGCTCGAGGCATCCTTCCGCCTTTTCCTCGTAGACGGCGGACAGGGAGCCCTCGGTGAGATGCGCCGACGTGGAGAGCGCCCGGGCGAGACCGTCCATCGCGGGCTGCGCCTCGGCGGTGCTGCCGGGGTAGCCGGGGGCGCAGACCAGGAGCGTGGTGGCGAGGAAGGCAAGCATGGCCGCCTTCTGTATGCAAAACCGCGCTACAACGCATCCGCAAACAGCAGCGCTCGTAGCGAGAGGTGCACTTCGCGGTGAACGATCTTCCTTCCCGGGTGCTGGCCCGCATCGTCTCGCTGCGCGCGCCCATCCTCGCCGTCTATGCCGTGCTGGTGCCGCTCGGGGCTTTCCGGGCGGCGCAGATCTCGTCCGAAGGCGGCCTGGAACGGCTCATCCAGCCCGACGACCCCGACTTCACGGCGACGCGCGCCTTCCAGAAGATTTTTCCGGAGTCGCCCTCCGTGCTCCTCCTGGTCGAGTCGGACGACCCCTGGTCGCCGGCGAGTCTCGCCCGCGTCGACGCGGTGACGAAGGCCGTCCGAGCCGTCCCGCACGTGAGCGCTTTTTCCGTGCTCGACGCGGTCCGCCGCGCTCGGCCCGGCGCGTCCCCGCAAGAGCAGCGCAAGCTCGCGACCGCCACGGCGTTCTTCCGCAACCAGGGACTCCTCGGCGATCGCTTCCTTTCGGTGGTCGCCGATCTGGCAGTGCACGGATCGGCGGAGCGCGATGCGGCGCTTTCCGGCATCGACGGGGCGCTCGAACGGCTGGATGCGGGCCTCATCCGCCGGGTCGGCGCGCCGTACGTCGAGTCGTGGATCGAGGAGCAGTCGAGCAAGGCATCGGTCCGCTACATGCCGTTCTTCGGCGCGCTGATCGTCGTCGCGGCCTTGTCGCTCTACCGATCGTTCCGCACGCTGCTCGCGTTCCTCTTCTCGCTCGGCGCGGCGGTGGCGCTCGGCGTCGCCGCCGGAGGGCTGCTCGGGTTCCGCTTCACCATCGTCTCGGTGCTGGTGCCGCTGACGGTGCTCGTGACGGCGCTCGCCTCCCTCGTCTACCTGCATTCGCGGTTCGTGGATCGCCCGCCCGACGTTCCCGTCCGCGAGCACCAGATCGCCGCGCTGCGCAACAAGCTCTTGCCCGTGACCGCCTCCACCGTCGCCGCGGTGCTCGGTTTCGCGGCGCTCGCCGTGTCGACGGTGCGCCCCGTTCGCGAGCTCGGGCTCTGGACCGCGATCGGGCTCGCCATCTCGTGGGTGGTCGCCTTCACCTTGTTTCCGGCGCTGCAGGCAGCGCTTCGGACGCCGACCCGCGGCGGCGAAGCTTCTGCAGTGCGGCTGTACGATCGATTCGCGGCGGCGCTGCCCGGATTCACGCTGCGATACCGGCGCTTGCTGGTCGGAACCGCGCTCCTCGTCTGCGTCGCGGGCGTGGTGGCGATCTTCGGGATTCCCGGGCGCATCGAGCCGATGTCGGTCTCGACCGACACGCTGACGTACATCGATCCAACGCTTCCGCTGCGGCGCGATCTCGCCTGGTTCCGCGAGAACGTCGCCGACTTGAACGTCGCTCACGTCTGGATCCACCTGCCCGAGCCGCGAGCGACGGATCCGGAGGTGCTTCGCGAGGTGGAGCGCTTCCAGAAGGCGATCGCCATCATCCCCGACGTCATCCAGCCGACCGGACCGACCACTTTCTTGCGGCTGCGACGCTACTTCGCCTCGCAGGGCGAGGACCTGCCCGACGACCCTGCCCAGTTCGCCCGGGCGGCGGCGGATTTCGAGTCGCTCCTCCTCTCGGAGAATGCGCTACGCGGGTACGTCGACGTGAACGGGTTGCAAGACCTGCAGATCACGGTTCTCTTCCGCCAGGGCGATGCGAAGGGTTACGCCGCGCTCGCCGATCGGATCCACGCTGCCTGGGAGGCCCTCGGCAAAGGTCCTCTCGCCGGCGCGGGGATGCGGCTTGCCGGCGAATCGCTCTTGCAGGTGAAAGTCGGCGCAAGCCTGGTTCCGACGCTGGCGCAGAGCTTCGCCATCACCGCCGCGCTCATCTTCGTGGTGTTCCTGTTCGTCTTCCGCAGCGCCACCGCGCGCCTGCTCGCGATGATCCCGTCGCTGTTCGCGATTCTTGCCACCTTCCTCGGGATGCGGATCTTCGGCGCGGCGCTCAACGTGGCGACCATCCTCATCGCCACCACGGTTCTCGGGACGACCGAGAACGACCAGATCCACTTCTTCCACCATCTCCACGAGCGGGAAGGAGCGCCGCTCGCCGAGGCGCTCCTGCACGCGCTGCGGGTGTCGGGCCGCGCCATCGTCTTCGCGACGGTGATCAACGCCGCCGGCTTCTTCGCGCTGTCGTTCTCGACCTTCCCGCCGCTGCGCCAGTTCGGGCTCGTGACGAGCGCGGCGTTCCTGCTCGGGCTCGTCGCCGATTTCACCGCGCTGCCGGCGGGCTTGTGGATGCTCGACCGGGCGCGCCGCAGAGCGTGACGACCCCGAAAAACGGAGCGCGGCGAGGGTGTGGGGCCCCGCGCCGCGCTCCTGGACCACAGCGTACTGCTCGCGGAAACCTTTAGGGAACGAGCTTCTGCACCACGACGTTGTCGGCCCAGCCCTGGCCCTCGATGGCGATGAACGACGGGCTCACCTTCGTCGTCCAGGTGCCGAGGTTGAGGCCGTTCAGGACGACGTTCACCGTCTGGGCGGCGGGATCGACCGTGATCTCGACCGGGTTGAAACCGTCGAGCACCACGGTGCCCGACGCGAGCGACGTGTTGCCGAACATCACGTCGTACTGCCCGGCGTCGCCGTCGAACGGGGCGATCTGCGACAGCTTCAGCCAGATCTGGCCGCTCACCTGGAGGTTCTTGTTGAGCGCGCCCGAGCCGGTCAGGCCGATGCCGACGTACGAGCCGTCGAGGAAGGCCGGGAAGAGATCGGCGGAGAGCGTGTACGCCGTGGCGGCGCCGCGGAACGGGACGACGGCGTCGAAGGTGGTGACGACGCCGTCGGACCAGTCAGAGAAGGCGATGCCGTCGAACGGGAACGGCTGGATCGGCGTGGGCAGCGTCTCGAACGGATTGATCGAGGCGAACGCGAAGATCCAGGCGCCGTTAGGCGAGGACCAGTTGGTCGACTTGCTGCCCGGCCACTCCGCCCAGAAGCCGCCCAGGCTGGTGCCGGCGTTCACGAAGCGGAGATTGCCGCTGCCGCCCTGGGGACGGGAGAAGACGCCGTCGGCGCCGGGGCCGAAGGACTCGCGGAAGATGACGCCTGCAGCGGGCGCCGTGGTGGGAAGGGGATTACCGGGCCCAGCCACCGGCGGGGGCTTGGCGGCTCCGCCACCGCCACCGCCACCTCCACCTCCGGCGCCGCCCTGGGCGGCGAAAGCCTGCGTGGACGAGACGGCCAAGGTGGCGAAAATAGCGACGATTTGCTTCAAGTTCATTAAGGGCTCTCCAGTTTGGGGGGGTACGAGCAAGGACCCCGATGACCGGCAGTATGAGACAGGAATCATTCGCCGAATCGCAAAAAGCGACTTCGCTATGTACTATTCCAGCTCGTCGTTCCGATTAGCGACCGCCTTCACGACCGTTTATGAACGCGCGATTTCCCCGAGGGCGGATTTCCGCTTTTCGCGCGGCCCGGTCGATTGTTTCGAACCCGCAACGATCTCCGCGGCAACACGGAAGGGCCTCCGTCCCGCCGAGCGGAACATGAAACGGCGGAGATCTCGGTCATCCTCGCTTCCCGATCGGCGCGCCCGGCCGGGAACTGGTGCGGCGCGGCCGGAAAGACGGATCTGCCACCGCGTCCTACAATGTAGGTAATGTAGGTAATGCCGGAAGTGCAGATAATGCAGGTAAATGTAGGGACCGCGGCTACAGGCGAGCGGCGGCCCGGCGCGGTGGCTGCGCGGATGAATGCAGCATCGGCGGACCTGCCGCCAATCCGTCCACGACAT
>JBJMQD010000229.1:0-3460 GCA_045802855.1 Myxococcales bacterium | reverse complement strand
AGGTCGCGGGAATGTCTACGCTCGACCCGGGCGCGACCGAGCCGGTGCACGCCTTCTTCCACGACGGCACGTCGATGAGGGACCTCGGCGTGCTTCCGGGGCTGCCTTGGAGCTCCGCGACGGGGCTCAACGATGACGGTGTGGTGGTGGGGAACGTCTACGCGGAGGTAAACGGAGGTGCGGGCTTTGCCCGCGACGGGCGCAGGCCGAAGGCCGGAGCATTGGAGGACGATTACGACACCCACGCCTTCGTCTTCCGCGACGGGAGGATGTGGGACCTGAACGAGGTCATCCCGCCCTCTCCGTTCAAGCTCTTCACCTCGCTCGCGGTCGACGACTCGGGACGCATCCTCTGCACGGACGGACAGGTCGGGCAGATGCCGGCGAACGGCTACCTGCTCCTGCCGAAATAGCGCCGATTCAAATCTGCGAGGTCGTGAGCCAGCGCTTGTGCTGCTCGGTTCCGTCGAACTCGTGGGTGGTCTTGAACTTTTCCCACTTGCCGTTCTCCGCCGCGGGCGCCGTGCGGGCGAGGAGCGCCTTGCGCTCTTCTTCCAGCATCGGCGTGAACCCGATGGCGAGGTGAAGCGCCTGCTCGAGGACGCCTTCCGAATCGCACCCGGTGATGGTGACGCTGACGCCGGGAACGCTCATCGCATAGCGCAAGCAGTCCTCGGGCTTCGCCGCCCCGCTCTCCACGACGAGCCCCGCGCCGAGAGGCTTCATTCCCAGGACCGCCACGCCGTCCCTTTGCGCGACCGGGATCACCTCGCGCTCGAAGCTGCGGTAATGCGCGTCGAGCACGTTGATGGGCATCTGCACGGTATCGAAATGGAACTGGTTCGCCCGCGCCACTTCCAGCATCAGCGCGTGGATCTCGGGATCCTTGTGGCCGGTGAAGCCGATGAAGCGGATCTTGCCCGCTTTCTTCGCCGCCACCAGCGCCTCGATCGTGCCGCCTTTGCGGAAGCAGACGTCGGGATCCTCCTTGCGGATGATCTCGTGGATCTGGACGAGGTCGATGACGTCGGTGCGCAGCCGCTCGAGCGATTGGTCGAGCTGCTCGCGGGCGGATTGCGCCGTCCGCCCGTCGAGCTTCGTCATCAAGAACGCCTTCTTCCGGTAGCCCTCCGCGAGCGCCTTCCCCATCCGGCGCTCGCTGTCGCCATTGTTGTAGTCCCAGCAGTTGTCGAGGAAGTTCAGGCCGTGGTCGAGCGCGCGCCGGACGATC
The DNA here is from genome assembly GCA_045802855.1 of Myxococcales bacterium. Lineage (GTDB taxonomy): Bacteria > Myxococcota > Myxococcia > Myxococcales > 40CM-4-68-19 > VBKO01. Next base: position 2,229 of record JBJMQD010000229.1, on the reverse strand, counting down.
CGGATCGCCTCCGCCTCCGGCGGAATGCCGAGGTGGTAACCGCCCAGCCCGATGATCGAAACGCGCTCTCCGGTGCGGCCGAGGTCGCGGGTCGCGACCTGCGCGCCGTCGGGAATCTCGTATCGCCCTTTGGGAACGGTGCCCGTCGGCGCTCCTCCGGCCTGCGGCTTCTCTTTTCCGTGGCCCGCAGCCGCCGCCATCATCGCCCCTGCCGTCGCTTGCAGGAAGCTTCGCCGCGTCGTCATCGGCAACTCCTTCGTCGTGCGCGGGGAACCTGCTCATCGCGGCCGGGCGCGCTACCCCCGTAATCCTCACGCAGCGCGGCATGACGTTCCCGGTGGGGACCGTTACTGTCCGCCCCGAAGCGCTCGCCTCGACCCGTGCGGTTTCGGCGGATCCGGGTTCGTCGGTCCCTCACAACGGACGAGCCAACATGGCAGACATCGACTTCACCGTCGGCATCGGCGGCGCCGCCGGACAGGGCGTCGCCACGCCAGGGAACATCCTCTCCAAGCTTTTCGCGCGTCGCGGGCTGCACGTGAATGCCTACAACGCGTACCAGTCGATCATCCGGGGAGGCCATACCTTCCTCACGGTGCGTACCGCACGCGAGCCGGTGCGCTGCATGGGCGACCGGCTCGACATGTTGATTCCGCTCAATCAAGACACGATGAATCGGCACCTGCCGCTGATGCGGCGCGGGTCGGCCGTGCTCTACGATGAAGGAAAGGTGAACCCCGGCGAGGCCGCTCCCGGCGTGCAGCTCTGCCCGCTGCCTCTCGCGCAACTCGTGAAGAGCGTCTTGCACTACAACACCGCTGCGGTCGCCGCCGTGCTGCGGCTCGCGGGCGTCGAGCTGAAGCCGTTCGAGGAAATGCTCGCGCAGCAGTTCGCCCGAAAGGGCGAGGCGGTAGTTCTGGACAACGTCGCCGCCGCGCGCGCCGGATACGAGTACGCGGGGGAGCATTTCCAGCCGTTTCCGACCGCGCTCCCGACCGGGCCCAAGCCGCTCGCCCTCGCGACGGGCAACGAGAGCCTGGCGATGGGAGGGGTCGCGGCGGGCGTCCGCTTCTACTGCGCTTATCCGATGAGCCCGGCCACCGGCGTCTTGATGTGGATGGCACGGCACGCGCGCAGGCTCGGAATCGTCGTCCGCCAGGTCGAGGACGAGCTCGGCGTCATCAACATGGCCATCGGCGCGGCGCACGCCGGATGCCGCACGATGTGCGCCACGTCCGGAGGCGGCTTCGCGCTCATGACGGAAGGCCTGGGCGCGGCGGCGATGATGGAGATCCCGCTCGTCTGCATCAACGTGCAGCGCGCCGGGCCCGCGACGGGCGTTCCCACCAAGACGGAGCAGGGAGACCTGTGGCAGGTGCTGGGGGCGGGGCAGGGCGACTACCCGCGCGTGATCGCCGCGCCCACCTCCATCCGCGACTGCTTCCACTTGATTCCGCAGATCTTCAACCTGGCCGACCGGTTCCAGTGCCCGGCCATCGTGCTCGGCGATCTGCTCCTCTCGGAAGGCTTTTCCTCCTTCGAGCCGGAGGAGCTCGAGTTCAATCCGCCGATCGACCGCGGGCTGGTCCTCGGGCTCGAGGGCACGGAGCCGGAGCCGCCGGAGGACGGCTACAAGCGTTACCGCGAGACGAGCGACGGCATCCCGGCCCGCGCGCTCCCCGGGACGCCCGGGCATGCCCACGTCGTCGCCACCGACGAGCACGATCAGGACGGCGTCCTCATCAGCGACGAGTTCACCGATCCGCACAAGCGGCAGGCGATGATGGAGCGCCGGCAGGGGAAGATGGACGCGGTGCTGCCCTTGCTCGACCCGCCGCGGTTCACCGGACCCGAGGACGCCCAGGTGACGCTCCTCGGGTGGGGATCGACGCAAGGCGTGATCGACGAGGCGGTGGAGGATCTCGCCCGGCAGGGCGTCGTCGCGAACCACCTGCAGGTCCGCTGGCTGGTCCCGCTGCAGACGGAGCAGATCGCTTCGCTGCTCGCGCATACGCGCAAGCTCGTCATCGTCGAGAACAATTACAGCGGCCAGTTCGCGCGCTACCTGCGGTCGGAGACGGGAATCTCCGCCGATTCATTCATCCGCAAGTACGACGGCGAGCCGTTCCTGCCGCATCACATCGTCGACGGCGTGAAGGAACTTCTTCTGGGGAAGACGCGGAAGTACGTCCCGGTGCACGAGATCAGGGTGTAGGAGGAGCGGGCTCC
>JBJMQD010000168.1:0-7790 GCA_045802855.1 Myxococcales bacterium | reverse complement strand
ATGGCGTCGATCTCGCGCGCCGATCCCTCGGACCACAGCGGCACCGCGCGCAGGGAGGAGACGTCGGGAAGGTCCGGCGCGCTGCGCTGGAAGAACGACTTGCCGGCGATGCCGTCGGGGTAGCGGTCGAGCACCAGCGGCCGGTCGCGCAGGTAGGGGAGGAGCCAGGGCGCTATCGAACGGTAGTAGTCGAGGAGATCGCCTTTGGTGAATCCTTCCTCCGGCCAGAATACTTTATCGACGTTGCTCGGCACCACCTTCGCCTCGGGACCGCTCCGCGCGGGCGGCCCTGGCGCAGCCGCGACGCGCTCCGGTCGCACGCAATCCTCGGGCGATCGATCGTCGCGGAACCGCAGGAAGACCGGCGCGCGCAAGAGGCCGTCTTCGGTGATCTCCTTGTACCTGACCTCCACCACCCGCCTCGGCTTGACCCAGACGTGCCCCCGCCCCGGCGGGAGCGGGCCTTTGCAGACGGGCCGCGGAACCCGATCACGCTCGAGGTCCTTCCGCACCGAATCGAGCTCTTCCTCCGCGAATCCGCTTCCCGCCCGGCCCGCGTAGACGAACGAGTCCTCCTCGCGAAACGCGAGATGGAGCGCTCCGAAACCCGTCCGTGAGCCTTCCGGAGGGGTGAATCCCACCGCCGCGAACTCGGCGGTGCGATCGACGCGCAGCTTGATCCAGTCCCGCTGGCGCCCGGCGCGGTAGGGCGAATCCTTTCGTTTGGCGACGACGCCTTCGAGACCGAGGTCGCGCACCGAACGGAACATCGCCTCGCCCTGCTCCTCGATGTGCTCGACGTATCGGAGGGGGCTGCTGGCGCTCGCGGGAAGGAGCCGGCGCAAGAGCTGCTTGCGCAGTTCGAGCGGCAGCGGCCGCGCATCGAAATCGCCGAACGCGAGGAGGTCGAACACGAAGAGCGTCGCGGGAAACTCGAGCGCGGCGCGGGATAGATCGTTCGGGTCCGTCAATAGCGCGCGCTTCTGCAGCCGCTGGAAGCTCGGCCGCCCTTTCTCGTCGAGGACGACGATCTCGCCGTCCATCACAATGTGCTCGTACGGCAGCGCCTTCAGGGAGGCGCACAGGTCCGGATAGGAAAGGCTCGATTCCGAGCCCCGCCGGTAATGAAGACAGCCTCGCCCTCCTTCGCGGGCGGAGATGGCGCGAAAGCCGTCGTACTTGAGCTCGAACACCCAGCCCGGATCGCTGAACGCTTTCGGCCGGTACTCGGCCAGCATCGGCTGCACGTCGGCGGAGGGGACCCGCTTGCCGGCAGCACCGGCCCGTTGCAGCTCCTCGCAGACTTCGCCCGCCTTTCGCGGGGCGCCGCTCAATTCCTCGAGTGTGAACCCGGAGACGATCGAGCCTTCGGGAAAGCTTCCTCCTCGCCGGACGTGCGCGTCCGCAGTCTCCTTGATGAGGAGCCAATCCCTGGACGTCCGGATGAACGTCCAAAGTCCGCGAAGCTTCACGCCTTTGAACTCGAAGAGGAGCTTCCCCGCTCCAGATTCGTGCTGAACTTCCGTGCAGGTCCCCCGATCCCACAAGATCGCGCTCGCCGACTCCTCGAACGGGCGATCGGGCGCAGTCGCCAACACCGCGTGGCGCTTGTCTTTCGGGTCGGGCGATGGCGGTTTTTGCAACACGAACGCACGGGAATCGCCCAGCACGATCCGGTAATGGGGACGCCCGCCGCCCACCTGCTCGACGTGAAAAGGAGAGGCCGGGAAGTTGGGCATCCGTCCCGGTACGTTATCATCGGCCCCATGGCCGCCCGCTCGATCGCATCCGGGACCATCTCCTTCGGTCTCGTCTCCATCCCCGTCCGCCTCTTCTCCGCCACCCAGGCGCAGTCGGCGATCTCCTTCAACCTCTTGCACGCGAAGTGCGGGAGCCGCCTCAAGCAGCAGTACATCTGCCCGCGCGACGACAACGAAGTGGTCGAGCGCGACCAGATGGTGAAGGGCTACGAGTTCGCGAAGGACCGCTACGTCACCTTCACCCCCGAAGAGCTGAAGGCGCTCGAGGAGAAGGCGTCGCAGCAGATCGAGATCAGCGAGTTCGTCCCGACCGAGTCGATCGATCCCGTCTACTTCGACAAGGCCTACTACCTCGGGCCCGAGAAGGGCGCCGATCGCGCCTACCGGCTGCTCGCGGAGGCGATGCGCGCGACCGGCCGCACCGCCCTCGCGCGGTATGCCGCCCGCGGCAAGCAGTATCTCGTGCAACTGCGCCCCATCGACGGCGGCGGCCTCGTCATGCAGCAGCTCATGTACGCGGACGAGGTGCGGTCCTTCGACGAGGTCGGGCTGGAAGAAGCGCCCGACGTGAAGCCGCAGGAGCTCGAGCTCGCCAAGCAGATCATCGGCCAGATAGCGACCGACGAGTTCCAGCCCAAGAAGTACGAAGACGACGTCAAGAAGCGGATCCAATCGCAGATACAGCGTAAGATCGACGGTCAGCAGATCGAGATCGGAGAGGCGCCCGCGCCGCAGACGCAGGTCATCGATCTGATGGAAGCGCTCAAAGCATCGCTCGCCGCGCGAACCGCAAAGGGTCCGCAGCCCGTACCCGACGAGCCCGCCCGCACCGGCCCGAAGGCCGTCGAGGACGACGAAGGTCGCAAGCCGGCGAAACGCGCGCCGCGCTCGGAAAGGGCCGCCCCGAAGGCTTCCCGCAAGTAGCTCCGCCGTGCGAACCTCCGCCCCGATGTCGGGCTATGGAGCGCGCGAGGTCGCCCGCATGCTGGGCCTGTCGGTCGGTCAGGTCCGCTCGTACGTGCGGGCGGGCTTTCTCGATCCGGCCCGCGGGACGCGCGGCGCGCTCCGCTTCTCCTTCTCGGACCTGGTGCTCCTGCGCGCCGCGAAGGGGCTCGTCGCGGCGCGCATCCCTTCACGCAGGGTGAAACGCGCGCTCGCGCTGCTGCGCGCCCAGCTTCCCGAGGGACGATCCCTTCGCGACGTGCACATCCGCGCCGAAGGCGATCGGATCGTCGTCGGCGACGGGGCGCGAAGGTGGAGCCCCGAGGACGGCCAGGTCCTGTTCGACTTCGGTACGGCGGAGCTGGCGCGGAGGATCGCGCCCCTCGCGCGCAAGGCCTCCGACGCGACTGCAGACGACCTCTTCGAGCGCGGCTGCGATCTCGAGGAAGCCGATCGCGAGGCAGCGGCGGAGGCGTACGCGAAGGCGCTCGAGCTCGATCCGGGACACGCGGACTCGCACGTGAACCTCGGCCGGCTGATGCACGAAGCGGGCGACGCCGAGAGCGCCGCGCAGCACTACCGCTGCGCGCTCACGAGTCGCCCCGACGATTCCACCGCCGCTTTCAATCTCGGCGTCGCGCTCGAGGACCTGGGACGACGTGCGGAAGCGATCTCCGCCTACCAGCTCGCGGTGGCATGCGATCCACCCTGCCCGGACGCGCACTACAACCTTTCCCGCATCTACGAGCACCTCGGCCAGGGGGCTCCCGCGCTCCGGCACCTGCGTACTTATCGAGCGCTCACCGGCAAGAACTGATGCAAGTCTTTTGCGGGACGAGCGGCTACGACTACGAGCCGTGGCGCGGGCGCTTCTACCCGGAAGAGCTGCCCAAGTCGAAGATGCTTTCGTATTACGCGTCCCGCTTCGGCGCGGTCGAGATCAACTACACTTTCCGCCGCCTGCCGACCGCGAAGCTCGCGAGCGGCTGGGCGGCGCGGGTGCCGGACGGGTTCCGCTTCTCGCTCAAGGCCTGGCAGCGCATTACCCACCACGCGCGGCTGCGCGGGACGGCGGAGATGGTGCAGTCGTTCGCGGAGGCGGCGCGGGCCCTCGGACCGAAGCTCGGCCCGGTACTCTACCAACTTCCCCCGAACCTGAAGCGCGACGACGCCCTCTTCGCCGACTTCCTCGGGGAGCTTCCGCGCGACGTCCCGGCCGCGTTCGAGTTCCGGAACGAAAGCTGGTTTGCGGATGAAACGTGGCGCGCGCTCGAACGCGCCGGCGCCGCGCTCTGCGTGGCGGAGAGCGACGAATTGACCACGCCCCGCCTGCGCACCGCCCGGTTCGGATATCTGCGCCTGCGCCGCCTCGACTACTCGAAGAAGGATCTCGCCGCCTGGGCGGCATGGGTCCGCACCGCGGGATTCGCCGGCGACGTGCATGCCTTCTTCAAGCACGAGGACGAGGCGAAGGGTCCCCGGTTCGCCATGCAGTTCATCGCACTGGTGAATTCGTAATCGTAGCGCGGCGCGCCTTGCAATCTTCCGCGACCGTACGGACCAGCCGGGCGCTTGACCTGTCGCTCACCGTCCGGCCAGACTGCGGCCCTTGGCGTCCGCAAGGACGAAGGGGCCTCCATGAAACTGCGCGGTTCAATCGGGAAACTTCTTCTCGGAGTACTCGGCTGCCTTCTCGCTACCCTCGCCGTCGCCGGTATCCGCAAGGCGCGCGTCGGCGAGGCGACGGTCCACGCGATGCACAAGGGGCCCGCGAAAGGCACCTTGCCCCATTACTTGAAAGAGGAGTTGGAGGAGAGGAGGGAAGCGCACGAGCGCGAGATCAAGCTGCTCAGCCGCAACCGGCAGCGCTCTACTCCGTCCCTCGCAAGCCACGAAGGCCCGCGCTCGCTCGCGGAAGAAAAGCTCGCCTCGCGCGCCTTCCCCGGCGAGGGCCTGCCGCTCGAAGGCGCCGCGATCGGCCGGCGCGAGATGTCGCGCCTCGCGGGTTTCATCGACGAGCACTCGAACTCCGGCCGCCCCTGGGAGTCGCTCGGGCCGGACAACGCCGTGTTCCCGGTGGCGACGAGCCGGACGAACAAGGAGTACGTGACGTCCGGGCGCATCAGCGCTCTCGCCATCGATCCCCGATGCGCCATCTCCAAGGCGGACAAGCAGCGCGACGACGAGGACCGGCACTGCCGGTTGTTCGTCGCCGCCGCGGGCGGAGGCGTGTGGCGGACGGACCGCCCCTTCTCGGCCACACCGCGCTGGGAGTTCACTTCGGACGAGTTCCTCACCAATGCGATCGGCACGCTGGCCATCGACCCGCGCGATCCGGACGTCATCCTGGCAGGGACCGGCGAGCCCAATGCCTCCGCGGATTCCAGCGCCGGCCTCGGCATCTACCGGAGCACCGATGGCGGCCAGCACTGGCGCAGGCTGTCGTCGACGCTGACCTTCCCGGGACCGACGGGACCCGTCTCGCTCGCCGACGGATTCAACGATCTCTCGATCGCCAGCATCGTCTTCGATCCCAACCGCACCAGCACGTTCTTCGTCGCGACCACGCTCGGCGTCCGCGGCATCAGCGCCACGGAAGGCGGCGTCCTCTCGGCGAACCAGGCTCCTGCCGGGCTCTACAAGACGACGGACGGCGGCTCGACGTTCACCCAGATCTGGGACGGCGGCGGGGTTTCCTGCGCGCCGTTCGGCGATCCGTGCCTGACCTCGTGGGGCGTCGACAAGGTGGAGCTCGATCCCACGGACCCGAGCATCGTCTACGCCTCTGCCGTGGACGTCGGCATCTGGCGCAGCTCTCCGGCCGAGAACGGCGGAGCGTTCACCCAGGTCTTCTTCAGCCAGAACCAGGCGAACATCGGCTCGGACCGCACCGATTTCGCGCTGGCGACGCTTCCCACGGGCAAGCTCCGGATCTACGCGGCCACCGGCGCGACCGGCGCATTCGCCGGCTTCCCCGCGCCGCTGACTTCGTTCAGCCAGGTGTGGCGCATCGACGACGCGCGCCGGCCGGCGGCGACCCTCATCGCCGAGGAGACTGCGGTCGTTCCTGCTGGAAAGCCGGCGGTTCCGGGCGGCTGGAAGCTCCTCACCAGTCCGAACGTCGGCGACCCCCGCTTCGCCACCTTCGAGTTCTGCACGGGGCAGTGCTGGTACGACATGGGCATCTACACCCCGCCCGGCCGGCCTGACACGGTGCTCCTCATCGGGTCGTACAACTACGACGAGGCGTACGGCCTCTCGAACGCGCGCGGCGTCCTCCGGTCGACGACGGCAGGTGAGCCCGATCCCAGGAACAACAACGTCACCTTCACCGACCTGACCTTCGACGCCCGGACGCCGAACGGGAACTCGCCGGACTTCCTCACGCAGACGACCTCGATCCATCCCGATCAGCACGCTCTCGTCTTCGCGCCCGGCAATCCCGACGTGTGGTTCGAGGGATCGGACGGCGGCCTCGTGCGCTCGAGCGGACAGTACGTTTCCATCTCGGACTCGTGCCCGACGCGCCCCTTCATCGGCAGGTCGCCCGCGGTGCTCCTCACCTGCCAGCGGCTGCTCTCGGCGGTGCCGACGGCAATCTTCAGCCTCAACTCGGGCCTGCAGACGCTGCAGTTCCAGCACCTGTCGATCAATCCGCGGAACCCGCTCGGCGAGTTGCAGGGCGGTACCCAGGACAACGGCACCTTCCAGTTCGAAGGGTCGGTCGACACCTGGCTCGAGAGCATCGGCGGCGACGGCGGCCTCTCCGGCTTCGACGCCAGCAACCCGACGAACCGGTTCCACACCTTCTTCGGGTCGAACGCCGACATCAACCTCGCGGGCGGCGATCCGTTCGAGTGGTTCCTGATCAGCGATCCGCTCAGCCTCTCGCGCGAGAACGTGCGCTTCTACATGCCGATCATCGCCGACCCGCGGCCCGACAAGGGCGGCACCATCTTCGCGGGCCTGCAGTTCGTCTGGCGCACGACGGACAACGGAGGGGATCCGGCCTTCCTCGCCGCCAACTGCAACGAGTTCGGGCCCTTCACGAACTCGGGCAGGTGCGGCGACTTCAAGCGCCTCGGCAACCGCGCCCTCACGGGCGGAACCGTCTCCTTCCTCGCGCGCACGCCGAGCGACACCGGGACGCTCTGGGCCAGCACGGCCAGCGGGCGCGTCTACATCTTCAAGAACGCCGACGCACCGAACCCCGCCGCGGCCGGCGAGTTCGAGGTCTCGGACGCCCTGGGCGCCAACAACACCACCCCGGTTCGTTTCATCTCCGGCATCGCCATCGATCCGGCGAATCCGAACCACGGATGGGTGTCGTACGGCGGCTACAACGCGGTGACTCCCGTCGGGCAGCGCGCCATCCCCGGGCACGTCTTCGAGGTCGCCTGGGACGGCGTCGCGCCGCGCGCGAAGTTCACCTTGCTCGACGGCACGGGACCGGGCGCGCTCGGCGACCTGCCGCTCAACGCCCTGGTGCGCGACGACCTGACCGGCGATCTCTTCGTCGCGAACGACTTCGGCGTCCTGCGCCGCGACGCGAAGTCCGGCCACTGGCACGTCGCCGCCCAGGGGATGCCGATGGTCGAGGTGTCGAGCCTCGCCATCGACTCGACGAACCGCGTGCTCTATGCCGCGACGCACGGACGCAGCGCGTTCCGCCTGCGGCTCGGGAACGCAGATCAGGGCAAGGGAACGATCGCGACACGCTGACAATCACCTTGGTCCGGGGGCGCAGTTCGCTCCGCCCCCGGAGCAACGGCCGGACGGATTCCCCGACTGTCGGAAACACGTACTGGAAGAATTCCGCCCGTACTTCCACCCGGAACTTGGAATTGAACGAACACACGCGACGGATCCGCGCTGGAGCCGTCGGATGATGGGAGGGGTTTCGAAAATGTTCCGAAAGATGCTTCCGGTCCTCGTGATTTGCGTTTCGTCCTCCTTCGCTGTCCACGCGGCGCCCGGGCTGCGCGCTGCCCGGCTCGAGGCCATGTCCGGTGCCGCTGCCGGACCCGTCGCGCCCCTCGCCGCCGTGACCACGGCCGGCGTTCCGGCTCCCGACACCGCACACTTCAC
>JBJMQD010000128.1:0-3341 GCA_045802855.1 Myxococcales bacterium | reverse complement strand
TGGCTCGCATCCACGAATTCCATTCCTTGCCGCAGCTGATGAGTCTCGCCGCGAGCCAGACGGCGCATCTCGTCAACGTGACCGAGCTCTCGGCGCCTTTTCAGTTGAGCCGTCAGACCATCCGGGACTACGTGACCCTCCTCGAACGTGTCTTCCTGGTCGAAGAGGTGCCCCCATGGCACTCGAATCGTCTCGGCCGTCTGGTGAAGACTCCCAAGCTCCACGTCGGCGACACGGGCGTAGCGGCAACGCTGCTCGGCGTCGACGCAGCAGGCTTGTGGAGCGATCGCGCGCTCTTCGGGCAGCTCCTCGAAACGTTCGTTCTGCAGGAACTGCAGCGACAGGCAACGAGCCAGCCCCATCCACTTCGCTTCCATCATTTCCGCGACAAGGACGCCACCGAAGTGGACATCGTCGTCGAGCAGGGACCGCGCGCGATCGCTGGTGTGGAAGTCAAAGCCGGGGCGACAGTGAACGAGTCCGATCTCCGCGGGCTGCGCAAGCTCCAGATGGCCGCGGGGACGGCCTTCCGGCGGGGCGTCGTGCTCTACGATGGCTAAACGACCGCGAGCCTTGGCGAGCGGCTTTTCGCGGTGGCGATCCGCTCGCTGTGGGAATCGGACGGGAATTGAATTGCGATCAGGGGTTCGCGCTGATCTGCGGCCTCTGCATCTGGCAGGAGGTCGGCATCGCGGTCTTCTCCGGATCGATCTTCACGTCGGTGCGGAAGCCGAAGTCCTTCGTCCCGTCGGCGGGGAACTTCACCTTCTTCCCGTCCACCTTGGCGAAGGTCATGACGTAGAGCGGCTGGATGAGCTGGTGATCGTCCTTCCGCATCTCGACCTCGCCGAAGTAGCCGGAGACCTTCTTCCCCTCCATCGCCCTCGCCACCTTGGCGGGGTCGGTGCTCTTCGACTCGTTCATCGCCGCGACGAGGAGGTCCATCGCGTGCTGCATGGTGGTCGTGTACGGGTCCTCGGTCGCGCCGTACTTCTTCTTGAACTCCTCGATGAACTTGAGCTCCTTCTCCGTGGCCTCGTTCGGGTTGTAGTAGGAGACCACCTTCACCCGATCGACGCCCGCCTCGCCGATAGCCGTCGGCGCCCCCACGACGCCCGCGTAGAACGTGTAGAAGCCGGCCTTCAAACCGGCATCGCGCGCCGCGCGGATGAGGAGCGCGAGATCCGATCCCCAGTTGCCGGTGATGACCGTGTCCGCGCCGGAGGCCTGGATCTTCGCCACGTACGGCGCGAAGTCCTTCACCTTGGCGAGCGGGTGCAGCTCGTCGCCGACCAGCTCCACGTCGGGACGCTTCTCCTTGAGGAGCTGCTTCGCGGTCTTCGACACCTGGTGCCCGAACGAATAATCCTGCCCGATGATGTAGACCTTCTTGATCTCCTTCTTGCCGATCATCGTGCTCATGATCGCCTGCAGCTTCATGTCGCTGTTCGCGTCGAAGCGGAAATGCCAGAAGCTGCATTTGGAATTGGTGAAGTCGGGATCGACCGCGGCGTAGTTCAGGAACACGACCCGCTTGTCGGGATTGCGCTCGTTGTTCTTGTTGATGCCGTCGATGAGGGCTCCGGCGACGCTCGAGCCGTTACCCTGGAACACGTAGTGGATGCCCTCGTCCACCGCGCGATTGAGCAGCGCCAGGCTTTCTTGCGGCGAGAGCTTGTTATCCATCGGGACCACTTCGAACTTCTGTCCGTTGGCGCCCCCTTTGGCGTTGATGCGCTCCACCACGAATTGCAACTCACGGAGCCCATGGTCTCCGGTCGCGGCCATCATCCCGGAGAGCGGATCGATGTAGGCGATCTTGATGTTCTCGGCGCCGGCCGAGAACGACACGGCGAGGACGAGGGCTACGAAGAATCTACACGTTGCGCGGCGATCCATGTCTACCCTCCTGTTCGAAGTAGCGTCGAAGCTCGAGCTTGCCGATGTGGTTGCGATGCACCTCGTCGGGCCCGTCGGCAAGGCGCAGCGTGCGCGCCTGCGCCCACGCATACGCGAGCCCGAAGTCGTCGCTCACCCCTGCGGCGCCGTGGGCCTGGATCGCCCAGTCGATAATCTGGAGGGCCATGTTCGGCGCCGCCACCTTGATCATGGCGATCTGCTTGGCCGCGGCCTTGTTGCCGACAGTGTCCATTCGATAAGCCGCGTCGAAGACGAGGAGGCGCGCCTGGTCGATGAGGATCCGCGCGTCGGCGATGCGCTCCAGGGTCACGGTCTGCTCCGCGATCCGCTTCCCGAACGCGACGCGCGAGAGCGTGCGCTTGCACATCTTCTCCAGCGCGCGCTCGGCCATTCCGATGAGCCGCATGCAGTGGTGGATGCGCCCCGGGCCGAGACGGCCCTGAGCAATCTCGAAGCCGCGGCCTTCGCCGAGGAGGATGTTGGACGCCGGTACGCGCACGTTCTCGAAATCGATCTCGGCGTGGCCGTGCGGCGCGTCGTCGTAGCCGAACACGGGCAGATGCCGGAGGACGCGGATTCCCGGTGTATCCATCGGCACCAGGATCATCGACTGCTGCCGGTGGCGGTCCGGATTCTCCGGATCGGTCTTCCCCATGAAGATGAGGATCTTGCAGCGGGGATCGTTCGCGCCGGAGGTCCACCACTTGCGGCCGTTGACGACGTACTCGTCGCCGCGCCGCTCGATCCGGGCCTGGATGTTGGTCGCGTCCGAGGAAGCGACGGCGGGTTCCGTCATCGCGAAGCCCGAGCGGATCTCGCCGCGCAGGAGCGGGTCGAGCCAGCGCTTCTTGTGCTCGGGCGAGCCGTACCGGACCAGCACCTCCATGTTTCCCGTATCGGGGGCGCTGCAGTTGAACGTCTCGGGGCCGAGGAACGATCGCCCCATGATCTCGCAGAGCGGCGCGTACTCGAGATTCGAAAGCCCCGCGCCGTACTCGGACTCGGGCAGGAACAGGTTCCACAGGTTCTGCGCCCGCGCCTTCTCCTTCAACGTCTCGATCGCGCGAGTGGGCACCCAGGCGTTGCCCTTCCGCCGGTTGGCCTCCACCTCCCCGAAGAATTCCGCCTCCCGCGGGTAGACCTCCGCGGCCATGAAGGCCTCGAGCTGTGCCTGCAGCTTCCGGGTCCGGTCGGATGGGGCGAAGTCCATAGGATCGCGAGCCTACAGCACCGCCGCCGTGGTAAGCGAGGAGCCAGGGAGGCTCCGGAGGAGCGGGCTTTGCCCGCGACGGGCGAAGGCCGCAGGCCGGAGCATTGGAGACCATGGACCTGAGCTTCACCGCCGAGGAGAACGCGTTCCGGAAGGACGTCCGGGAGTTCGTCGCGGCGAAGCTGCCCGCCGATATCCGCGACCGGATCCT
>JBJMQD010000122.1:0-2677 GCA_045802855.1 Myxococcales bacterium | reverse complement strand
AAGCTCGATAGTGGAGGAGCTATGAAATGGGTTGCCGCATTTTCGGTGCTCTCCGTGGTGGTGATTGCTGCCGTCCGGCAGGAGTCGCACGCAGAGCCTCCAACGGTGTCAAAGAAGCGTAGGCTGGCGGTGGAGTCTGGCAGATCGTGGGCGGAATGAGCGCCAACGAGCCTCCCGGCGCGTCTTCGCGATGATGGCGTGCAAACGCGCAACGCCGCGGCGGCGAAGCGCTACATTGCAAGTCCAATGCGGACCCTGATCGAAAGGCTGTGCAGCCGCGAGTGCGCGGGTCGGGCGGCAGGGACGAAGGAGGGCAATGCCGCCCGCGCCGTCGTCGTCCAGGCGTTTCGCGAGGCCGGGCTCGATCCATACGAGCAGCGCGTGGAGGGCTGCGGCGGCGCCAACGTGCTCGCAAAGGTGCGCGGCGACGTCGATCGCTACGTCCTCGTCGGCGCTCACTTCGATCACCTCGGCAAGATCGACGACGAGGTCTACTGGGGCGCCGACGACAACGCGGCCGCGGTGGCCGTGCTCGTCGAGGTCGCGCGCACCATCGCGAAGGACCGCGACGGCCGGGGAGTGATCGTCGCGGCATTCGACGGCGAGGAACCGCCGCACTTCCTCACGGGCGCGATGGGATCGCGCGAGTTCGTGCGTACGAACCGCGATCCGATCGACTTCATGGTCTGCATGGACCTCGTCGGCCATCGTTTCGGACCGGAGGGAGTTCCCGAGGAAGTGGGCGCTTCGCTCTTCGCGCTCGGCGCCGAGCGAAGCGTCGGGACGCACGCGCTCGTGTCGTCCCTCAAACGCGCGGAGGCGGGCGTCATCGTAAGAGCCGCCGATGCCGGGATCATCCCGCCCCTCTCCGATTACGAGGCCTTCTGGGAGCGGCGGATCCCGTTTTTGTTCCTCAGCGCCGGGCGTTCTCGCGTCTACCACACGCCGGAAGACACGCCCGACAAGCTCGATTACGGCAAGATCGAGGCTACCGCCCGCTGGCTGACGCGCTTCGTCCGAGCATCCAGAACGAGAGACGATTCTCCCTTCGTCGACGAGAGGCTCGATCGCGGAACGCTGGACGAGCTGAGCGAGGTGATCACCGCGCTCGCGGCGCTCTCGCCAGAGGCAGCGGCGGCGCTCGAGTACGTGAACCGTCTCCGCGCTGCTTGCGATCGAAAGGGCAATCTTCCGGAAGCGCTGCGCCCGGATCTCTGCAACGTCGTGGCAATGCTCGAGAGCCGGTTGCAGTGAGGTGCTGCTGCTCAGCAATCATGCCGCTCCCGCGGTCCGGTCGAACGACACCACCCGAAGCAGGAGGAAGAACCCGATCGACACGAGCACATGCCACCAGGCATGGAGCTGCGGATTGGGGACGCCGTGGGCCGGGAGGATCACCCGCAACAGGGTGCAGGCCTTGAGGTCCACGAACCAAGCAGCGATCCCCGCCGCATAGGCGGCGAGGCCCAGCACGAAGCTCCGCCGGACCGGCGCGTTCCCGGGCCGGAGCGCAAGCCAGGTCACCCGGGCGAGACAGAAGATCTCCAGCGTCCCGAAGCTCAGGTGGAAGGCAAGGAACTGCGCGCCGCCGCGCTGGAGCGTCGCGCCCGTGGCGACGACCACGTAGACCACAAGCACCGCCGGGAACCAGCGGCCGAGCCGCGGCTCAACGCCATTCTCCACCAGGAGCCAAGTCATCCAGGTGACGAGGTACAGCATCGGCAACTCGTCGAGCATCTGCAGCTCGAAGCGGAGGGTCGCGTGGAAGGCGATGCTTCCGAGCCCCACCAGTACCAGGAGCGCGAAGGCCACTCGCACGTGGCGGCCAAAGCTCCGCCGAGAGAGCCCCAGTGCTCCGGCGAGGACCATCGCAAGGCTGGAAACCGTGTTGAACGCCTCGCAGACCCACGGGAGCAGCGCGTAGTTCTGCTCGCACCAGTCGATGCTGGCGGTGGGAGCTCCCCAGAAGCCCACCGGATCCACGGGCACGGGGTCGGAGTGTACCCGAGTGGTTGCCCGACGAATCGAGCGCGATTCAGCCCGCGGGCGGGGTGTGCCACACGCCGGCGCGGACGGTATCAGGCGACGCCGAGCTTCCCGCGCGTCCCGTCACGAGGCGTCGAGAGCTCCTCGGGCGTCAGGAACCCCGCCAGATCCGCCGCCTCCAAGAACGGCCGGATCTCGATCTCGCTCCGTCCCGACATGGGATTGGGGCAGCGCTTCGCCCAGGCCACGGCCTCGTCCATGTCCTTGACCTCCCAAATCGAGAAGCCCGCGATCAGCTCCTTGGTCTCGGCGAACGGCCCGTCGATGACGGTGCGGCCGGAACCCTCGAAGGCGATGCGCTTGGCCTGGGCGCTGGGCTTGAGGCCGGCGGCGGCCACCATGACGCCGGCCTTGACCAGCTCCTCGGTGAACCGGTCCATCGCCTCGAACGCTTCGGTGGTGGGGGGAACGCCCTTTTCGGTCTCCTCACTGGCTTTCACGAACACCATGACCCGCATCGTCTGTCTCCTTGTTCGAGCCGGCCCTTTTTGCCTTCTCATCGGGACGACGATCGAGCCTGCCGAAAATCGACATCGTCCTGCAAACTATTTCTCGCCGTCTAGCCAGGCTGCTGCCGATGGCGGCGAAGAAGATGGACGACCATTCCAAGAACGATCAATGCCGCACCCAG
>JBJMQD010000093.1:0-4376 GCA_045802855.1 Myxococcales bacterium | reverse complement strand
GATGGCGGCGCCGGTCCGCGCCTTGGTGGCGCAACCCAGGGGAGCGGCCAGGACCACGGCGAGGCTCGTAGCGAGCAGTCGTTTCATGCGTACCTCCGCGACAAGACGCGCGAAGAATACACACGGCCACCGTTCGATCTGAACGTAAACTCCCCGGGCTGCGCGCCGCTCGGCCCTCAGCTTCCCTCGCCGTCCTGGAAGTCGGCCGCCTCGATGGCCGGATCGACCGGGTCCTCGGGCTTGCCGGCGGCATGCTGCGGCCTGCGGCCTCCGCCCGTCGGGGGCAAAGCCCCGTCCTCCACCCCCTTCGGCTGCGGCGGCGCTGGAGGCGGTGTCAGATCCGCCTTCTGCACCGGCGCGGCCGGGGCTTGCGGCGGCTCCGTCTTCTCCCGCGGCATCGTCAACGCGAACGCGATCCCCGTCGCCACCGCGACCACTCCCACCAGCATCATCGAAATACGTGCCATTTCATGGTCCTCCTGTCCTGCAGGACCTCTCTTTCAAGGCGCGTGCCGGGCCGCGGGCCCTCTCAGGGCGAGGGGCGCGGGCGGGCCGGAATCGATGATTCGTAGATAGATCGCATAGAGGCGGTCCATCGCGTAGGTCAGGGCGGCTGTGGCGAGCGCGAGGAGCGCAACCAGAACCCAGTACTTCGGCCAGCCGCAGGAATTCCCCCAGACCGCCTCGAAGGAGAACCCGCGGATCCGGAAGAAGAGCAGGACCTGGTGGAAGAAGTACCCAGCGAGTGAAGAGGTCCCGAACAGCTCGACCAACCGGAGTTTCGAGATCGCGGAGGCGGCCGCCGGGACCCGCTCGAGCGCGAGGAGGGCGAGGAGCAGCACGCACACCTGCGTCCAGCGCGCCGCGTGGTTGGCGGGATTCGTCACCCAGAACTGGTGCGGGGGATAGGCGTCGCGGAGTTGCGGAGTGGCAACCCACAGGGCGGCGCCGAGAACCAGGAGGCCGGCGATCCACCTCGGAAGCTTGCGCCCATCGCCCGCGGCGACCGCGCCGGCCGAGGCGCCGAGATAGACGTAGCCGGCCCAGGGCAGGAGCGGAAACACGGAATCGTTGCTTCCGTTCGCAAGCCCCGCGAAAGGCCCGCGGACATGCTCGGCGAAGGGCGCGATGCCGAATACCGCCGCCGCGAGACCGAGAGCCACCCAGGCGAGGACGCGCGGGTGCAGAGAGAGAAACGCCAGGATCGGTAATGCGAGGAGCAACGAAAGGCCGATGCACTGGAGGATGTCGATGCGCAGGATCCAGCGGGGCTCGCGGAAGATCGGGAACCACATCCAGTTCACGAGCGTCGCGACGAAAAGCACCTCGCCGAGGCGGCGCAGCGTCTTGCGCACCCGCGCTGCCCGCATCCCGGCAGCGGCACCGCGGACCTGGACGAGCGCGAGCGAGAAGCCGGCGCTGAAGAGGAACGCAGGCGCGACGAGGCCGTCGACCCACTGCAGCCGCGTCCAGAGCGGGCCCGCGCGCAACCCGGGCTCGAGCAGCACCAGCGCGTGGGTCTGGATCATCACCAGGACGGCGATGCCGCGCAGCCAGTCGAAGGCGCGGACGCGCGTCATCCGCGCCTCAGCCGTAACAGCAGCATCTCCCCGCGCGTGTTGAACCGGACCGGCACGCCGCTGGTCCCGACTCCGCCGCTAGTAATCCCCACCATGGCGCCCTGCCGCCATTGGCCCTTGTACAGGTTCCGTCCCGTGCGCAGGTGCTTGAGGATCGCATGCCCACCGGGCAAGCAGACCTGGCCCGCGTGGGTGTGGCCGCAGAGGTAGAGGGCGACGCCGGCCTCGGCGGCGGCCTCGTACAACTCGGGGGAATGGATGAGGGCGACGGTGAAGGCTTCCTTCGCGCACTCGACCGCGTGAAGGGCCTGATCGGTATAGTAATAGTGGACGTCGTCGGTACCGACGATCTGCAGCCGATCGTTTCCGCGCCGGAGCGTTACGCATTCGTTGAGCAACAGGCGGATGCCCATCGCCTCCATCGGCGCCACCATGTGGCAATCGTCGTGGTTGCCGAGGACGGCGAGAAAGCCGTCGCGTGCGGAGATGCCTTCTACGAGCCGCTGGAGGGCGTCCATGGTCTTCTGGATTGGCCCGTGCACCTGCGTGCGATAGTCGCCCGTGAGGACGCAGAGGTCGAAATCGCGCCCGGCCGCTTTCTCGATCACCTTCTCCTCGAGCCCGGGCATGCCGTCGAGGTGCAGATCGGAGAGGTGGAGGATGGTGAACCCGTCGAACGCGGGGGGGAGGGTAGCGAACCGGAGCTCGATCTCGCGCAGCGAAAGCTCTTGCGCGTTGCGCAGCCCGCGATCGAACTGGCCGCAGAGGCGCAGGGCCCACTCGAATGCCTTCATGAGGAAGAGCAGCACGTACCAGTGCTGCTTGCGCTTGCCGCCATATCGCTTGGTAACGAGGTTTTGCGTCTCCATCCAGAAGCGATTCGCCGCCCACATGTGCCTTGGGTGGAGCGGCACCCCGGAGGGGAGGGGCGGGACGTCGGGGGAGAAGTCACGCATTGCGCTCCGCCGGGGTCAGTGCCTGACCTTGAACTGGATCGGGGTACCCTCCGGAAGGCTGCGGAGGTGCTGGGCCAGGGCGCCGCGAAAGCGCATTCCCTCCACCGGATCGCCGACGAACAGATTTTCCACGGCGAAGTCGCCGCCCAGCACGAACGGCATCTTCGGGATCAGCCGGCGGCCGGGCGGGAGCGCGCCGTATCGTTCTTGCCATTCTCGCGCAAGCGGAGTGCCGCAGAGGGCATCGTGCTCGAGCAGCACGTGCTGCGCCCATTCCTCGAGGGTCCCGCCGGACCGCGTCTGCTCTGCGGTCTCCGGATCGAAGACGAGGACCGCGTCGTTCTTGATGCAGAACTGACCGCCGAAGATGTCCTCGGCGAAGAACAGGCAACCCGCGGCCAGATGGGCGTACGCGTCGCGCCAGAGGCCTTCCGCGTTCCAGGATTCCAGATCGACTCTACCCTCGACCTTTCCGAGGGGAAGGACGTGCAACGCGGAGAAGAAGGCGTAGAACCCGTTCCGCGCCCGCAGCAGTTCCAGAAGCTCCAGACCGCGGTCACCGCGGGCAGCCAGGAGCGCGGCGGATTCCGCGCCGATGGGCGGTCCGATCGGCTCCGACGCCATCGAGAGCAACTGGTCCATCGCGGACATGGGCCTCTGCTTACCTCACCCGCGCGAGGGATGCCCCCATTGCCGCGGACGCGAAAGGGCGCATAGTGCGGAGAGCCCTCGAACGGAGCGCCCATGCGGATCGCCGTCTCGGGCACCCACCGGACCGGAAAATCGACGCTGGTGGAAGACCTCGCAGCCGTCTTGCCCGGACACGCGACGGTCGCCGAGCCCTACCATCTCCTGGAAGACGAAGGCTACGAATTCCCGGAAACGCCCTCGCTGGAGGATTACGAGCGGCAACTCGAGCGCTCGCTGGAATCGATGCGCGAGGTTCGCCGGGACGCCGTCTTCGAACGGTGCCCGGCGGACTTCCTCGCGTACGTGATGTGCCTGCCCGATGCGGAGGCATTCGACCCGGAGGACTGGGTCGATCCCATCCGCGAAGCGCTCGAGACCCTGGACCTCGTCGTCTTCGTGCCCGTCGAGGAGCGCGACCGGATCCCGCTCCCGGCGGAGGAAGACGGCGGCTACCGCTTCCGCGTCGGCGAGAAGCTCTCTGACATCCTCACCGGCGGCTGGTTCGGGTTCGACGTCGAGGTGCTGGAGGTTTCAGGAAATCGCCGCCAGCGCCTCGACCAGGTGCTCAGGTGGGTGCGCGATCGGCACGACCCGGAGCCCAAGGCGATACGCGCCTGAGCGCGTGTCGAATCAGTGGCGTCGGCCGCCGCGCGCAGGGAACCCACCGCCCGGGTGGGCTACGGACCCGCCGGGGCGGGCTACCGACCCTCCGGGGCGGACTACCCCTCCGCCAGGGCGGGCTACTGACCCGCCGGGGCGGGCTACCGACCCACCGGGGCGCGCTACCGACCCGCCAGGGCGGGACCAACCGCCCGAGACGCGGCCAGTCGCGCGATACGGGGTGACGGGCCGGGAGACGGGGCGATTCACGAAGCCGCCGCGCGCTGGGCCACGGCGAAAGGAAGAGTGGGGATACGAGCGCGCGACCCAGTGTCCGCCGCCCCGATAGCGACCCCACCCCCAGCCGGATCGGTACAGGCCTCGATACCAGCCATAGTACCGCGGGCCGCGAACGCCGAAGTACGGGTATGGACCCCAGCCCCAGACCCACGGCGCGGCAACCCAGCACCAGCCGACGCGCACCGCGTAGACGAAAGCGTACGGGACCTCGGCGCTCGCCGATCCTTCTTCGACGTACTGACTTCCATAC
>JBJMQD010000089.1:0-10484 GCA_045802855.1 Myxococcales bacterium | reverse complement strand
ACAAATGCCCGGTTCCACTATCGAACTGCAGGCGAGTGCGGAGGGAAACACCGTGGCCTTTGACATCCTCGATCTGGTCTGGCGCGACTTCGACCGGATGGCGCGTGCGGGCGCTAGCCCGCTCCAACTGCTCGCCGACCCGGCGTCGTGGGTGATCGCGGCACACCGCGTGGGCCGGGTGCTGCACGCGCTGCCAGCCGCTCTCCGGGCCCCCCTCCTGTTCGCCTACCGGCCGTGCGAGGTGGCGCTCGGCGCGGTCGCCGGGATGAGCCTCCCGGTAGATGCCGAGATCGGCGGCGGGCTCCGCCTCCACGGCACGGGCGGGATCCTGGTCTCGCCGAAGGCTCACATCGGCCGCGACTGCGACCTCTCGCACGGCGCCGTGCTCGCGGAGACCGAAACGGGGGCGCCCTGGCTCGGCGACCGCGTGCACGTCGGTTCGGGCGCGCGGATCCTCGGCGGCGTCCGGGTCGGAAACGACGCCCGGATCGGCGCCTGCGCGCTGGTCGACCGCGACGTTCCGGACGGAGGCGTCGTCGCCGGCATCCTCGGCGTCGTGGAGACGGTCCGCGGGCGGAGGCGGCCGCCCCTCCTCGATCCCCTCCGCCGCGCGTTCCGATCGCTCCTGCCGCGCCCCACCCAGTTGCTGCTCCGCGCGGGGTAGCGGCGGGTACACGTCGCTCGTCGAAGACCGCGGCTCGCCGCTTCGAGTACGTTGCGGCAGGTGCCCTTCCTCGCCGTCGCCTTGCTCTGCGCCGCCGCCGAGGCGCCTTCGCGGGCACCGCTCGGCACCCGGACGCAGGGACCTCTCCGCGAGCTGTTCCTCGACGTCACCTCCGCGGACGCGAGGGCATGCGACTCGAGCGAGCTCGAGGTCCGCTACTCCATGGCGAACACCTGGAACGAGCCGATGTCGGTGATGCACGGCCCGAGCATCGATTCGCAAATGATGGACGAGCAGGCCGACTCGATCGCCGTCCGCTATCGCGCTCCCTGGTCGCGGTTCTTCGGCGCCCGCTTCGCGCCCTTCTCCACCAGCATCGAGGGCCGCTTCACCGTGCATTGGGGCGGGTACACCGATCGCGCGATCGAGAGCTGGCACGGCCTCGTCGGCGCCTTCAACTACGAGCGCACCATGTTCCCGCGGAACGAGGTCCATCTGGCCTTCGGCGACGAGGGCGGTACCGCCTTCCGCATCGAGCACACCACGGCTACCGTGGGCGATATCGTCTTGCGCAACCAGGCGTCGCTGTTCGAAGCCGGCGAGCCGCTTTCCCCCGGGGCGCACAGCCGCTACGGCGTAGCGGCGCGGATCGATCTGAAGCTGCCGACCGGACCGCTCTCGCGCGCCGGGGGATCCGGCGGCTTCGATGCGGGCCTCGGGCTCCTCGGCACGGCGGAATTGACGCGCTGGCTCACCGCCCACGCGCTCTTCTCGACCAGCCGCTTCTCGCACCTCTCTTGCGGCTGCGCGCTGCAGCCGGCCGAGTGGCACTGGGCGTTCGAGGCGTCGCTCGCGGCGAGCCTCGGCGCCACCACCTTCCTGGTCGAGGACCGCGTCGTCTCGCCGCTGCTCGACTCGGGCTGGTCGCGCGTGGCCTGGCACGGCAACGACGGGATCCTCGCCTCCGGCCTCTACGCCGGGTTCCGCCCGCACAACCAGGTCACCTTCGCGATCCGCTATGGTCGATTCACCTTGTGGCTGAGCGAGGACGCGACGCCGGGGTCGAACGACGTGAGCACGCTTCCGTTCCTCTACATGAGCAACGCGCCCGACGTGGTGGTGGGGTTGTCGTTCTCCCAGCCGCTGTGACACTAGAATGAAGGCCTGATGGACGCAGCTCGCCGAAAATCTGGCGCGACCTACGCCGACATCGAGGCGCTTCCCGATCACGTCATCGGCGAAATCGTCGACGGTGACCTCTACGTCAGCCCCCGTCCGGCCAGCCGGCACGCGCTTGCCGCATCGACTCTCGGGCAAGAGCTCGGAGGTCCATTTCAACGAGGTCGCGGTGGCCCGGGAGGATGGTGGATCGTCGACGAACCGGAGTTGCACCTCGCAAAGGACGTCCTGGTTCCCGACCTCGCCGGCTGGCGACGGGAGCGGATGTCGATCTTTCCCGACGCCGCATTCTTCACGCTAGCGCCCGATTGGGTTTGCGAGGTCCTGTCGCCTTCGACGGAGAACCTCGACCGGGTGAGAAAGATGCGGAAGTACGCGGTTGCGGGCGTCAAACACGCCTGGCTTCTCGACCCGATTCGCAGACGTCTCGAGATCTACCGGATCCATGGCGAACACTGGCTGCTCGTCGCCGCGCACGAGGAGTCCGAGCGCGTCCGCGCAGAGCCGTTCGACGCCATCGAGATCGAGTTGTCCGTCTTGTGGGGTGAGGAGCCGGTACCGCGCTAGCAATGTCATGCGCGGGCGTTGGACGAGAGGCCAATGTCGGGCGTCCGCTTCTTGCGGCACTGTCGCGGTGCGTCCAGAAGGAGCCCGCCATGCCCCCCACCCGTCTCACCACGAAGATCGGAGCCGCCGCGCTCGTCGCCGCCCTCGCCGGCGCCGCCCGGGCGCAGTCGTCCGAGACGCAGCCGGCGTCCGCAGTCGGGGCCCAGACGGAACCGGTGGCCGTGCCTGCCACCGCGGTGAAGGCTGCTCCGCCTCCCGCAGCGGCCGCTCCCGCGGAACCTCCGGAAGCGCAGAAAGTGCCCTGGACCCGCCGGCTCTTTTCGTGGGCGAGCGTCGGGACGACGTTCGCGTACGGAACGACGTACGGCAGCGCCAACGTCGGCGCCGGGCTCCTCATGCAGCACGGAATCGCGCCCAACGTCGAGCTCGGTTACGCCTTCGGCAGCGACCCGACCCTGTGGACGCTGCGCCCCGGCGTCACCTGGTACATGCCCCTTCCCACCTTCCGTCCGTATGTCGGCACGTACTACACGCACTGGTTCGTGGGAGGGAACCTGCAGGACCAGAACGGAATCGGCGGCCGCGCCGGGATCTCGCTCGGGCGCGTCATCTCGCTCGGCGTCACCTACGACCACGCCTTCGACTGCAACCAGAACTGCGATATCTGGTCGCCCCAGATCTCCGCGGGGCTTTCGCTGTAGTCGACTACGCCACCTCTTCGATGGGCCGCACGTCGACCGGGCAGAGCCCTGCGAGCGCCTTGCGGCTCGAGTCGCCATCGCCGACGACCACGATCTGGGCGCCGTCCCGCGCCGGCGAGAGATCTCGCGCCGCGGCCCGCGCCGCCTCCGCCGTGACTCCGGCGATGCGGGTCCGGTACGCGAGCAGATGGTTCAGCCCGACGCCGTCGAGCAACGCGTCGGAGATCTGCTCCGCGAGCGCCTCGTGGCTCTCGAGCCCGAGGGGGAAGAGCCCCGCGAGGTACGTCCGCGCCTTCGCGAGCGCGTCCTCCGACGGCCCGGCCTCCGCGTACCCCCGCATCTTCTCCAGCGCGACGTCGACGAGCTCGCGCAGCGTCTCGTTCTTGGTGAACGACGAGAACAGCGACAGCCCGCCGTGCCGGTTCATCGCGAGCCGGCTCGCCACGCTGTAGCTGAGCCCGCGATCGACGCGGATCGCGTCCACGAGCAGCGACGTGAACCCGCCGCCGAGCGCGGTGTTCGCCACCACCGCTTCGAAGAAGCGGGGCGACCCGCGGGCGATCCCGGGGGAGACGATCCGCACCTGCGCCTGCGTCGAATCGGGTTTGTGCAGGACCAGGGCGCGGAGCCCGACCTCGCGGGAAAGCTCGCGGAAATCGAGCGCGGTGGGACGCGCCTCGCTCGGCCAGGGAATCTGCGCCAGCCGATCGCGAGCGAGATCCACGAGCTGGGGAACGGGGAGATCTCCCACCACCGCCAGCACCGCCCCCCGCGGCCGGAACCGGGTGGCGTGGAAGGCGAGACAGTCCTCGCGGCCGAACGTCTCCACCTCGCGCCGGTACCCGTGCACCGGATGGCCGTAGGGATGGGCCGGACCGTACCCGAGGCGCACCGTGGCGCGGCCCGCCACCGTGGAAGGCTCGTCGAGATCGCTCTGCAACGCCGACAGTGTCCGCCTGCGAGCGGCCGCGACTTCGTCCTCGGCGTAGGCGGGCTCGAGCGCCACTTCGAGGAGCGCCTCGAGCGCCGCGCGGGCGAGATCGCCGGGGACGGTGAGCGCGAGGGCCGCCTCGTCCATCGACACGTCGATGAGGAGGCTCGACCCCATGCTCTCGATCAGCTCATCCACGCCGTGGGCGTCACGCCGCTTGGTTCCGCGCCGGAGCAGATCGGCGGTGAACTGCGCAAGGCCCCCCTTCGCGCGCGGGTCCTCGCTGGCCCCCGCCGGCACCGAAAGGCGGCAATGAAAGAGCGGCACCCCGCGGCGCTGGATGGCGACCAGGACGAGCCCGCTCGGCTCTTCGCCGACGGAGAGAGGCGGCAGCGCTACGTCGCGGAGCGCCTTCATGCCAGGGCCGCGTCGGCCGGCAACTCGCCGGGCAGCAAGGTGACGAGGTTGCGGCGGTGGTGCGCGAACACCTTGTGCGCGACCCGCTGGATGGCGGCGCCGTCGATCGCCTGGTACCGATCCGCCAGATCCAGGAACGCGCGCCAGGAGCCGAGCATCACCTCCATCTGTCCGATGCTGTGGGCCCTTCCGTTCGCGGTCTGCAGCCCGCGCAAAAGACCGGCGCGCACGTAGTTCTTCGCCCGCTGCAGCTCGCGCTCCTCGATGCCGTCCTGGCAGACGCGGGCGAGCTCCGCCCAGAGCGCGGCCTCGGCGCGGGCCGGATCCACGCCGGGATTCAGCTTCAAGGACACCTCGAAAAGCCCGGGATCGATCCGCCAGCCGAAGTAGATGTGGGCGTCGACGCAAAGCTCCTGCTCGTACACGAGGGCCCGCTTGAGCCGCGCGCCCTCCCCGAACCCGAGCGCCGCCTCGATCAGATCGAGGACCAGCGAATCCGGGTCCCGCCCGTCGGGTCCGCGGAACCCGGCCAGGATCGCCGGAGCCTGCGCCGGATACCGGATCACGGCCCGCCGCTCGCCCTTCTGGGGCGGCTCGCCGTTCGCCACCTCGGGGAGCGGATCGCCCTCCGGAATCTTCCCGTAGAGCCGCTCGATCTCCGCGAGCGCCGCCGCGGGCTGGAAATCGCCCACCAGCACCAGCGTGCAGTTGTTCGGGGCGTAGTACGTCCGGAAGTAGCGCTCGCAGTCGGCTCTGGCGATGCGGTTCAAGTCCGGCATCCAGCCGACCACCGGCCAGCGGTAGGGATGGGCGAGGAAGGCGAGCGCCGAGAGGGCCTCGTCGAGCATCCCGTCGATGTCGTTGTCGGTGCGGAAGCGCCGCTCTTCCTTCACCACCTCGCGTTCGCGGGAGAGCGACTCGTCGTCGATGACGAGGGAGGCCATCCGGTCGGACTCGAGGTCGAGGACGAGCGGGAGCGCCTCGGCGGCAAAGTCCTCGTAGTACGCCGTGATGTCCGTCGAGGTGTACGCGTTCGAGGTCCCGCCGGCGGCCTCGAGCTTGCGGTCGAACTCCTTCGGCCCGTACTTCCGCGAGCCGTTGAACATCATGTGCTCGAAGAGGTGGCTGATGCCGGTGATGCCCGGCTGCTCGTTCCGCGATCCGACCCGGAAGAAGCTGTAGAGCGACGCGATGGGCAGCGATGGGTCGGCGAGAAGCCGGATCTGCAGGCCGTTCGGCAGGGAGTGCTCCTGCACGGGGAAATTGCGGGGGTCCAGGGGGGACATCGGCTCCTTCGCGGACGGGCCCTTTCGGGGCAAGCGTCCTTATGCGGGGGCGGGCGAGCCGTCAACGCGCAATATCGGTCCCTTCGGGGGTCAATCGGGTTCCGCACTCCCGGAGTGCTTCTGGGCGAGGAGCAGGCGCTCCGCCGGCGTGAGGAGCTTCTTCTCCGTATTGCATGGCTTGCAGCTCGCAACGACGTTTCCCTTGGCGCTGCGCCCGCCCCGGGCGATGGGAACGACGTGGTCCATGGTCAGTTCCCCGGGGGGAAAGGCCCGGCCGCAATAGGCACAGACGCCCCGCTGGATCCGGCGCTTCCACCAGGCGGTTTCCCGCAGTGCCCGCGCCTTTTCCCTCTCCCGCCCGACGTGTTCCGCGTCGGCCTCGAATTCCACCCACGTGTCGTCCATAAGGTCGGTGCGATCTTCCCCCCGCTTGCGCTCTTTGCAACGACGCCCTGTTCGACGCGCTGCGGCGTGGCGTGCCGGTTCCTTGCCGCGACTGGGCAATCGCTTTCCTACCGGTCCGTCATCCCTGGCCCGATCGTGAACCCGATCGACCGCGACCTCCGGTGCGGCTCACGGGGCGGGCAGGCGGCCGCACGCTTGGCACGTTTCGTGGACCTTCCCGCCGCGATCCAGGGCGGGAGGGTTTGGGATGAGCGGTCGTGGGGGTCTTCTAGCGATTGCGGCGGCGGCGGCGGCGGTGGCGGCGGCGGGGTGCGGGGACGGGCAGCACAAGGAGCTTCGTCAACTTTCGGACGCAGTGACCGTCGAGCCGGGCGCGCTCGACTTCGGCGACGTCGCTCTCGGACGCGAGCAGGCGACGGAATTCCTCCTCCGCAACGACGGCATCGTCGCGACCACCGTCGACATGGTCCCGGGCTCCGCGGCTGTTCCCGATTTCCAGGTCGCAGGGCTCCCGGCGAAGCTCCGTCCCGGCGAGTCGGTGAAGCTGAAGGCGGTGTTCAAGCCGGCGGCGCTCGGCGTCCGCAACCGCACGCTCGACCTGACCACGCCCTTCTCGGGGACGGATTCCAGGGTGGGCCTGCGCGGCAACGCGGTCCGCGGCCTCGCCACCATCTCGGACACCGTCATCGACTTCGGCAACGTGGTGATGAACGAGAGCGCTACCGCGACCCTCTTCCTCACCAACAACGACGGCAAGGCGCAGACCGACGTCACCATCGACGGCACGACGGGCGCCGATGCCGCCTCCTTCCACTATTCGCCCGACGGGAAGATCGACCTCGCGGCCGACCAGTCCCTCACGGTGCAGATCGAGTTCCTCCCCACCCGCCTCGGGCCCTTCGACGCAGCGCTCGTCATCGTCCCCTGCCCCACCTGCCAGCCGCGCCAGATCGAGCTGAAGGGCAGTGGCGTCGAGCGCCTCATCGCCGTCGATCCCGCGACCCTCGACTTCGGCCAGGTGCGCCTCGGATCCCACAAGGACCTGACCTTCACGGTCGAGAACACCAGCAAGAAGGCAGTCGCGCTGCAGGGGATCCAGGTGCCGGCCCAGGACTTCACCTTCCAGATCGCCGGAAATCCGCCCTTCCCGATCAATCTGCCGCCGGGCGGATCGGTGAGCGGAACGGCGAGATTCGCGCCCACGAGCCTGGGCGGACAGCAGGCCCACGTCCTGTTCATCGCCTCCGACGGCGCGCCGGCGACGCTCGACGCGACCGGCTCGGGATATGGGCCCGTCCTCTCGGCGAAACCGGTTCCGTTCGACATCGGCCCGACCGCGATCGGGACGACGCGCACGAAGAAGCTCGTTCTCACCAACGTCGGCCTCGATCCCACGCAGGCCGATCCGCTGATCATCACCGGGATCACGCTTCAGGCGGCGAATCCGCAGGCGTGGAGCTTCAG
Source organism: Myxococcales bacterium (assembly GCA_045802855.1). Classification (GTDB taxonomy): domain Bacteria; phylum Myxococcota; class Myxococcia; order Myxococcales; family 40CM-4-68-19; genus VBKO01. The sequence continues at coordinate 2,870 of JBJMQD010000089.1, read as the reverse complement.
CGCGCCCGGGACGCCGTGGAGGCTCGGCGAGCCGGGCGCGACGGGGCAGATGGTGATCGGCTACTCGCCGGCGGTAGCGGGCCCGGACAACGCGACGCTCACGATCTCCACCAACGACGCCCTGCACCCCACCACGACCGTGCAGCTCACGGCGCGAGCGAGGGATCTCGCTCCCTGCCAGGTCCGGATCCTCCCGAACAATCCCGTCGACTTCGGCGTGGCGAAGCTCTTCGACCAGACGGTCCAGGGATTCGAGCTCGTCAACGACGGCCCTGACGACTGCATCTTCGGCGATCCCGAGATCATCTCGGGCGGCCCCGTGTTCTACTGGCCCGGCAACGTCGCTCCGGCGGGACGTCAGGTTCCGCCCGGCGGCCGCATGTCGGTGCGCGTCGCCTTCAATCCGGAAGCGGAGGTCCAGTACACGGGACAGGTCGCCTTCTACATGAGCAACAAGGCGCTGCAGACCGTGCTCGTCGATCTGCGCGGAACCGGCGACGGCGGCTGCTTCTTCATCACTCCCGGCGCGATCGACTTCGGCGGCACCCAGCTCGGGTGCAGCATCGCCACCCAGTCGGCCTTCCTCACGAACCAGTGCGCCGGGGCCGTCACGGTGAGCGACGTGAAGCTCACGCCGGGCCACTTCGCAATCGTCGCCATGCCGCAGCTGCCGTTCACCGTGGGCCGCAACCAACAAGTCCCGGTCACCATGGCCTACGACACGAGCACGATCGGAGACGACGTCGCCGCCTTGCAGGTCACCGCCTCCACCCGGCCCGATCCGTACCAGGTCGGCGTTCTCGGCGGAGTGCTGCAGACGACGAACGTGGTCGACCAGTGGGACCAGTCGACGCCCAAGGTCGACCTCCTGATGGTGATCGACAACTCGGGCTCCATGGCCGAGGAGCAGAGAGCGCTCGCGGCGAATCTGGACCACCTCTGGAACCGCATCGCGCTCGCGAACGCGGACTTCCACATCGCAATCACCTCGACCGGCATGCAGGCCTACACGTCGGGCTTCACGCAGTGCTCCGGCGGAGCGTCGGGCGGCGAGGCGGGGCGGTTCTTCCCCGTCGACGGCTCGAGGCCGCGCCTGCTCACCCCTTCGACGCCCAACGTCCGGAGCGCCCTCTTCGCCAACACCGCGGTGGGGACCTGCCACTGGGACGAGCGCTTCCTCGAGCCCGCGGTCGCCGCGCTGACGCCGCCGCTCAGCACCTCCACGAAGGCGCCCGGGACGCTCTTCCCGTCGGACGGAAACGCGGGCTTCTTGCGCGACGACGCGCGCCTCGCGATTCTCGCCGTGAGCGACGCCGACGACGCGAACGACGAAGTGAGCCCGCGGCCGGTCTCGGAGTACGTCGCCCGGATCGCGGCCACCAAACACGGCGCGCTCGACCTGGTGAGCTTCGCGGGCATCGTTCCCTTGCGCCTGTGCTCCACCGCGGAAGGAGTCGGCGTCCGGTTCAAGGAGATCGCGGACGCGTTCCACGGGAACCTGTACGACGTCTGCGACCTGTCGAACTTCGGGGCGCTTCTCGACAACGCCCTGGGCGGGCTGCTCCTGCCGCTCACCAGCTTCCAGCTCTCCGCGATGCCCCGGGACCCCCAGGCGATCGTCGTGACGGTGAATGGCGCAGTCGTGACTACATGGACCTACGACGCGCCGAACAACCGCATCGTCTTCGCGGCGTCGGCGGTGCCGCCGGCAGGGTCCCACATTACGGCCACTTACCAGGCGGCCTGCAAGTAGCCTCTCTTCATCCGCCATGTAAATGTGCGGGAGCCCGGCGACGGACTCCCGCGTTTTTTTTGTCCCGCGGTCGGCCCTCTCCGGTGTGTGACACGTCGGAGGGTACGTTGGTCAGCGGCCGTGAGAAGGTCGCCGAGCTTTACAAGCTCTATGGCCCCGCCATCTACCGGCGGTGTCTGCGCTTGCTCGGCGACAAGGAGGCGGCCCGCGACGCGACCCAAGAGGTCTTCGGGAAACTCATGCGCGACGTGGCAAAACTGGAAGGACGCGACACGGCCCTGCCGTGGATCTATCGCGTGGCGACGAACCACTGCTTGAACTTCCGCCGCAACGCCGGGCGGCGCGGCGAGGAGCCGATGCCCGAGCTGGAGATGGCGGAGCCGGAGTCGGCCAGCGACCTCGATGCGCTCCCGGAGCGGCAGATCGTTCAACAGATCCTCTCCCGCTTCGACGAGAAGACCCAGGCCATCGCCGTCGGGGTGTTCGTCGACGGCATGGAGCACGAAGAGATCGCGGAGGTGCTTGGCATCTCGCGCCGCACCGTTTCCCGCAAGCTGGACCGTTTCGTCGCCAACGCGCGCAAGTATGTGAATCGGAGCGAGTCATGAGGAAGCATCCCTCCGAGCTGGCCATGGAGGCCTACCTGCTCGACCCCGAGCGCTCGAGCCTGTCCGATCACCTCGGCGGCTGCGAGACGTGCAAGGCGCGCCTTGCGCGGATGGAGAAGGAAGGCGAGGACTTCCGCCGGTTCGTGCTCCCCGCGACGCTGGACAGGGTCGTCGAGGCGAACTCGCGGCGGCGCTTCTCCCTGAGCGGCTGGATGATGGCGGTCCCGGCGATGGCCGCGGCGGCCGCCCTGGCGATCGTCGTTCTTCCCAAGCCGAGCAATGACGGTCCGCCGGAGGACTACATCGGCGTGAAGGGCGGTCTCGGGCTCGTCGTCTACACGACCAGCGACAGGGGCGCGACGACGGTCTCCGACGGCGCCAAGGTGAATCCCAAGGCGGCGCTGCGATTCAAGGTGCGCCCTGGCAACACGAGACCCTGCAACCTGTGGCTCCTGTCGATCGACGAAGGGGGGCAGGTTTCGCGCATCTATCCCACCCAGGGCGAGGAA
>JBJMQD010000074.1:0-4936 GCA_045802855.1 Myxococcales bacterium | reverse complement strand
GGCAGACGTGGCGCTCGAAGCTGCGGGAGGCCGCGCTGCGCCAGCGGCTCGTGGTCGACGGGCACGCGCCGCCGGAATATCGCGCCGATACCGTCCGCAATCTCGACCCCTGGTACCAGGTGTTCGACGTGAAGCCGGGCGAGAAGCTGTACCTCGCGCCCGACCAGCGCGTCCGCGTGTACTAGGGTTTCGCCGCCGGCGGTGCCACGGCCGCGTTGGTGAAGCCGGCGCCGTCGAGAGCGCGCCGCACGGTGCCGTTCGCCTTCGCCTCTTCCAGGAACCGTGCGGCCCACTCGCGCGTCGCGGGCCGGTTCTTCGGCACCACCACCACGATGCCCGTCGATTGGATGATGTTGTCGAGGAGGCGCGTGCCCGGAAGCCTTTTCGAGAACTCGATGAGCGTCTCGCGTCCCATGGCGATGGCGTCGAGCCCGCCTTGTCCGAGCAGCTCGACGGCGCCGTCCGGCTTGGGAAACAACGTGAGCGTCGCATGCTTCAGCGATTTCGCCACGGTGCGTGACGTGCTCGTACCCTCCACGCAGCCGACGCGGATGCCGTCCCGGTCCACCTCGGCGGCGCCGCGGATGTCGGAGCCCGCGCGCACGAGATAGCTGCTTTCGTAGACGACGTACGCGGGGCCTGCGTCCACGAACTTCTCGCGCTCGGCGTCCTGCGGCAGGAACGAGATGTCCCAGGCGTCCTGCGCCGCGGCGGCGGTGATCTCGCCCGAGTTCTGGTAGACGACGAGCTTGAGGGGCACGCCGAGCTTTGCCGCGGCGGCTTTGCCGAGATCGACGGTGACGCCGCGCACGCCGCCGATACCGCTGTCGCGCGTCGCCCAGAAGGGCGAGGCGGCGGGGCCTACGCCGATTGCCACCCGCAGCTCCCCTTTGGGAGCCACATCCTTCGTGGATGCGACCATTGCGCTCGCGCAACCAGCGAGGAGCAGCATCGCGACGAGGGAACTCGCCAGACCGTCCCTCTGGGAGACAGGGAAGCGCATGGGTCGCGGATTCTGGCACGAACTGGTGCTAGACCGACGTTCCCGTGATCCGCCTCGACGACATCGCCTTGCAGCACGGCAAGCAGGTCCTCTTCGTCGGCGCCTCCGCGGTGGTCCACCGCGGCGAGCACGTGGGGCTCGTCGGACCGAACGGCGCCGGCAAGTCGACCCTCTTCCGGCTCATCACGCGGGCCGAGGAGCCGGACGAGGGCCAGGTCTCGGTCGACCGCGGCGTCACCATCGGGCACTTCAGCCAGGACGTGGGGGAGATGACAGGCAGGACCGTCGTCGCCGAGACGATGGACGGCGCGGGGCCAGTATCGAAGATCGGCGCGGAGCTGCGCCAGCTCGAGCACGCGCTCGCCGACCCGGCCCAGGCCGACCGGATGGAATCGCTCCTCGAGCGATTCGGTGACGTGCAGGCGCGCTTCGAGGAGCTGGGCGGCTACGGCCTGGAAGCGCGCGCCCGGGAGATCCTCGCCGGCCTCGGTTTCTCCCAGGAGCGCATGGAGCAGGACGTCGGGGAGCTGTCCGGCGGCTGGAAGATGCGCGTCGCCCTCGCGCGCATCCTGCTCATGAACCCCGACGCGCTCCTCCTCGACGAGCCTTCCAACCATCTCGATCTCGAATCGCTCATCTGGCTGGAGAACTTCCTCAAGGGCTTCGAAGGCGCGATCCTCATCACCTCCCACGACCGGGAATTCCTCAACCGGGTGGCGGGAAAGATCATCGAGATCGATGCCGGCGAATTGACGACCTACTCGGGCAATTACGAGTACTACGTCCAGCAGCGCGCTCTGGCCGACCAGCAGCAGCAGGCGCAGTACGAGCGGCAGCAGGCGATGCTCAAGAAGGAGATCGCCTTCATCGAGCGCTTCAAGGCGCGCGCAAGCCACGCCGCCCAGGTGCAGTCGCGGATCAAGAAGCTCGACAAGATCGAGAAGGTCGAGCCGCCCAAGATCCGCAAGACCGTCCAGTTCGAGTTCGGGCGCCCGCCGCGTTCCGGCGAGGACGTGGCGCGCCTCGACGGCGTTTCCAAGTCGTATGGCTCGAAGATCATCTATCGGGATTTCGATTTCCTCGTCCGCCGCTCCGAGCGATGGTGCGTCATGGGCGTGAACGGCGCCGGAAAGACGACGCTCCTCAAGCTCGTCGCCGGCGCGACCAGCCCCGATCGAGGAGACGTCTCAGTCGGCGGCAGCGTGAAGATGGGGTACTTCGCGCAGCACGCCATGGACGTGCTCGACGGCCAGAAGTCCGTCTGGGAGACGCTCGTCGACGCCTTCCCCAAGGCGAGCATCGGCGCGCTCCGGACGCTCGCCGGTTGCTTCGGCTTCTCGGGCGACGAGGCGGACAAGCCCGTCCGCGTCCTCTCCGGCGGCGAGAAGGCCCGCCTGGTCCTCGCCCGGATGCTCTTCGACCCGCCCAACTTCCTCGTGCTCGACGAGCCGACGAACCACCTCGACCTGTGGACGAAGGAGATGCTCATCGACGCGCTGCGGAACTTCGAAGGGACGATGCTCTTCGTCTCGCACGACAGGCATTTCCTCTCCGAGCTTTCGAATCGCGTCCTGGAGCTTTCCGGCGAGGGACCGCATTCGTACGGCGGCGGATATGTTGAATATGTCTCGCGGACCGGCCACGAAGCGCCGGGGCTCCCCGGCTGACCGGAGTAGGATGCGCCCATGGCGAACTCTTCGCCCGCCTCGCTGAAAGACGTGGCGACCGACGTTCCGCTTCCTCCGGTCGAACCCGACATCGGCGGGATGATCGCCGCCCGGGCGGCGCGCGATCCCGCCCGAACCGCCGTCCGCTTCCGCGATCCCGCGGGCAAGTGGACGGACCTGTCCTGGGGCGAGCTCGATTACCGCAGGCTGCGCGTCGCGGCGGGGCTGCGATCGCTCGGGGTCGGCCCGGGCGATCGAGTCGGCTTCGTCTCTCACAACCGCGCCGAGATGCTGGTGGCGGAGCTGGGCGTGGTCACGCTCGGCGCGATCGCCGTCCCCGTGTTTCCCGAGTACGGCGGGCAGACGCTCTCGCATTGCCTGCGCGACAGCGGAGCACGCGTGGCGTTTTGCGGCACCGCCGCGCAGCAGAACCGGGTCGCTCCGCTCGCCAGCATCGAGCGGATCGTCGTGCTCGACGGCAACCCCATCCCTCCCGAGCGCGCCCTCGGTCTCGACGAGCTCGAGGCGCTCGCAACTCCGGCCCTGCTCGCGGAGGCGCGCGCCTACAAGCCCGCGCCCGACGACGTCGCCTACCTCCTCTACACGAGCGGCACGACGGGACAGCCGAAGGGCGTCCTCCTCAGCCATCGCAACGTCCTCTCCCAGCAAGCCGCGGTCGGCGCTGTCTGGGACGCCACCGAGCGGGACGTGTTCCTCGGCTACCTGCCCTGGCACCACTGCTTCGGCGCCCTCTTCGAGCGCTTCATGGCGCTGCACCTGCGCGCGCTCTACGTCATTGACGACAGCCGCGGGCGCGACCTCGAGCGGCTCCTCGCGAACTATGCCGAAGTGAAGCCCACGGTCTATTTCAGCGTCCCCCGGGTCTACCAGGGGCTGATGGCGCGGTCGCTCGCCGATCCCGAAGTGCGCAAGACGGTCCTCCATCCGGGCCTCCGCTTCGTCTTCACCGCGGCGGCGCCCCTCAGCGCGCAATGCGATCGCTTTTTCCGGGACGCGGGCATCCAGGTGCACGAGGGGTGGGGTCTCACCGAGACGAGCCCGTGCGTGACGCTGACGCGCCCGAAGGAGCGACGCGTCCCGGGAGTCGTCGGCTGGCCGCTTCCGGCAACCGTGGTCCGCCTCGCCCCGCACGAGGCTTCGACGTCTGCCGCGCAGGGCGAGGTGCTGGTGAAGGGACCCCAGGTGATGCGCGGCTACCACGGACACCCCGAGGAAACGGCGCGGGTCCTCGACGCGGACGGGTTCTTGCGCACCGGCGATCTCGGCGAATGGACCGAGCACGGCCTGAGCATCCGCGGCCGCGTCGACGGGGAGTACAAGCTGGAGAACGGCGAGAAGTTGTCCTCCGCAACGTTGGAGGCGCGCATCCTCGCCGCGACGCCGCTTCTCGAGCAGGCGATGGCGCTCGGTCCGGGGCAGCAGCACGCCACCGCCCTGTGCTGGCTGTCCGTTCCGGCGGCGCAGGCCTGGGCGGAGCACCGCGGGTTCGAGGCGCGGACGCTCGAGGAACTGATCGAGCTCGGCGATCTCCGCCTGGCCATCGCGGACGCGATCCGCTCCGCGAACGTCCTCACGCCCGTGTCTTACGAGCGGGTACGGCGCATCGCGCTCACCCCGCTGCGCCTCGGCATCGAGTCGGGCGACCTGACGCCGACGCTGAAGATCGTCCGGACCGCGGCGCAGAAGCGCAACGCCGAGCTGATCGAGGCGCTGCGGACCGGAGCCCGCCACCCGCTGGTGGTGGAGATCGGGCAGTCGCCCGACGACGTCGGGTCGGCCTGAACGATTTGCACTTTCAAATTCGTTAGCCCGCAAACGTTGCAAGCGCTGTGGTTCCGGCCGCCCTCGAAGCCAGGGCGCAACGGTCGAGCGCCAGTTCCCGCGATTGGTCGCGTTCCTGCAAAAGCCTGGTCGTCGAAAGCGGACGTCCATGCGAATCCGGATTTTGCGCGTCTCCGCCGCAATTTTTGCTGCCGCCGCGGCGTTCCCCGCGGCGGCGCAGCAGGAGCGTCTGGAGAGCCGTTACCGGACGCCCCCGCCGTACGCCGATCCGGCCTTCCCCGCGACCCCTGTGCCGCCGCCGGACAAGAGCTACCTGATTCCGTTCGGCGAGGTTCTTTTCCTCAACACCGCCATCTGGAGCTGGAACTACGCGGCCGGGAAGGAGTTCGCCAAGATCAGCTGGCACAGCATCCAGCAGAACTTCGACAAGGGCTGGATCGTCGACACCGACGATTTCTGGGCC
>JBJMQD010000042.1:0-11765 GCA_045802855.1 Myxococcales bacterium | reverse complement strand
AGGGATTTCTCGTTTCGAAAAATACTGACCATGGTCTTCGCATCCCGTGCGTGGCGAGGCGGGGTTCCGGACGCTGAACACGAGGCTCTGCCGAGGCGTGTTCGGATCGACCCGATCAGCTGGATGGTGCCGGCGGCCGTGAGGCCGTACGACGCCGGCGCGGACTTGAACATCTACTCCCAGGTGAGCGCGTTGGCAGGGAACATCGCCACGATCTCCTTGGGCACCACGATGACGTGTCCCTGGGGTAAGGAGAGCTGTGCAAAACGCATTACACTTGTGAATTAGTTATCGAATCGCATCGCGCCTCCGGTCGTGCTTCGATCGCTTGCTGACCGACCGCCCCCCAGGGGCACCCGCGGCGCGAACCGCGAACGTGGAATTATCCTGCGTTCCAAGTCGTAGCCGTGCGATATTTTCATGTCGAGGACGGTCTAGCCCCGCAGGGCTTGCGGTCAGCGGCGGGAAGCGACGTCGCTCGCGGCAAGCGTTTCGCCGCTCAGTGCCGTGGACCCGGTGTTTTCCGGATCGGGAAAGACGGCGGAAAAGAGGTCGCGCTCCTCGACCGCGACGTCGCGGACGATCTCCTCCGCCAGCGCGGCCGCCTTGCGCGCGCGGCGGTAGGTCTCGATCCCCGATCGCTCGGACCGGAGGGCGCAGAGCGTCGCCCGCTGCTGGACGTGCTCGGCGCGGAGCATGTCGAATCGAAAGCGCCCCCACGATCCGAGCCCCCACAAGACGGGGCGGAGGAGACCCTCCTCGGTATCGAGGTGCGCCTCGAGTTGGGCGGCGAGCGCCTCGATGGATCGCTCGAGAGAGTCGACGTGCGAGGCGGGCACCGGGTCTTCCGCGCAGAGCACCGCTCCGGCGGCCGCGCGGACCATCGACGCCAGCGCGACGACGCCCTGGTGTTGCGCAAGGAGGACGTGCTTCCGATCGATGTCGCTCATGCTGAAAGGCCCCACACGGTCAACATCTCTCTTCACGAAACATGCCGTTGCTAGTGTGGCGGAAGAAGGCGCGATGTGAAAACCAACCATCGGATCGAAACGCAAGCCGTGCAGGCCCCTTCGCCGCGAAAAGTCTGCTCCGACCAGAATGCGGCACGATTCCTGAACAAAAGGATCGGTAGCGGCGGATGGACTTCCGCCGAAGGAGGCGTTCGATGAAACGGATCCTGGTAGGCGTCGACGGATCGAAGGAATCGCGGGCCGCGGCGGCGTGCGCGGCGAACCTCGCGAAGGCAATGGGCAGCCAGCTGATCGTGGCTAGCGTCGCGGACGTTCCAGTGGCGCTCGCTGCTCCCGAGCTCATGGAGCGGGCCGCCGAGTGGCAGCAGGACGCGACGAAGCACGCCGCCGCGCTCGCGAAGGAGATCGCGAGCGAAGTCGCCCGAAGCGGCGTGACGGTGGAGACCATCGTCGAGCCGGGCGCGCCGGCGGAAACGCTAGCCGAGCTCGCGCGGGCCGGAGAAGTGGACCTGGTCGTCGTCGGGCATCGCGGCCGCAATGCGCTGTCGCGGGCGTTGATGGGGAGCGTGGCGGACCGGCTGGTGCAGATCTGCTCGAAGCCCGTGCTCGTGGTCCGCTAGGTCGTCACGTCCCGTGCCCCACGCAACTTTTGCGCAGGCCCTGGCGCCGATGCAGTTCCTGCAGAGCGTGGAGCGTAATCCCTCTCGATACGAGCGTGGCGCACCTTTCGCAAAGGAGGCCGCCAGTGCTCACTCCGGGGCCTCCGATGATGCGGAACTGCTTCCTTGCGCTGCTCCTCGCCCTCGCCGGTTGCCGGCGCGCCGAGGTCACGCATTACGAAGTCAAGAAGACGGCTGAAACCCAAGCTCCCTCCGCCTTCGCGATGGACGGTGCAGGCGTTCCGGATTCACCGGCGGAGCGCCTCACCAGCACGCTCGAATGGACCCTGCCCAAGGGCTGGACGGAATCGCGGGCCGCCGGCGTCCGCTACGCCACCATCAAGCCGGCGGTGAACGGCAAGGTGGACGTCTCCGTGGTCGTGCTGCCGGGTCCCGCGGGCGGCGAGCTTGCGAACGTGAACCGCTGGCGCGGCCAGATCGGGCTTGGCGCGATCGACGAGCGGACGCTCGCGAAGGCGCGCGGCTCGATCAAGACCAAGGCGGGTGCGATCTCGGTCTACGACTTCGTCAGCGACGGCGACAAGAAGAGCCGGCTGCTCGCCGCGATCCTCGTCTCCGAGGAGAGCACCTGGTTCATCAAGATGCTCGGCGACGAGAACCCCGTCGCCTCTTCCCGTTCCGACTTCCTCCACCTCTTGCGGAGCTTGCACTTCGATGCCGCGAATTAGACACCGGATCGTGGACGCGCTGACGTCCCTCAAGCTGACCATCATCTGCCTCGTGCTCTTGATGGTGCTCGTCGTCGCCTGCACCCTCGCGCAGGTCCAGCTGGGCGTGTTCGGGGCGGTGAACGCCTACATCCGCAGCTTCTTCGTCTGGGGCACGGTGCCCGGGACGACCTGGCACATCCCGGTGTTTCCGGGCGGCGGCATGGTCGGCCTCGTGCTGACCCTGAACCTCGTCGCCGCGCAGGCGAGGCGCCTCGAGATGAGCTTCCGCAAGGCCGGGCTCTGGATCGTCCACCTCGGGCTCATCGTCCTCTTCGCCGGCGAGTTCGTGACCAGCTTCTTCCAGGTCGAGATGCAGCTCTCCGTCGAGGAGGGGAAGACCGTCGAGTTCGTCGAGAGCACCCGCGAGCGCGAGCTCGCCGTCATCGACACGACCGACGCCGATCACGACCAGGTCTACGCGATTCCCGAGTCCCTCCTCGTGCCCGACAAGTACATCGAGATTCCCGGCACGCCCCTCTTCCTCAAGGTGAACGCCCTCTACAAGAACTCCGAGATGGCGAGGCGCGAGCCGAAGGATCCTCCTTCGCCCGCGACGATGGGAATCGGCCCGGGCGTCAACGTGATCGAGGCCGCGCCCGTTTCCGGCGAGGATCAGAGCGATCGCGTGGCTGCGTTCGTCGAGCCGTTCGCGGGGCCGAAGAGCTACGGGATCTGGCTCGTCTCGGAGGCGCTGGGCGCTCCGCAGTCGTTCACCCACGAGGGCCGCACCTACGCGCTCTCGCTCCGCAAGAAGCGCGAATACCTCCCGTTCGCGATGACGCTGAAGAAGTTCTCGCACGACGTGTACGCGGGGACGGACATCCCGAAGAACTTCTCCAGCCTGGTCCAGCTCTCGCGGCCGTCGACCGGGGAGTCGCGCGAGGTGCTCATCTACATGAACCAGCCGCTGCGCTACGGCGGGAAGGCGTTCTACCAGGCGAGCTTCGGGAAGAACGACACGCTCTCCATCCTGCAGGTGGTGGAGAACCCCGGCTGGCTCCTCCCCTACGCCTCCTGCGTGCTCGTGGCGCTCGGATTGCTACTGCACTTCGCCATCAGCTTGCGCCGTTCCGTCGCGCGGCGCCACGCCGCGGTGGAGGCTTGAAAATGCAGATTTCGAAGCTCGTTGCCTGGGGCGCGGCGTTCCTCGCCATCGCGGCCACCGCCACCGCGCTCCTGCCTCCCGCGAAGACCCGCGGATTCGACATCGACCGCTTCAGCAGCCTGCCGGTCCTCGAGGGCGGACGGGTGAAGCCGATCGACTCCGTGGCCCGCAACTCGCTGCTCCTCATCCGCAGCCAGCAGGCGTTCACCTGGCAGGGCCGTACGGTGGGCCCCGACGAGTGGTTCCTCGACGCGCTCTTCCGTCCGGACGTGGCGGACATGCAGCCGATCTTCTTCATCAACGATCCCGATATCCTGGGGCTCATCGGGCTGCGGCAGACCGCCGACCGGTACTTCGCGTTCCGGACGCTCGCGCCCCATCTGGAGAAGATCGAGCAGCAGGCCGCGACCGCGCGCGAGGTCGACCCCAAGCAGCGCACCCGCTTCCAGGGCGCGATCGTCAATCTCTTCGACCGCATCTATCTCTATTACCGGCTGACGAACACGGTGCAGGTGAAGAACGGGCCTCGCCTCGCCGAGGAGATTGCGCAGGCGGGGGCCGCGGGATCGGCGGAGCGGCAGGACGGCCTCGTCCAGCTTGCCGCGTTCCGGCCGTTGCCGCCGCCTTCGGGAGCCAGGTCCGAAGGATGGCGGAGCATCGGCGAGGGCCTGCGTGCGGCCCGCTCCGGCGCCGCGGTCGATCGCGCCCTCGATCAGCTCGCCCGTATCGGCGATGCCTACGCGAAGCAGGATCCCGCGCTGTTCAACGTCGGCGTCGCGGGGTTCGAGTCGCTCGTCGCGCTGGAACGGCCCGAGGCCCTTGGCCAGGCCGGTCACGAAGTGCTCTTCAATCGCGCCCAGCCGTTCTACGCGGGCATGGTGATCTACCTGCTCGCGCTGCTCGCGCTGTTCGCCTCGTTCCTGTGGAAGCGCAACGTGCTCCGGCCGGCCGCCTTCGGGTTCCTCGTGGGCGGTGCTCTCGTCCACACCGTGGGCCTTGTTTCCCGCGTCGTCCTGCAGGGCCGTCCCCCGGTGACGAACCTGTACTCGTCCGCCGTGTTCGTCGGCTGGACCGCGGTGATCGCCGGCATCTTCCTCGAGCGGATGTACAGGCGCGGGATCGGCACCGCCGTCGCCGCGGCCGCGGGATTCGCCTCGCTCATCGTCGCGCACCACCTGACGGGCGACGGCGACACCATGGAGATGATGCGCGCCGTGCTCGACTCGAACTTCTGGCTTGCGACCCACGTCGTGACGATCACCATCGGCTACGGCGGGACTTATCTCGCCGGCGCGCTGGCGATCGGCTACGCCTTCCGGCGCCAGCTCGCGCCGCGTCTCGACCCGGCGACGACGAAGGCGCTCGTCTCCATGACGTACGGGGTCATCTGCTTCGCGCTGTTCTTCAGCTTCATCGGGACGGTTCTGGGTGGGATCTGGGCGGACCAGTCGTGGGGACGGTTCTGGGGCTGGGACCCGAAGGAGAACGGCGCACTCCTCATTGTCTTATGGAACGCGCTCCTCCTGCACGCCCGCTGGGGCGGCTACGTGCGCGAGAAGGGCATCATGGCGATGGCGATCTTCGGCAACGTCATCACCAGCCTCTCCTGGTTCGGCGTCAACATGCTGGGCGTCGGGCTGCACTCGTACGGCTTCATGGACGGCGCCGTCTGGACGCTGTCCGGCTTCATCTTCTCCCAACTCGTGCTCGTGTCGCTCGCCCTGCTCCCGCGTCAGTTCTGGAAGCCGCGCCCGGCAGGGGCTGGAGAGGTGGCGTCGGCGCGGTAGCCCGTTCCATAGCCGCGGGCCCACGCGCGCCGGACCGCCCCCGCAGAACGCGACTGGCGCACCGCGCCGTGTCCTAGTACCTACTACGGATGGAATCCGCGAACTTCCTCGGCGGGGCCCGGCACCCGCTCGAGGTCTTCTTCTCCCCGCGCAGCGTGGCGGTGGTCGGCGCGAGCGACCGGGCCGGGTCGCTCGGGCGGCGGGTCCTGTGGAACCTCCTCACCAGCCCGTTCGGCGGCACGGTCTTCCCGGTCAACCCGGAGCGCACTCCCGTGCTGGGAGTGAAGTCGTACGCGAGCGTCGCGGCCATCGGCGAGCCCGTCGATCTGGCCGTGCTCGTCAACCCGGCCGACACCATCCCCGCGGCGGTCCGCGAGTGCGCGAAGGCCGGGGTGCGCGGCGCCATCGTGGTTACTGCCGGATTCAACACTCCCGAAGGTCCAGCCCTCGAGGAGGAGATCCTCCACATCGCCCGCGAGGCGCGCATGCGGCTTCTCGGGCCGCACTCGCTCGGGATGATGTGCCCGCACACGGGGCTCAATGCCACCTTCGCGGGAGCGATGGCGCGAAAGGGCGACGTCGCCTTCTTGAGCCAGAGCGGCGCGCTGCAGACCGCCATCCTCGACTGGAGCCTGCAGGCGAACGTCGGGTTCTCCGCCTTCGCCTCGGTCGGCTCGATGCTCGACGTGGGCTGGGGCGACCTCATCGACTACCTGGGCAACGACGGCAGGACGAGGAGCATCCTCATCTACATGGAGTCCGTCGGCGACGCCCGCGCCTTCGTCTCCGCCGCGCGCGAAGTGGCGCTGCAGAAGCCGATCATCGTCCTCAAGGGAGGCCGCACCGAGCCCGCCGCGAAGGCCGCCGTCACCCACAGCGGAACGCTGGCCGGAAGCGATCGGGTGCTCACCGCCGCCTTCCGCAGGACCGGGGTCCTGCGCGTCGACTCGATCGCCGACCTCTTCTTCATGGCGGACACGCTCAACAAGCAACCCCGTCCGCGGGGGCGGCGCCTGGCGATCATCACCAACGCGGGCGGGCCCGGGGTCCTCGCGACCGACGCCCTCGTCTCCGGCGGCGGCGAGTCCGCGACGCTGTCGGCACAGGCCATGTCGCGTCTCGATTCGGTCCTCCCTCCGCGCTGGAGCCACGCGAATCCCGTCGACTTGCTCGGCGACGCCGATCCCGAGCGGTACGAGAAGGCGCTCGAGATCGCCTTCGACGACGCCGAAACCGACGGCATCCTCGTCATCCTCGCTCCGCAGGATGCGACCGATCCTGCCCGCACCGCCGAACGGATGAAGCCCTACGCGCGGCGGCGCTTCGACAAACCGCTCCTCGCGAGCTGGATGGGGAGCGGGGAAGTCGCCGCGGGCCGCACCATCCTCGCCGAGTCCGGCATTCCCTGCTTCTGGTACCCCGACACCGCGGCGCGGATCTTCAACTACATGTGGAAGTACTCGTACAACTTGCGCGGCCTTTACGAGACGCCTGCGCTCGCCGAGGAGCGAATCGGTTCGCACGCCGACGCGGACGAGCTCTTGCGATCGGCCCGCTCCGAGGGGCGCACCATCCTCACCGAGATCGAGTCGAAGCGCGTCCTCGCCTCGTACGGGATTCCCGTCGTCGAGACGCGGTTCGCCGCCTCCGCGGAAGAAGCGGTGCGCGAGGCGCAAGCAATCGGGTTCCCGGTGGTGCTGAAGCTCTCCTCGCGCACGATCACGCACAAGAACGAGGTCGGCGGCGTGCACCTCGACCTCATCGGGCCGCAGCCCGTGCGCGAGGCGTTCCAGGCGATCCGCGGCGCCGTCGACGCGGCGAGCTTCGACGGCGTCACGGTGCAGCCCTACGTCCGCCATCGCGGATACGAGCTGATCATCGGAAGCAGCATCGACCCCCAGTTCGGCCCGGTGCTCGTCTACGGCGCCGGCGGAGTGCTCGTCGACGCTTTCGAGGACCGCTGCCTTGCGCTTCCCCCGCTCAACACCATCCTCGCGCGGCGTACCATGGAGCAGACGCGTATCCACCGCGTCCTCGCGCGCGCCGGCGTCGACCTCGCCGAGCTGGAGAGGCTCCTCGTCCGCTTCAGCCAGCTCGTCTTGGAAAAGCCTGCCATCCGCGAGATCGACGTGAACCCGATGCTCGCGTCGTCGGAGCGCCTTCTCGCCCTCGACGCTCGTATCGTGCTGCACGGCCGCGAGATCGCGAACGACGACCTCCCCCGGTCGGCGATCCGCCCGTATCCCGTCGAGTACGTCGGCACCGCCAAGCTCAAGAATGGCGAGACCGTCTCGATCCGGCCCATCCGTCCCGAAGACGAGCCGAAGATGGTCCGCTTCCACGGAACGCTTTCCGAGGAGAGCGTCTACCTCCGGTATGCGGGCGTGATGAGGCTCGACACCCGGATCGTCCACGACCGGCTCTCCCGCATGTGCTTCCTCGACTACGACAGGCAGATGGCGCTCGTCGCGGAGCGCGGCGGCGACATCGTCGCGGTGGCGCGGCTCATGCGCCTCTCCGGCGGCCGCGCCGGCGAGTTCGCGCTCCTCGTCTCCGATGCGCTCCAGGGGCAAGGCCTCGGAACGGCGCTCCTCACCCGCCTCTTCCAGGTGGGCCGGGACTGGGGGCTCGATCGGATCGTCGCCGAGATCCTCCCCGGCAACGTTCCCATGCGGCAGGTCTCGCGACGGCTGGGATTCACCTTCGACGGCGAGACCGGAGCGACCTTGAAGCTCTAAGGTCCGAGCAGGCCCCGCAGGTGCGCCTCGACGCAGCGGCCCAGGACCGAAAGATCGTATCCGCCCTCGAGCACCGAGACGATGCGGCCGTTTGCGTGCCGCTCGGCTACCGATCGGAGCGTTCCGGTAACCCAACCGTAATCCGATTCCACCAGCCGCAGCATCGCCATGCCGTCGTCCCGGTGCGCGTCGAACCCCGCCGACACGAAGATCAGTTGCGGCTCGAACCGGTGCAGCGCCGGCAGCCATTCCCGGGTGACCGCTTCGCGGAACTGCGCGCCCGAGGAGCCTGCCCCGAGAGGAACGTTGACCATCCGCCCCGAACGGCCCTCGATGCCGCTCTCCGGATAGAACGGGTGCTGGAAGATCGAGACCATCAGGACGCGCGGGTCGTCGCGGAAGATCTCCTCGGTTCCGTTGCCGTGGTGGACGTCGAAATCGGCGATCGCCACCCGCGTGAGCCCATGATGCTCGAGCGCGTGGGCGACGCCGACCGCGACATTGTTGAAGAAGCAGAAGCCCATCGCCCGCCCCCGGCCGGCGTGGTGCCCGGGAGGGCGCACGCTGCAGAACGCCGCTTCGGCCTCGCCCCGCATCACCAGGTCCGTCGCCAGCACCGCCGCGCCGGCGGCCCGCCGCGCCGCCGCGAGCGTGTGTGGGTTCATCAGGGTGTCGGGATCGATCTCGACGAGCCCGCTGCCCGGAGAAATCCCGGCGAGCCGGTCGAGATGAGCCGCGTCGTGTACCCGGAGAAGCTGCTCGCGGGTCGCTTCCGGCGCGTCGAAGCGAGTTACCAGCCAGTCGAGACGCGAGGCGAGCAGCCGGTCCTCGATCGCTCCGAGGCGATCGGGATGCTCGGGATGCTCCTCTCCCATCTGGTGCAAGAGGCATTGCGGGTGCGAAACGAAGGCGAAGCTCATGGGCCTTCCCTGCCCCCGTCTGCAAAACCTAGCCGGTTTCGACGACGCCGGCCATTTTTGACGGTCTGTGCAAGCGCCGCTCCGCGGCTCCTGTCGCGGAAAGGCGCCGCGCGGGCGCATCGATTGCGTAGCGCGGCCGTCGCGCCGCAATGGCTGCGGCTCGCCGCGTCATCGCGAGAGAGGAGCGGTCGGCGCGAACCCTGCATGGTCCGTACGGATACTGGAGGCAGACTTGCGCGACCTCGTTATCGGAATGGCCGGCTCCGGAGGCGACGGAATCGTCAGCGCGGGCGAGTCGCTCATCGCCGCCTGCGCGACCGAGGGCTACCACGCGCTCATGACGAAGAGCTTCGGATCGCAAATCCGCGGCGGCGAGTCGTCCTGCCGTGTCCGCCTCGGAGTCGATCCCATCTTGAATCCCGGCGGATCGCTCGACGTTGCCGTGGCGCTCAACTGGGAGGACTTCCTCAAGTTCGGCTCCGAGCTCCCCGTCGCTGGAAACACCGTCGTCGTCTACGATTCCGCGACGGGCGTCGCTCCCGACGCGCTGCCGCTGCCCGGCATCGATCCCGCGGCGGTCTTCGCCGTTCCCATCGGCGAGATGGCGCGCAAGTCCACCGGCACCGACAAGGGCAAGAACACGGTCATCCTCGGGCTCCTCGCCGGCTGGTTCGGCATCGCCAGGGAAGGCATCCTCCGCGGCCTGCAGAAGAAGCTCGCGAAGAAGGGACCGGAGATCGTCGCCGCAAACGAACGGGCCTTCCAGCTCGGCATCGAGTACGCCGAAGCCCATCCGCTCACCACGCCGCGGACGATCGACAAGCCCGGCGCGGCGACGCCGAAGCTCGTCGTGGACGGGAACGACATCTGCGCCGCGGCCGCGATCTTCTCCGGCTGCACTTTCTTCGGCGGCTACCCGATCACTCCCTCGACCGAGGTGATGCAGCTCCTCGGACGCGAGCTCTGGAAGTACGGCGGCGCGGTGCTGCAGGCGGAGGACGAGATCGCCGGTATCGGCTCGGCCCTCGGCGCCTCGTTCGCGGGGCACAAGGCGATGACCGCCACCTCCGGTCCGGGAATGTCGCTGAAGACCGAGATCCTCGGTCTCGCCAGCATCGCCGAGCTGCCCCTCGTCCTCGTCGACGTGCAGCGCGGCGGGCCCTCGACGGGAATGCCGACGAAGTCGGAGCAGTCGGATCTCTTCCAGGCCGTCTTCTCCGCGAACGGCGACACGCTGCGCCCGGTGCTCGCGCCGACCTGCGTCTCGGACACCTTCCACATCACGGTCGAGGCCTTCAACCTGGCCGAGCGCTACCAGACCCCGGTGGTCGTCCTCTCCGACCAGGAGATCGCGCAGCGCAAGGAAGTCATCGACCCGATCGACACCTCCAAGATCACCGTCCTCGAGCGCCTGCGCCCCCAAGGGAACGAGCTCGATCCGTACGTGCGTTTCCGCGCGACGGAGGACGGGATCAGCCCGATCAGCCATCCCGGAATGAAAGGCGGCAACTATCTGGCCGCGGGCATCGAGCACAACGAGAAGGGCGATCCGACCGCCAGCGGGTCGGTGCACGCGAGGCTCACGAAGAAGCGGTTCAAGAAGCTCGCGCCGCTGCGAACCCGCGAGGACCTGTTCCGGATCGAGGGAGACCGCAACGCGCCGCTCGCGCTGGTGAGCTGGGGATCGACGGCCGGCGTCTGCCGGGAAGTGGTCCGCCTCGCCCGCACGAAGGGACTCGGGGTGAAGCTGCTCGTGCCCTATCTCCTCTATCCGGTCGCGGAGGGCGTGTACCGGAACTTCTTCGCTTCCGTGAAGGGCGGGCTCGTGGTCGAGCAGTCCCACCAGGGCCAGCTCTACCGGCTGCTACGCATGTTCGTGGACGTGCCGGGCGGCGTGACGTCGTTCTGCCGGGCCGGAGCGAATCCGTTCCGGCCCCAGGAGATCGTCGCGGCGCTGCGCGAAGTAGCTCTCTCGTTCCAGCGGCAAGCGTCCGAAGACGCGTTGCAGCCACAGGAGTGATCCCATGACCTCGCTCTGCACGCTCACGCCGAAGGACTTCAAGAGCGACCTGAAGCCAATCTGGTGCCCGGGTTGCGGCGATTTCGGCGTGGTGCAAGCCATCTACCGCGCCCTCGCCGCCATCGGCCGCCCACCGCACGAGATCGCGTTCGTCTCGGGAATCGGCTGCTCTTCGCGCATCCCGGGGTACACGACGGCGTACGGCTTCAATAGCGTCCACGGACGCGCGCTCCCCATCGCGCAGGGAATCAAGATCGCCAGTCCCGATCTGCTCGTCCTCGCGGCGGGCGGCGACGGCGACGGCTTCTCCATCGGCGGCGGGCACGTTCCCCACGCCATCCGGCGCAACGTCGACATCGCGTACGTGGTGATGGACAACCAGATCTACGGTCTCACCAAGGGACAGCTGTCGCCGACGAGCCCGCGAGGGAAGAAGACCGTCAGCTCCGCGTATGGAAGCCTGGAGAGCCCCGTGAACCCGCTCTCGTACGTGCTCGCGTACGGAGCGCCGTTCGTCGCCCAGGGAACGCCCGCCGACCTGCCCGCGCTGGCCTCGGTCATCGAGCAGGCGATCCGGTATCCGGGCTTCGCGTTCGTGAACGTGCAGTCTCCCTGCGTCACCTATGGTGACGAGGAGCACCAGATCAAGGCGCACAAGGCGCTGATGAGGCCGCTTGGAAGCATCGCGCACGATCCGACCGACCTGGTCGACGCATTCCGTCTCGCCCAGACGTACGGGACCGAGCTGTATACGGGGGTGCTGTACCGGAATCCCGATCCGCCGCCGACCTATGACTCGCTCGTTCGGGCGAGGCAGAGGAGGATGCGGGAGGG
>JBJMQD010000004.1:0-8900 GCA_045802855.1 Myxococcales bacterium | reverse complement strand
CTCCTGCCGCCGAACTATCAGGCGAAGGACTTCATCGAGGCGCAGTACGCCGCCGCCGACGCGATCGCCGCCGCCGTGAAGGCGAGCGGCGTGCCGCACGTGGTGCTTCTCTCCTCCATCGGGGCGGACCTTCCTGCCGGCACCGGCCCGATCAAGGCGCTGCACCGCCTGGAGGAGAAGCTGCGTGCATCGGGCGCCAAGATGTCCGCCCTGCGCGCCTCGTACTTCCAGGAGAATGCCGGCAGCGCCGTCGCGCCCGCCAAGGAAGCCGGTATCTTCCCGAACTTCGGCAACGCCGATTATCCGTTCCCGATGATCGCCACGAAGGACATCGGCGCGGCCGCTGTCGAAGCGCTCCTGCACCCTCCGGCGAAGAGCGAGGTGGTCGACGTGACCGGCCCGGCGTACTCGTATCGCCAGGTGGCGGAGAAGCTCGGCAAGGCCCTGGGCAAGACGCTGCGGATCGTCGACATCCCTCCCGCCCAGCACGTCGAGGCGCTCACCAAGGCCGGCCTCTCCCCTTCGCTCGCGAAGGAGTTCGCCGAAATGTACGCGGCCTTCAACGCGGGGAAGGCGACCCCAAAGGGCGACCGCGCCGTACAGGGCAAGACCGGGCTCGACGAGACCATTCGCGGCCTGGTCGGCGGCGCCTGAGAGGCGCGTACCGAGCAGCGATCCAGCGCGAGGCACGGCGGTCGCTACGTGATCCGCCGTTTCAAACCGGACCGTGTGGTGCGCCACGGCTTCTCCTCACAGAATCCGCAATGCGGACCCTCGCGTGATCGTCCCGCGGCGACGAGATAGGTTCTCCCGATGAGAGCCTTGTGGCTTGCCGCGTTGATCCTCGTTCAAGTTGCTCACCTTCCCGCTCGGGGCGCGACGTCGCCGCAACCGGCGGCCCCGGACCATCGCGGGGTGAGCCTGCTTCTGGATGCAGGCCAGTTCACCGCATTCGGCGGAGGGATGGCCCTCGGGACCCGCGCGGTCGGCGTTCGCGTCATCGCAGGCTGGATCCCGTTGCTGGTCTATTCGAACCCGGATCTCCATTTTTACAGCGGCTTTCAACTCGGGCCGGATCTGTACGCGCGCCTCTTCGCTCCCCAGCCGACCGTCGACATCGGCGCGGTGGTCGGTTACCGCTACAGCAACCTGGTTGGCCACGGGTTCGCCGTCGGAGGCTATGCGCAGCTCCCGCTCAACCGCGAAATCGACATCAACGTCAGCGGAGGCTTCTTGTTCTTCCCGGACGGCAACGATCACCTGATCCAGCAGGAGGGCCTTCCCGCCGGCACGCAGTTCTCGTTTCCCGGAGCAAGCGTGAATTTCGGTTTCAGCGTCGGTCTGGCGTTCTTTCCCTGAACGGCACCTGAGTCCGCCGCAACATTCTCCAAGATCGGAGCGGCGCCTCCGGTTACGGTCGTCGCCGAACCGGAGGTCCCTCATGGCTACCATTCGCAAGGAAATCCTGGTCCGCGCTTCACCGGAATCCGTCTGGAGCGCGGTGCGCGACGTCGGAGAGGTCCACCGCCGTCTCTGTCCGGGCGTCCTCGTCGATTGCCGCATGGACGGCGACGCACGCGTCGTCACCTTCGCGAACGGGCTCGTCGTCCGCGAATTGATCGTCGACGTCGACGACGACGCCCGGCGCTTCTCCTGGGCAGCCGTCGGCGGGCGACTCACCCATCACAACGCCTCGATGCAGGTGTTTCCTGACGCGGCGGGCGGGACGCGTCTGGTCTGGATCGCCGATCTCTTGCCCGACGAGCTGGAGGCGGACATCCGCGCGCTCATGGACCTCGGTTCCGCCGCGCTGAAGAAAACGGTCGAGTGAGATCGACGCGTAGCCGGCGCGACCAATCCTCGCCGAATCAAACGGCGACCGCTCTCGGGGTCCTAATAGAGGATCCTCGTCTTGATGTTCGTCGGCAGTGCCGCGATCGCCTTGCGCACGTCGTTCGACAGGTCGTGGTCGAGGTCCATGATCAGGTAGCCGATGTCCGGATCCGTCGAGAGGATCTGCGCCTGGATGTTTGCGTTCTTCTCGCTGACGATCCGGTTGATGTCGCGGAGCACGCCGGGGACGTTCTTGTGCACGTTCAAGATCCGGTGCGCTCCCTCCACGGGCGCGAGGTCGACCTGGGGGAAGTTCACGGCTCCGGTCGTCGCGCCGACATTGACGAACTTGGTCAGCACCGTCGCCACCTCGCGGCCGATCGCCGCCTGCGCCTCCATCGTCGACCCGGCCACGTGCGGCGTGAGGATCACGTTCGGTAGTCCGCGCAGCGGCGTCAGGAACTCGTCGGTATTCGACTCGGGCTCCTCGGGAAAGACGTCGATCGCCGCCCCGGCGAGGTGACCGCTCTTCAGCGCCTCCGCCAGAGCGGGGAGGACCACCACGTTCCCGCGGCTCGCGTTCAGGAGATACGAGCCCTTCTTCATCATCCCGATCTCGTTGGGCCCGATCATCTCCCGCGTCTTCGGCGTTCCCGGGACGTGCAGGGTGACGAAGTCGGAGCCTCGCAAGAGGGCCTCGAGGCTCGGGCAGGTGCGGATGTTCCCGAGCGGCAGCTTGCTGCCGATATCGAAGAACGAGACCCGCATGCCCATCGACTCGGCGAGCACGCCAACCTGCGACCCGATGTGCCCGTAGCCGACGATGCCGAGGGTCTTCCCCCGCACCTCCATCGATCCGGTCGCGATCTTCCGCCACTTTCCCTCATGCATCTCGCGGCTACGGTCGGCGAGCTTGCGAGCGAGCGCGACGATCTCGGAGATGATGAGCTCGGCGACGCTGCGGGTGTTGGAGAAGGGCGCGTTGAAGACCGGCACGCCGACGTGGTTCGCCGCTTTCAGGTCCACCTGGTTCGTGCCGATGCAGAAGCAGCCGAGCGTGAGGAGCCGCCGGGCGTTCTCGAGCGCCCGCCTGGTGACATGGGTCTTGCTGCGGATGCCGAGGATATGCACGTCGCGGATCCGCTCGACGAGCTCGTCCTCCTTCAGCGCGTGCGACACCGCCTCCAGGCGAAAACCTTCGCCACGGAAGAGCTCCTGCGCCGTCTCGTGGATGTTCTCGAGCAGGAGGACCTGGATTTCGCTTTTCGGAAAGGAGGTTTCCACAATCGGGCCCTATAGGACCCCTCCGGGGATTTGTCATGCCTATCCGCTGCGCCTTCCCAGCGTTGTCCATTTTCTGGACACCTGGTGCATGGATGCTCCATTCACAGGTTATCCAGGGGTGGGGTTCCCTCGTTCGGTCACAGGTCTCGCACAGGCGCGGGGAACGGCCACCCACAGGCGATGCACAGACGATCGGTCAGATCGTGAACGTCGCCTTGGAGCGCCGGATCGTCCTTTCGCAGGCTTGCAAGGTGGCATATCCGTTGCTTTTGTGTGGCGCATGTCCGGCGACTCGGTGGGTCGCCTGACGCGTCGGCCTCGAACCCGTCTTACGAAAGGAGGATGGGGGTTCAGGTCAGAAACCTCGTGCGGGTCGGTAACCTGGACACAGGTCAACCGCGCCCCGCGCCGTAGAGACGCCGAGGGCCAGTCGGGGCGGGCTCGCTCCGAACGAAGGCCGTGGGTGGAGGGAACGCGAAATCGTTTCCGCGGTGCGTGGAAGGAAAACCCGGAGGAGGCAAAGCCCAGGAGGGGCGCGGAGCGGATGGAACCCTAAACAGGTTCCGCTCGCCACCGCACTCGCCGCGGGGAGAGAAAGCCCTGAAGTCGAGGGCGCGAAGGCTGGCGCGGGTCACACCGCAGGCTTTTCGCGTCCAACGCCAGGAGGGCATGAACGGGCCGGGGAAACCCGGTACGGCTCCGCGCGAGGGACAATCCCCTGGAGGGCAAACCCTGGACGTGGCTGCGGGGCGAAACAAACCCGCAAGGCAGGTGGCGGAGCAAACCGTCGAGGGCGTGTGAAACGCCGAGGACGGAACGTAGCGCGGGGTCGGGTATCCCGCGCATGGGTGGACGCCGCTTGCTGGTGCCGCGATGAGGGAGAGGAACCCCAAGGGAGGCGCTTCGCAAATCCCCCACCGTGAGGTGTGGGACCGCGAGGCAGGTCGCAGGCCGTAGAACTCTGAAGGAGGCGACAAGCTCGAGGGAGGATGAAACCGCCAGTTCGCGCTGGCGGTGGACGGCGGACGGAGAGATACCGCGGGGCCCGTCGGAAACGTACGAGGCTTCCTTTTGCGGGAGTGGGGAAACCCGAACGCCCCCGCAATCCATCCGCATACAACACTCCGGGGAGCATCGAACCTCCAGGAGAGGGTGCACGGGACGAGGCGACTCTTCCCGGGCGACGGCAGGCGGTCCTTGATCCTCCGCAGGGGACCGGACGCAAGTGGCGAGCCTTCGGGCCGCCGGACATGTTTTCGCGAGCGGCGCGACCGTCCGGTCCGCCACGCGAATTCTGCTGGAGGCCGGGGCCGCGTCAGCGACCCGCGGCCTCCCGGCGTTTCTGGGAGCTCAAGACGCGGGGGATGTACCGTTCCCAGTCGCGCGACTCGGCGATGGCCTTGATCTCGGCGTTCCGCGCCAGGAGGAAACGGCGCAGGTAGGGATCAAGGATGGTGCGTTCGGCGATCCGACCGAGCGGCCCGAGGGGAGCCCGGTAGTCGAACACGTCGCGCATGGTCGTGCCGCCGCCGGGCGCAGCTTCGAAGAAATGGTCGGAGCGCATGTGCAGCTCGAGGCTGCGGGACAGGTCGAAGCACCGCTCTGGCGGCGCGGCGATTCGCGTGACTAGCTCGATGCGGCTCACTGGGTCCGGTTTCTCGTTGCGGGGTTCCAATTTGACTTGCCCCGGGGCAAGTCCCGCCATCGGCCACCGGTGCCGCGGCCGGCGATCGTCGACCTCCAGGGGGGAGGAACGCAACGACCGCCGGCGACGGGTTGCTAGAGCTGGAACATCGCCGCCGCGCCGAGGACGAGGCCCAAGGTGACGACGGTGATCGACAGCTCCGCGAGGGCGCCGACCACGAAGGGACGCAGTCCCTGCTTCTTCAGCTCGCGGAAGTCGGTCTTGAGTCCGACGCCGGCGAAGGTGAGGAGGAACGCCCAGCGCGAGAGGTTCGCGAGGTCCGAAACCTGTGGTCCGGAGAAGGCGCCGAGGGTAGCGAGCAGCGAGATGAAGAGGAACCCGAGTACGAATTTGGGGAACTTCTGCCAGACGAAGAGCGCCTTGTTCGTCACTTCCTGCGCCTTGCCTTTCGACGCCCAGTAGATGGCGTACGCGAGGACGACGAAGCCGATCATCGCGTTGCGCGTGGACTTGGTGAGGACGGCGACCTTGCCGGCGACGTCCGAGTACACGGCACCGGCGGCGGCGGCCTCCGCGGTGTTGTCCACCGCGAGCCCCGCCCAGACCCCGAACGCGCGGTCGCTCATGTGCAGCGCGTGTCCGATGAGCGGATAGGCGAAGAGCCCGAACGCCCCGAGCGCGAGGATGGCGGCGATCGCGAACGTCGCGTCGTCGTCGTCCGCGTCGATGGCGGGCTTCGCGGCGATGATGGCCGAGACGCCGCAGATCGACGATCCGATCGCGAGAAGGCTCGTCAGCTTCGGCCTGAGATGGAACGCTTTGCCGACGAACGTCATGATGGCGATGGCGACGGCAAGCTCGATGGCGACGAGGCCGAGCGAGATTCCGCCCAGGCGGAGGACGTCGCCGAGCAGGTAGCGGGCGCCGAGGAGCACGATTCCGGACTTGAGCCAGAAGTCGTAAGTGGCGATGCCGGGACGGAAGATCTCGGCGACGCCCACGGTGTTGGCGATGACCAGGCCGAAGACGATGGCCCAGAGGACGTACTCGATGTTCGGCAGCGCGAGGTGATGGGCCTTGCCGTAGTCGCGCAAGAGAGCCTCGCAGACCTTGCCCGCATAGCCGACGGTGAGAAGGAGGAGGACGCCGGGCAGGATCCGCCCGATCCGGGCACCGATGCCCAGGGGACGTACGGGGACGACGACGGCTTCGCTCATGGCGTCCTCACCAGGGAACGTGCGGCAACAGTTGCGCCTTCACGAGCACTGCGGCGCCGAGAGCGGCGATGACCGCCCACCAGTCGATCGGGATTCGTTTCGATTGCGACGACATCGAGCTCCTCCAGGGAAAATGGGAAATGGCGCACCACCGCCGTCCGCGTGCGCGCGCGCAAGGAATGCGCGCCGCGGCACGGGCCGTTGCGGGCTTCAGCTCAAGGGCGGATGACGGGAATCGTCGCCGATGGGCTCACGCGCGCAGCCGGCCCGAGGGGCCGACGCGACAACACGCGCAAGCGAGCATCCGCAACATGCTTGATTGGGTAGCAGCGAGTCGTCGGCTTGTCAACACGCTGGACATTGGCGCGCAAGTTCGCGCAAATCTTTGACGCCATGAACGGCCGCGACAGCGCAGCGTGGAAGAAGAAGCTCGAAAGCATGCGACAGGAGGCGCTCGGAAAAGGGCCGGTGCGGATCGAGCCGAACCGCAAGGACGACACCGATATCGGTGTCGCCGACGAAGACGCGCAGGCGCTCTCCGAGATGCTCCAGGCAATCGGGTCGCAGCGGAACAAAGGTCAGGCGGAGCGGATCGCGCGCATCGACCGTGCGCTGCGCAAGCTCGAGGACGACCCGGAGTCGTTCGGGATCTGCGACGAGTGCGGCGACGAGATCGCGCCCAAGCGTCTCGAAGTGATGCCGGACGCCTTGCTCTGCACGGAGTGCCAGGGCGCCCGCGATCCCAGGCGCGGCACCACGCGCAAGAAGATCACCGACTACCAATGAGCTCGCCCGCGGAAATCCTCGACGAGGTCCTGGCCGCCGTCGCAGCGCAGCTCACGGCGGCGGGGTACAAGAAGTCGGCGCGAAATTTCGTGGCGCTCGGAGACGGGGTCGCACGCGTCGTGCAGTTCCAGACCAGCCAGTTGAAGAAGCCCGACGAGGCGAAATTCACCATCAACCTGCTGGTGACGTCGGTCTCGTTCTACGAGGCATTCGCGGATGCTCCCTTCCCGAAGAACGCGGCCAGCGCGGAACCGGTCGTCTCCGCCGGCATCGGGCGGCTGATGCCGGACGAGGAGGCGATCTGGTGGAGCCTCGAGCCTCGCGTGAGCAGTGCGCTCGTCGCCAAGGAGATTTCGGCGCTTCTCGCGGAGCGGGCGCTTCCGTTCCTCGCGCGGTTCGACAGCGAGGACGCGCTCTTGCGAGAGCTGGAGTCGGGCGCCGCGCTGCCGGGATTCTCGGCCATGCGCGAGCGGTGCCGCGCCGTCCTGCTCGCGAAGAGGGGAAGAAAGGCCGAAGCGGGGAAGGTGCTGCGCGCGCTCGTCGAGGCGAATTCCGCCGAAGGACTGGAAGGGTTCCGCGATTCGGTAAACAAGCTCGCGCGCCGCCTCGGCGTCTGAGCTCAAATGGTCCGGAGCACCGCGATCAGATCCGACTTCTCCTCGAAACCAATCCCCGGTGGTTCCGTCAGCGTGAGGTGCCCGTCCACGACCCGGACCGTGTCCGGGAAGCCGCCGAAGGGCTGGAAGAGATCGGGATACGACTCGTTCCCGCCGAGGCCGAGGCCCGCGGCAATGTGGAGCGAAAGCTGGTGCCCGCCGTGGGGAATGCATTGCCGCGGCGACCAGCCCTCGGAACGCACCACGTCGAGCGTCCGCAAATACTCGACGAGTCCGTAGCTCAGCGCGCAGTCGAACTGGAGGATGTCCCGGTCCGGGCGCATGCCGCCGTAGCGAAGGAGGTTCCGCGCGTCCTGGTGGGAGAAGAGGTTCTCGCCGGTCGCGAGGGGGCCTTCGTACTCGCGCCCTAGCTCGGCTTGCAGCGCGTAGTCGAGCGGGTCGCCCGCCTCCTCGTACCAGCGCAGTCCGAAGGGCGCGAGCGCGCGGCCGTAGGCGAGGGCGGTTTGCAAATCGAACTTCCCGTTGGCGTCGACGGCGAGGCGTGAGCCCTGACCGACGACCTGCAAGACGGACTCGATCCGGCGGACATCCTCCTCGAGGGGAGCGCCGCCGATCTTCATCTTCACGACGCCGTACCCGCGGTCGACGTAGCGGCGCATCTCGTCCTGCAGCGCCTGCAAGCCCTTGCCTGGGTAGTAGTACCCGCCCGCCGCGTACACGAACACGCGGGGGTCTCCAATGCTCCGCGCCTGCGGCGCTCCGCCCGTCGTCGCTCCGTACCTTTCCGCGAGCAGCCGGAAGAGCGGCTTGCGGGCGATCTTCGCCACGGCGTCCCACACCGCCATGTCGACGGTGCCGACCGCGACCGAACGCTCTCCGTGCCCACCCGGCTTCTCGTTGGTCATGAGCGCGGCCCAGACGCGGGCCGGATCGAGGTTCTCGCCGGTCGCATCGAGAAGGGATCTCGAATCGGCAGACATGAGCCGCGGGATGAAGCGGTCGCGGAGGAGGGGGCCCTGGCCGTAGCGCCCATTCGAGTTGAACCCGTACCCCACGACGGGCGCTCCGTCCCGCATGACGTCGGTGACCACCGCCACCGCCGACAGCGTCATCTTGCTGAAGTCGATCACGGCGTTGCGGATCGGGGACGCGATCGGGAAGGTGCGCTCGCGAACGTCGACGATCGTCACAGCGCCTCCGCAATCGCCTTTCCCAGCTCTTCCGTGGACGCCTTTCCGCCCATGTCGCGCGTCCGCGGGCCTTCGGAGAGGACGCGTTCAATGGCCCGCACGATCGCGTCGCCGGCATCCTTGTGCCCCAGGTGCTCGAACATCATCGCGCCCGACCAGATCTGGCCGATGGGGTTCGCGATGCCCTGTCCGGCGATGTCGGGCGCGGACCCGTGCACGGGCTCGAACATCGAAGGATAGTCGCGCTCGGGGTTGAGATTGGCGGACGGCGCGATGCCAATCGAGCCCGCGATCGCGGGTCCGAGATCGGAGAGAATGTCGCCAAATA
>JBJMQD010000430.1:0-7965 GCA_045802855.1 Myxococcales bacterium | reverse complement strand
TCGTCGTCCTTCGACTTCGAGCTCATCGTGAGCGACTTCGACTTATCGCTCGACTTGTCGGAATGCTCCGACTCCTCGCACTCGTCGTCGTCGCTCTTGTTCTTGTCCTTGTCGGACGAGTCGTAGCGGCTGTTCGCCTTCGACATCGCCGCCGACCCGGACCGGGCGGACATGCCCCCCGGAGCGTTGCCGCATGCCGACAGCAACGCTGCCGAGAAACACACCACACCGATCGCAATCCATCTCAACTGCATTGGAAATTTCCCCCGTAGACGAAAGTTTTGAAGAGATCTGGCTAGCCGACCACGCTGCGAGAACGCGTCTGGATCGCTGGCCACGCGGCGGAAACCGCTAGCCGTTCCATGAGTACGACAGCGATCCACCCCGTGCGCATTCCACAGTCCCCCGAAGTCGGCCTGCACTGCAAAGCTACAAAGCACCCTAGATCGGGTCGCGGGGGCGGGGGAAGGGCGGCTATGTAAGCAGAAGTGCGACGGGCAAGGCCGAGAATGCGTCCTTTAGCCGAATCCCGCCGTCTTTCACGGCACATCGTTTGCCGGTGAAGGCGTCGGTGAGCTCGCTGCCCTCCTGGGCGAACGGCAGCGGCACCATCGTCTCCGCGAAGGCGTCTGCGGGCAAGAGGCCCTCGTCCAGGAACGGCGCGACGAGTCGCGGAACGATGCAGATGGCGGCCGCGCCGGCCTCGTCCCGACGCGCGAAGGCGACGATCTTGTCTGCACGGTCGCCGCGAGGTTCGAGAGGAACATAAGCGCCGTCGCCGAACACGCCGGCGTTTTCGCGCCTCGCGCGTAGGCCCGCCTGGGTGAGGAACAGCTTGATCCGCCCGTCGGGCCACGACTCGTAGAGGCGGCGGGCCACTTCTTCGCGCGGCTGGCCGTCCTCGCGGATCTCGCGAAGCGTCTTCTTGCGCATCTCGAAGTCGACGGGCCTGCGATTGTCGGGATCGACGAGCGACAGGTCCCACACCTCGCATCCCTGGTAGATGTCCGGGACGCCGGGCGAGGCGAGCTTCAGGACGAGCTGCGAGAGCGAGTTATGGGCGCCGACCCGGGCAATCTTCTCCGCGAAGGGCAGGAAGGCCTTCCAGAAGGCGTGCCTCGGCGGGAGCGCGAAGAGGTCGCGCACGAAGGCCTGGACCGCCTCTTCCCAGCTCTTGTCCTCCTGGATCCAGCTGGTATTGACCTTCGCTTCCTTCACCGCCTTGAACATGTATTGGGAAAGGCGCTGGGAGAGGGATTCCAGCTCCTCCTTCGGAGGTAGCGACGCGCCGTAGCCGTTCGGCCACACCCCGACGAGCGTCTGGAAGAACAGCATCAGCTCGTTGCGGTCGGGTGCCTTCCGCCCGTCGACGTCGCGGAGGAGGCCGTCGACCTTCCGCGTCCACGACGAGAGCGCGGCGGCCCAGTCCTTCGGCATTTCGGAGAGCGCGTCGATGCGGGTGCGCACGTCCTCGCCGCGCTTGGTGTCGTGCGTCGCGGTGGCGAGGAGCGTCCTCGGGAACGATCGCGCGCGCAGCTCGTTGACGGCGTGGAACTGCTGCACGCTCACCCCGAAGCGATTCGGCTCGCCGCCGACCTCGTTCAGGGAGAGGAGCCGGTTGTAGACGTAGAAGACGGTATCCTCGAGCCCCTTCGCCATCACCGGACCGAGGACCTGCTGCAGCTTGATGACGAAGGCGAGCTGGATCGGCCGTTCCGATTCCACCACGTAGTCGGCGAACTTCTGCAGGAGGATGTCGGCGATGAAGTCGTAGATCGACGCGTTCTCGGCCGGATTGCGCCGCTTGGCGCAAGCGACCGCCTGCAGGATGTACTTGCGGTCGTGTTCGTCGACCGTCCCGTCTTCGCCGACGTAGGTGCGGTACACCGGGAAACAGGCGACCACCTCGATGAGCGCCGCGCGCAAGGAGTAGAGGGTGAAGTCGCGGGTCCAGCGGTTGGCCTCGGAGATGCGGTTGAGCTGGCGCGCGAGGAGGTTCATCTCGGAGGCGAGCGCCGTGTAGAGGATGAGCTTCTTCTTCTGGTAGACGAGCTCGTCGAAGTCGATGTGCCCGCCGATGTAGCGCGAGTAGATCTTGTCGATCACGTCGCGGGCGGCGGGATCGACGAAGAGCCCGTTCACCTGGTTGAGGAAGTCGTACCCGGTGGTCCCGCGCACCGCCCATGACTCTGGGAGCCGCTCGGTGCCGCCCAGGATCTTCTCGGCGACCACGTAGACCGGCTTGTAGAGGGGCGACGCCGCTCCCTGCGTCGCGATCTCCCGGGAGAGCTCCTCGCGGACGGCGGGCTCGATCTCGGGCCAGGGGTGACCCCTCCCCTCCGCCATGGCACGCGCGCGCTCGAGGATGTGGGAGTCCTGCAGCAGGCGGAAATAGCGGGTCGGATAGGCGAGGCCGTCCGGATGGTCGACGCGAAAACCGGTCACCAGGCCCTGGGCGAGGAGCCGCAGCGGAATGCGGTGGGCCTCCTCGAACACGATGGGATCCTCGACGCGGATGGCTGCGAGCGAGTTGATATCGAAGAAGCGGCGGTAGTTGATCTCTTCGGAGGACACCCGCCAGTGGGCGAGACGGTACGCCTGCGCGCCCAGGAGCTTGTCGAGGCGATCGAAGCTGCGCGGTTTGCCCGGTTCCCCGTTGTAGAGGGCGACGTTCTGCTCGAGATGTTCCCGTAGCCGCGAGTCGGTCGCGCACAGCGCGGCTACCCGGCGCTTGATGACTTCCTTCTCGCGCCTGCGCTCCTCGAGCCGATCCGGGTCCTGCTCGTGCCGGGTCGGGAGGTGCTCGATGGCGGTGAGGATGCTCTTCAGCTCGTCGAGGGAAGCATCTCCCGGAGGCAGGCGCGACTCGAGCTCGTCGAGCCGGTATGCGAGGATCTCGCCGTAGCTGCGGGGGCTGAGCGGAAAGACGTGGTCGAAATACGTGGCCTGGAACGCCCCGTTCAAGAGACGGAGCTTGAGCTCGCCACGCTCGAGGACGGCCCCGTAGCGATCCCCGAGGATCGGAACCAGCACCTTGTTGACCAGCTCTTCCTTGACGGGGTGCCACTCGACGTCGAAGTAACGGGCCGCCCGGGCGGAGGGGCCGTTCTCGAGCAGATCCATCCACAGCGAGTTCCCCGACCCGATACCCATGTGATTCGGGACGATGTCGAGGACGTGGCCGAGGCCCTTCTCGCGGACGGCCGAGCACATGGCCGCATGGTCGGCCGGCGTGCCGAGCTCGGGATTGAGCTGCTGGTGATCGAGAACGTCGTATCCGTGGTTCGACCCCGGGGCCGCCCGCAGATACGGCGAAGTGTAGAGGTCCGTGACGCCGAGCTCGTCGAGGTACTCGGCGATCGACGCGGCGGCATTGAAACCAAAACCTTTGTGGAGCTGCACGCGATAAGTGGCGAGCGGCAGGCGAACGCCCGCCAGCTCGGCCGCGATGTCGTCGAGCATGCGGCGCGCACGAGCGTGTGGGAGCTCGCCGAGTAGCTCGCGGACCTGACGCACGACTGCCTCCTCGCGACGGGCGTGCAGAAGCCGCGAGATGGCGGTTCTGGCTCAGCCTCTACGCCCGTGCTTATCGGCAAGATGTGTCAGGTGTTGCGCCATCGCCACCGCCTGCGGGTCCGACCAGAGATCCGACAGGCGCCAGGGGAGCCGCCAGGTCCAGTTGTGGTGACCGACCGTTCCGGGCGTGTTCAGCCGCTCCCGCCACCCGAAGGCGTCGGTGATCGGGACTTCGATGGCATCGGAGGCCGACGAGTAGAGAAGCTCCAGAAGGGCGGTGTGCGTCTCGTGGGTGAAGCGGCGGGGATCGCCGCGCAGCTCCTTGAGGTAGGGCTGCTTGAGCTGCTCGCGGCGCTCGTGGTCGGGCAGACCTTCCCACCAGGTGAGGAGCGAGTCGGTGTCGTGAGTTCCGGTCACGGCCAGCGACGCCGCCGGGAACTTGCGGACGTCGCGGGGAATGCCTTGGTCGTTCTCCCAGCGAAGCACCTTCGTTCCCGGGATTCCATTTTCGCTCATCGAGGCGCGAACGAAATCCGGCACCGTACCCAGGTCCTCGGCGAGCACCTCCGCCTTCTCGCCGAAGAGGGCCAGGATCCGTTCGCCCTGGATCTTCTGTTCGTGCTCGGCTTCCGGCACGAAGAAGGGCTTCGATTTGTCGATCGGGCGCGCATACGTCCGGTACAGGCCGACGACGTGATCGACGCGGAAGGCGTCGTAGAGCTCCGCGGCGCGATCGGCGCGCATGTGCAGCCACGGATCGCCTTCCGTTCGCATCTCGTTCCACCGCGGAACGGGAAGGCCCCAGTCCTGGCCGTCGGCGGAGTAGGCGTCCGGAGGGACTCCCACCGTCACGTCGAACCGGAAGAAGCGCTGCATGGCCCAGACGTCGGCGGAATCCTCCGCCACCATGAAGGGCAGGTCGCCGATGAGCTTCACGCCGAGCGCGTTTGCCTCGCGGCGGCCCTTGCAGAACTGCTCGTCGGCGATCCATTGCGCGTAGGCGAGCGCGTCGATCTGATCGCGCAGCTCGATGCGCATGCGTTCGAGCGCCTCCGGATCGCGCTCGCGCAGCGGCCGCTCCCAGTCGCGCCAGCTCTTCTGGCGCTGGTCGTGCAAGGCCCGGTACAGCGCCCAGTCCTCGAGCCAGCCGCGATGCTCTTCGCGAAAGCGGGCAAACGCCTTCGCCCTCTGGCCGCCGAGGCGGAGCTCGCCGCCCGTGAAGTGGCGGAACGCGCGCGCGAGGGCCGAGCGCTTCACGTCGCGGTACTGGGAGAAGTCGACGCGGTCGGCGCGCCTCGCCGCCTCGATCTTGCGCTTCTCCTCGTCCGTCAGCTCACCGCCCAGGTCCTCGATCGAGTCCAGGTCGAGATAGACGGGCTCGAGGGCGCACGAGCTGGAAGCCGCGTACGGGCTGTCCTGACCCGGCGAGACCTCGTTCAGCGGCAGGAGCTGCCAGAGCGTCGACCCGGTGGTGAGCAGGAACCGGGCGATCTCCCCCATGTCGGCGTACGTGGCGAGATCGCCGCGATGGCCACGCACCGAAGAAAGGGGAAGGAGGATGCCGGCCCGACGGCCGAGATTGAAACGGTGTGCCACGGCGACGCTTCATGTACGCCCTCCGCCCGAACCGCGCTAGTCACCGCGGGATCGTTGGACGGACGACACTGTTCGTTGCTTCGTACCGTCGGCCTCTGATAGAGCGAGGCCCCGATGGCGAAGAAGGTGACGGCCGACCACGGTGAAATCATCCACTTCGCCGGCCGGCTCGGACTCTTCCCGGTCGCGAAGAGCGGCGATGCCCGTTCCGTGCGGCTTGCCTCGCGCGATGACGTTCAGCCGGACGAGGTCAGGGTCGGATGGCCGGCTTACTTCCGGCCGTTCATCGACGATCGTCTCGTCTTCGTTTACGACGATCAGGGCGGCCGCGCGGTGACCCGCGCCCAGGCGCAGGCCGAGGCCGCCGAGGGGCCCGCCGGTCCGGCCGGCGAGGCTTCCCCTCAGGCTGCGGAACCGTAGCCCGCTCTTCCTCCGCGGCTGCGCTCTCCGGCTCGACAACCTCACGGCGGGGAGCTGACGCCGGCACGAGCGTGATCCGGCGGCGGACGGGATCGGCGGCGGCGACGCGAACCCGCAAGGTGTCGCCGACGCCGTAGCTCTTGCCGCTCCTCCCGATGCGGAGCCGTTGCAGCGCTTCGTCGAACTCCGTCGCGTCACCCAGCTCTTCGGCGGGGATCATGCCTTCGACGAAGATCTCGGCGAGCTCGCAGTAAAGGCCGCGCTCTGCCACTCCCGCCACTACGGCGTCGTACTCGTCCCCGATCTTGTCCTGCATGAACATCGCCGCGTAGTAGGCGTCGATGTCGCGCTCGACCTTCATCGCCGCGCGCTCGCGATCGGAACATTGCGCCGCGACTCCGGCGAGGAAGGCCTCCTGCTCGTCCCGCTCGGATTCACGAGGCGGCTCCCCGCCCCGCGCCCAGTGCTCCTTGAGGAGGCGATGCACCATCAGGTCGGGATAGCGGCGGATCGGCGACGTGAAATGCAGGTACGTCGGCGCCGCGAGACCGAAGTGGCCGATGTTGTCGGGGCTGTACTGGGCCTGCATCATCGCCCGCAGAAGGAGCGCGTTGAGCGCCTTCTGCTGCGGCTTTCCCTCGAGCTTCACGAGGAGCGCGTTGAGATCCGCGGCGGACGGGTTCGCCGGCAGCTCGAATCCGTGCGTGCGCGCGAGCAGCGCGAACGCCTCGAGCTTCTCCTCGTCGGGCACGTCGTGGATCCGGTACACCGTCGGGAGCCCGCGGGCGTCGAAGAAGCGCGCCACCGCCTCGTTCGCCGCCAGCATCAGCTCCTCGACGAGGCGGTGGGCGTCGTTGCGCGGACGGCGCACGATCTCGCTCACCGTCCCATCGTCTGACAAAATGATCTTCGCCTCCGGCAGATCGAAGTCGATCGATCCCCGCTCGCGCCGCTTCTGGGTGAGCTTCCTCGACAGCTCGCGCGCGATCTGGAGGTCCGGGAGGAGGTCGCGAAGCTCGCCCGAAGCGGGGCCATCGAGCGCGGACGCGACCTGGGTATAGGTCAGCCGGGCGTGGCTGCGCATCACCGCTTCGTAGATGTCCGCGTGAAGGGCCCTGCCCTCGCCGTCGAGAGCGAGATCGCACACCATGCACAGCCGATCGACGTCCGGATTGAGGGAGCAGATCCCGTTCGAGAGACGCTCGGGCAGCATGGGCAAGACGGTGCCCGGAAAGTACACGCTGGTCGCGCGCCGGAGCGCCTCGCGGTCGAGAGCGCCCCCCGCTCTCACGTAATGAGCGACGTCGGCGATGGCCACCACCATCCGGTATCCGCTGCCAACCCGCGACACGTGCACGGCGTCGTCGAAGTCGCGGGCGTCCTCGCCGTCGATGGTGACGAGGGGCAGCTTGCGCAGGTCGCGGCGGCCCGCCACCTCCTCGGGGAGGACGTGGCCCGGAATGCTCTCGGCGGCGAGCGCGGTGGCACGGTCGAACTCGTCCGAGAACCCTTCCGAATAAGCGCTCGCGAGGATCTCGAATCGCGGGTCGCCGCTCGTGCCGAGCCGCGCGATCACCTCTCCTTCGACGCCGCCTGCCTCGCGCACCAGGCGGATCTTCACGAACTCGCCGTCCTTCGCGCGGAGGCCGCGGCGGATCGGGACCGGATCGACGAAGGAACGGTCGTGAGGCTCGAGCCAGGTGGCTTTCGCCTGGGAGCGGTACCGGCCGATGAGGAGCTGGCGCCGCCGCTCGACCACTTCGGCGACCTCGCCGATCGTCCGTCCGTCGCGGCCCCGTGAAGTCCGCACCCGGACCACGTCGCCGTCGAGAGCATCGAGCGTCCGGCCCGGCGGGACGAAGACGTCGTTCTCGCGTCCTCCCTTGCCGGTCAGTGGCGAGACGAATCCGTATCCTTCGCTCTTGAGGACGAGCGATCCGATGACCTCCCGCCCGGGCTGGGGCGGGCCGTGCCGCGGTTCGGCGTGGCCGTCGTGATCGCGAGCGCGGCGCGATCCCCGCGCAGGCGCCTGCTGCTTGGCGAGCCGCTGCGCCTCGGCGACGAGGACGGCGGCGGGCATGTTGCGCCCGGTCTGCCCCCGGCGCGCCGGCCGCGACTTCTCGGGAGGATGTTCCCGCGCCTGCTGCGGACGGTACCGCTTGCCATGGTAGGTGGCCGCCCCTTCTCGGACGAGAGCCTGGAGCGCGGTGCGCAGCGGCCGGTGAGCCGCCTGGCCGAGCCCGAGCCGCCCGGCGATTTGATCGAGGGTAGCGCCGGAAGACCGCGTCTCGCGCAGCGCCCGAGCGACGGCCTCGAGATCGACTTTCACGGCGAGCCTAGTGCTTCTTGAGAGGAGATGCGGGAGCCGCCCTGTCGGCGGGGGGAGAAGCCGGTTCTGGCACGTAGCCGGGGACGTTCTTCGCCAGGAAGGAG
>JBJMQD010000467.1:0-4503 GCA_045802855.1 Myxococcales bacterium | reverse complement strand
AGTTTCGCTTCAAGATCGGCCATGTCGCTGTTCTTGTAACGGAAACGCTGGGCCTTACACAGTCGGACGCCGTCGATGATGCTCGCGTGGTTGAGCTCGTCGGAGATGACCGCGTCCTCGGCGCCGAGCAAGGTCTCGAAGAGGCCGCCGTTCGCGTCGAAGCAGGAGCTGTACAAGATGGTGTCCTCGGAGCCGAGGAAGTTGCTCAGGGCACCTTCCAGCTCTTTGTGGATCGCTTGCGTGCCGCAGATGAAACGTACGGATGCCATCCCGAAGCCCCAACGGTCCAAGGCCTCCCGAGCCGCGCCGATCACCGAAGGGTGGTCGGCCAGGCCGAGATAGTTGTTGGCGCAGAAGTTCAGCACCTCGCGGCCGCCCTGGACCCGGATGTCCGCCTTCTGCGGGCTCGTGATGATGCGTTCGCGCTTGTAGAGACCCTGGCCGTGCAAGGCCTCGGTCTGCTGCTTCAACTGGTCGAGAAACGCGCGCGGTTCCATGGCGCGCTCCCATAGCACGGCGCGGGCGTCACGCGCGCCGGAGGAGCAGCACCCCCAGCACGACCAGGATGGCGCCCGCGATCCGCGCCGGTGTCGTCGTGTGCAGGGGCACGCCGACGAGCCCGAACTGGTCGAGGAGCAGCGCGCAGGTCATCTGGCCGGCGACGTAGACGCCGATCATCGTCCCCGCCCCGATGCGCGGGACGAGCAGCAGCGCCGCGGTGACGTGGAAGACCCCGAGAAGTCCACCGGTCCACACCCAGGCTCGCGTTGGAAGGTGGACTGGAACAGGCGCCCGGGCCGCGACCACGAGGACACCGAGCGCGATCGTTCCGACCACGAAGGAAAGGAGCGTCGCCCAGAGCGGGTCCTGCACGGCGGCCCTCAGCTGGGCATTCACCGCGCCCTGGAGGCTGTATGCGATCCCGGCGACGAACCCGAGCGCGAGCCACGCTTCCATCGGACCTCCGGCTGTGGAGCTTGCCGCGGGTCCTTACCATGTCGTGACACGACGCTCGGACCGGCGGTCAGGGCTTCGCTTCTTGCTGTTGCGTCTGCCCTTGCCGCGGCGTGGGCCTGTCTCCCCGATGCTGCGGGAGCCGCAGGTGGAAGGTACTCCCCTTGCCGCGCACGCCTTCGGACTCGACCCAGATCGTCCCGCCGTGCTGGTCGACGATTCCCTTCGTTATCGCGAGCCCGAGTCCGAGTCCGCCGTACGTGGCCCCGTGTGCGCGGGCAAACTTTTCAAAAATGTGCTCCTGCTGATCCTTGGGAATCCCGAGGCCGTGATCGCGGATGGTGAAATGCAATCCCTCGGGAGTCTCCTGGACCACGAGCTGGATCTCCCCTCCGTCCGGGGAGTAGCGGACCGCGTTCGAGAGCAGATTCGTCAGCGCCTGATCGATGCGGTCGCGATCGCCGTAGTAATGGATCCCTTCCGCGACGGACATCTTGATCGGGTGCCGATCGCCGAGGGTCTGCATGCGGGAGCGGACTTCCTCTACCAGCGCGCTGACGTCGAACTCGGTGGGATTCATCTCCAGCTGGTTTCCCTCGAGGCGGTTCACGTCGAGGAGATCGCCCACCAGCCGCACCAGGCGATCGATCTGGCGCGAGATGACGCGCAGCGCCCGGGTGGCGTTGGCGTCGTCTCCGTTCTCCGATAGCTGATGCAGGGCGAGCTGGGTCTGCGCCTTCGCCGCCGCGAGCGGCGTCCGCAGCTCGTGCACCACAGAGGCGAGGAACTCGTCCTTCACCTCGTTCTCCACCGCCTGCCGGCGGATCCTCTCGCCGCGCACGTACAGGTCGCAGAAGACCCGCACCTTGGCGCGGAGGATCTCCGGGTCGATCGGCTTCAGGAGGTAGTCGACCGCGCCCTGCTCGTATCCCTTGAAGATCCACGCCGCCTCGCGGCTGAGCGCGGTGATGAAGATGATGGGGATGTGGCGCGTCTGCTCGCGCTGCTTGATCAGCTCGGCGGTCTGCAGGCCGTCGAGCTTCGGCATCTGCACGTCGAGGAGGATGACCGCGAAGGTCTCGCGCAGGAGGTGCATGAGCGCCTCCTCGCCGGATCGGGCCCTCACCAGCCGCGCGCCGAGAGGCTTCAAGACGCCTTCGAGCGCGAGGAGGTTCTCGGGCCGGTCATCGACCATCAACACGCTGGCAACTGGTTCGTTTTCTTCCGCGGGAGACACCTTCACCTCATGTGGACCTGGTCATCCACTTGGACAGGAGCGCCACCAGGGTCTCGGCGGCGACGGGTTTGGCGGCGAAGTCGGAGCAGCCCGCCTCGAGGCAGCGGTCCTTGTCTCCAGAAAGCGCCTTGGCGGTGAGCGCGATGATGGGCAGCGAGCCGTACCCGGGCCGTTCCCGGATGCGCCGGGTCGCCTCGAGCCCGTCGATCTCCGGCATCATCACGTCCATCAGCACGACTTCGACGTCGGCATTGACGTCGAGAAGCTCGAAGCATTCCAGCGCGCCGCGCGCGGCGAGCACTTTCACCCCGTACCGCTCGAGGAGACTCGTCACCGCGTATAGGTTGTGGATGTCGTCGTCGACCAGCAGGACCTTGCGGCCGCGCAGCTCCGGGGTCTTCGGCGGCGGCCCCTCCGGGAGCGGCCCGGCGAGCACGCGCGGCTCCGCCGGGGGAGAGGCCGGCGGCGGCGCCACGACGGGCGGCTCGGCCGGCTGGAGGAGCGGCAGGTAGAGCGTGAACGTGCTTCCTTCGCCCGGCTTCGAGCGCAGCCGGATCTCGCCGCCGAGAAGCCGCGCCAGCTCCCGGCTGATGGTGAGGCCGAGGCCCGTCCCGCCGAAGGTGCGGCTCGTGGAAGTGTCGGCCTGCTGGAACGCCTCGAAGATGAGCTCGTGCTTCTCCGCCGGGATCCCGATTCCGGTATCCGAGACTGCGAAGGCGATGACTTGTGGTGACGAGCGCAGCGGCGCGAACTGGAAGCGTTCGCCGCCGTGCTCCACGGCGACGCGAAGCTCGACGCGGCCGTGCGGAGTGAACTTGAACGCGTTGGAGAGAAGGTTCTTCACGATCTGCTGCAGCCGCTGCGCGTCGGTCAATACCGAGCTGGGAATCTCCGGCGAGAGGGAGATCGAGAACTCGATCCCCGGGGCGAGCGTCGGCCGGAACATCCGATCGATCGCCGCGGTGACCGACTCGAGCTCGACCGGGCGCAGATCGACCTGCACGCGCCCCGCCTCGATCTTGGAGAGGTCCAGGATCTGGTTGATGAGGCCGAGGAGATCCTGGCCGCTGGAAAGGATGGTGGAGGCGTACTCGATCTGTTCCGCGTCGAGGTTCCCTCGGATGTTGTCCGCGAGGAGCCGCGCGAGGATGAGCATGCTGTTCAGCGGCGTGCGCAGCTCGTGCGACATGTTGGCGAGGAACTCGGTCTTGTAGCGGGACACCTGGGCGAGCTGCTGGGCCTTGTCCTCGAGGTCGCTCGTCCTTTGCGCCAGCTCCGCGTTCGATACCTGCAGCTCCTCGAGGAGACCTTCCGTGCGGGAGGTGGTGTCGATGGTGTTGAGCACGACGCCCAGCCCCTCCGCGAGCTTCTCCAGGAGGATCCGGTGGATGTCCTTGAACCGCGAGAGCGAGGCGAGCTCGATGACGCCTTTCACCTCGCCTTCGAAGAGGACCGGAACGATGAACAGGCTGCAGGGCGGCGCGCCGCCGATCCCGGATCGGATGTGGACGTATCCGGGTGGGAGATCCTCGACCGCGACGATCCGCTTCTCCAGCGCGCACTGGCCGACGAGGCCTTCGCCGAGGCCGAACTGATCTTGCGCGGCTGCGCCCGGGTGCCCGTAGCTGCTCACCCGCCGCAGCGACTTCCCGTTCTCGGCGACGAAGAGCGCGCCATACTGCGCGGAGATCTGCGGGGCGAGATCGTCGAGGACCGTGCGCCCGAGCTCTCCCAGGCTGCGCCGGCCCTGCAAGAGGCCGGACAGGCGGGCGAGATTGGTGTTGAG
The DNA here is from genome assembly GCA_045802855.1 of Myxococcales bacterium. Classification (GTDB taxonomy): domain Bacteria; phylum Myxococcota; class Myxococcia; order Myxococcales; family 40CM-4-68-19; genus VBKO01. The sequence goes on along the minus strand of JBJMQD010000467.1, from coordinate 526 downwards.
CCAGTCCTGCTCCGCGTTCGCCCGGGTGCTCTCGCCCAGGTCGACGATCATCTCGTTGATGCTGTCGGTGAGATCCTTCCAGCTCCCGGCCACCCCGGGGACGTTGGCTTGGCCGCCGAGCTTGCCCTCCGCACCCACCTCGCGGGTCACGCGGATGACTTCGGCGGTAAACGCCCGCAGCTGATCGACCATCGCGTTGACGGTGCTCTTCAGCTCGAGGATCTCGCCTTTCGCGGCGACGGTGATCTTCCGGGAAAGCTCGCCGTTCGCGACGGCCGTGGTGACGAGAGCGATGTTGCGGACCTGGGAGGTCAGGTTCGCCGCGAGCGTGTTGACGCTCTCGGTGAGGTCCTTCCACGTCCCGGCGGCGCCCGGCACCTGCGCCTGCCCGCCAAGCGTGCCTTCGGTGCCGACCTCGCGGGCGACGCGCGTCACCTCGGCGGCGAAGGCGCGCAGCCGATCGACCATCTCGTTGACGGTCTCCTTCAGCTCCAGGATCTCCCCGTGCGCCGGGACCGTGATCTTT
>JBJMQD010000444.1:0-10999 GCA_045802855.1 Myxococcales bacterium | reverse complement strand
CCTGAGTTCAACTGGCAGCGAACGTAGGCTCCGGAGCACGAACATGTCGACCGTCGTCAACGACACGAAGATCCCGAACAACGTCGATCTCTCGAGCGACAAGCGTCTTCAGCGCGCGCTCGAGGCGTGGCAGCCGAAGTTCCGCCAGTGGTGGATGGACATGGGGCCCGAGGGATTTCAGGCTCGCGACGTCTACCTGCGGACGGCCGTCAGCGTCGACGCTCAGGGCTGGGCGCAGTTCGGCTACGTGAAGATGCCCGACTACCGCTGGGGCATCTTCCTCGCCGACCAGGCGCCCGGCCGCAAGATCGGATTCGGCGACGCCATGGGCGAGGACGTCTGGCAGCAGGTGCCCGGCGAGCACCGCAACACCCTGCGCCGCCTGATCGTCACCCAGGGCGACACCGAGCCCGCCAGCGTCGAGCAGCAGCGCCTCCTGGGCAACACCGCGCCCTCGCTCTACGACATGCGCAATCTCTTCCAGGTGAACGTGGAGGAGGGCCGCCACCTCTGGGCCATGGTCTACCTGCTGCACTCGCAGTTCGGCCGCGACGGACGCGAGGAGGCGGAGGAGCTGCTGCAGCGCCGCAGCGGCAACGCGGACAAGCCCCGCATCCTGGGTGCCTTCAACCAGCCCGTGGACAACTGGCTGGACTTCTTCATGTTCACGATGTTCACGGACCGCGACGGCAAGTACCAGCTCGCGGCGCTCGCCGAGAGCGGATTCGACCCGCTCGCGCGCACCACCCGTTTCATGCTCACCGAGGAGGCCCACCACCTGTTCGTGGGGGAGATGGGCGTCGATCGCGTCGTGCAGCGCACCGCGCAGCTGATGGGGCAAGGAAAGGATCCGCGAACCGAAGGCGCCATCCCGCTCGACGTCATCCAGCGGTATCTCAACCAGTGGTACACGCTGTCGCTCGATCTCTTCGGCGGCGAGGTCTCTTCCAACGCGGCGGACTTCTTCGCGGCTGGGCTCAAGGGCCGCTTCCGCGAGGACGATCTGCCCGAGCACAAGGCGATCGCCCAGACGTACAGGCTCGAGGTGCCGGAGAACGGCAAGCTGGTCGACGAAAACGTCCCGCTCCGCAACGCCATGAACGAGGTGTTGCGCGACGAATACGTGAAGGACTGCCAGCGCGCCGTCGATCGCTGGAACAAGACGCTCGCGAAGAACGGCGTGCAAGGCCTTTCGCTCTCGCTGCCCCACCGGCGCTTCCATCGCGGGGTCGGTCCTTACGCGACGGCGAAGTTCGATCCGGAAGGGCGGATGATCCCGGACGCCGAATTCGAGGCGCGCAAGGAAGAGTGGCTCATCAACGACGCGGACCGCGCCTACGTGACATCGGTCATGCAGGGGGTCTTCGAGCGGGGAAAGATGGCGAGCTTCATCGCGCCGCCAGCGAAGGGGATCAACGGCATGCCGATCGACTACGAGTACGTCCGTCCGCCCGGCGCATAGAGCTCTTCCGTCGCATCGCTGACACGCGGCTCGAGCGGCGACCACTTGCCCGCCCGCTCGCCGTGCCCATCTTCCTTCCGGCCGGAAGGGGTGGGGGATGGGACGGGGGTGGGCGGCGCTCGCGCTGCTCTGCGCGCTGGCAATGCCGGGGCGCGCTTACGCGAATCCGTGGTTGACCATTCAATGGGTGCCGATCGTCGCGCCGGCACAGCTCGTCGTGCACGAGCTGACACATGCGGCCATGGTGGAGGCGCTCGGCGGGCGCGTTACGGAGATCAGCTTCCTCAGCCACGGACGGTTCGGCACCACCGGCTATGCCGGGATCGGGCCGGGAATGCCGACTTTCGCCGTGTCCGTCGCGCCGCGCCTGCTCGACATCGGTGAGATGCTGCTCTTCTCGGCGCTGCGCGACGGGACCACGAACCCGCACCTGCGCGGCCTCTACGACGCGGTGCGGATCTCCGCCTGGGCCGACTTCGAGTTCAATACCTGCAAGATCGGCTACCCCGAGGGTCCGAGCGATATCGCGTACGGGAACGACGCCTGGGACACGATGCACGGCCTCGGCCTCGGCAGCACGGAGGCTCGCGTCTCGAGCGCCGTGCTCGCCATCGGCGTCGGGTGGTTCGGTTTCCACTGGATGTTCCAGTAACCCCTAGAGCAACGTGCCTCGGAGGAACAGGCTCGCAGTCGTGAAGTAGATGATGAGCCCGGTGACGTCCACGAGCGTCGCCACGAAGGGCGCCGATGCGCTCGCCGGATCGAAACCGAGCCGCCGCAGCACGAACGGCAAGAGCGATCCCGCGAGCGTCCCGAAGGTCACGACTCCGATCAGGCTGACAAACACCGTCAGGGCGACGAGCACGTGATGCTCGCCGTAGGTATGGAAGGCGTGCTGCCAGATCTCGATCCGCAGGAACCCGATGGAGCCCAGGATCGATCCGAGCGCGAGTCCGCTCGCCAGCTCGCGGCGGATGACGCGGAACCAGTCCCGCAGCCGTAGCTCGCCGAGGGCCATCGCCCGGATGACGAGCGAAGTCGCCTGCGATCCCGAGTTGCCGCCGCTCGAGATGATGAGCGGCACGAAGAGGGCGAGGATGACCGCCTTGTCGATCTCCTTCTCGAAGTAGCCCATCGCGGTGGCGGTGAGCATCTCGCCGAGGAAGAGCGCGGAGAGCCACCCTGCCCGCTTCTTCAGCATGCGCCCGAAGGCGATGGCCAGGTAGGGTTCGCCGAGCGCCTCGCTGCCGCCGATCTTCTGGATGTCCTCGGTCGCGACCTCGCTCACCACCTGCACGATGTCGTCGATGGTGACGATGCCCTTGACCCGCTTCTCCGAGTCGACGACGGGGATGGCGATGAGGCCGCTGCGGGAGAAGAGCCGCGAGACCTTCTCCTGGTCCATGTCCTCCGTCACCGTGACGACGTCCCGCTCCATCAGGTCGCTCACCGCCGCCTCCTTGGGCGCGGCGATGAGCTCGCGGAAGGAGACGACGCCGAGGAGGCGCTGCTCCTTGTCGAGGACGTACGCGTAGTAGAGCGTGGCGAACGCCGAGTGGGGCTGCGCGCGCAGGTACGCGATCGCCTCCTCGGCGGTCATGTCGGGGCGGAGGCGGGCGAAGCGCGGGTCCATCAACCCGCCGGCTTCGTCCTCCTGGTACGCGAGGAGCCCGCGCACCGCCTTGCGGGTGGGATCGTCGAGGAGCGAAAGGAGCTTCTCGCGCGTGTCTTCCGGCGCCGCCTGGACGAGGTCGGCCGCGTCGTCGGGCGGGAGAAGCCGCATCCACGACCGCCGCTCGGCGTCGGGAATGGCGAGGATCAACTCGGCCTGCTCGCGCGAAGGAAGCTCGAAGAGCAGGTCCTCGGCCACATGGCGGGGGAGGAGGCGGAGCGCCTCGACGCGGTCGGCGACCGAGAGGACGGGCCAAGCCTCGCGGACGTCTTGCTCCGAGAGGGTCTCGGCTGGTTCGCTCATCGCCTGGCGTAGACGGGGACGCCCGCGGGCGTCGCGACCAATCTGTAGTTCTCGGCGATGTAGGACGCGAGGGCCGTCACCGCCGACAGCGGAAGGCGGTCCCAGTCGTGGATCGCGGCCGACGAGGTGTCGACGACGAGCCCCACGCGGTTGCGCTCGAGATCCGCGATGGTCTTCGCAACGTCGGGGGCGGACACGTGCGATGACACGTCGAATCCTCTCGGCAGATGCGACGGGTCGAAGTTTCCCACTTCGACGGCGCAATTGAGATAGCGGGTACCCGGTCTGCGCTGCGAGAGATAGTAGACGGAGGTCGCGTCTCCCCAGACGAACACGCGCTGGTCGGGTCGCGAGTTGGCCGAGAGCCAGCGGGACACCGAGGCGACCTTCTGGTCCTGCCCGGGGAATCCGCCGGAGACGCCTTTCGCGAGCGTGAAGACGAGATACGCGATCGCGGGAATGCAGAAGCCCGCGGCGACCGCGGTGCGCGCCGGGCGGGGCTCCCTCTCGTAGAGCAAAGCCGAGAGCCTGGGCGCCGCGGCGAGCGCGAGCGGCGGGACGAACTGCAGGTAGTAGTGCTCGTAGAACCGGCCGCCGACCGCCACCGCGAGCCACGTCAGCCAGAGCGATACCAGGACGGCGGTGCGGATCGGATCGCGGGCGAGCGCGCTCGGCTTGCGCGTCTCCTGGACGGCGAGGATCCAGGGGACGAGCGCGACGCCGACGCAGAGCATGGTCGACCAGGCGAATCGCGAGAGCGCCGAGCCGGCGGCGCCTTTGTCCGCATAGAGAAGGTTCCGGACGAACACCCAGTCGAGAAACTCGGCAAGATGGCCCTGGGCAGCGTAGAAGCCGAGCGCCACGGCCCAGGGACCGAGGAATCCGAGCAGCAGGACCGCGCAGCGCCTCACTCCGGCTCGACTTCGCCAGAGCAACGCGACGGCGATTCCCACCCCGAGCACCGCCGCCTGGTGCTTGAAGAGCGACGCGACCGCGACCGACGCCCCGCAAAGGAAGTCGAAGCGGGTCTGCCGCGTTTCCTTCTCGGCGCGCACGGCGCAGAGGAGCGCGAGCGCGACCGGGAGGTTCATGAGCAACTCGGAATTGACCGACGGGATCTCGCAGAGGCTGGCGAGGAGCGCGATCCAGGCCGCGGCCCAGCCGATATTGGAGCTTCCGGTCCACTGGCGCGCCGCTTCGCGCAGGACCAGGCAGGTGGCAACGAGCCACGCGACGCCGAGGAGGTGGACCGGGAGGAGCGAAAACCCGCCGAAGAGCCCAGTCACCGTGTAGGCGAGATAGGTGAGGGGAGGCTTGATGTCGATCGCGTCGACGTACGGCAGGCCGCCGTCCAGGATGTTTCGACCGATGAGGCCGAAGAGGACCTCGTCGAGATTCAGGATGTCGAAGAGGAAGGAGGCGGTCCGCAGCGCGACCGCGGCCGCGACCAGCGCCCAAAGAGAACGTGGAAGAAGACGCACTACCCAACGTCCTCCCTGATGTCGACGATGGCCGGAGCCGGCGCCTCGAGGAGGACGCGAGCGGGCCCGATGTTCCGGCGGAAGCCGGCCAGCGCGATCTGGATGCGGAGCAGCTCCCACCCGAGGAGCGGAAAGTGCATCGGCCGCAGGCGGGAACCGGCGACGTCCACCCATCGGCGCAGCGGCACCTCGAGGAAGTCGTCCTGCGTGAGCCCGGCCGCGAGGAGCCTCCCGATCAGCTCGACGTCGAACGCCCAGCGCGCGTGGAACGGCTCGGCGAGCGCTGCCACCAGCGCGGGACTCGCCCGAAATGCCTTGGCGCCGCACTGCGTATCGTAGACGGGGAGCCGCAGGACCATCGAGGCGAAGGTCGCGAAGATGCGTCCGAGGTAGTGACGGATCGCGCGCCGCTCGATCTGCGCGCCCAGGACAGCGATCCGCGAGCCCAGGGCCGCCCGCGCGCTGCCCGATTTCAGCTCGTTGAGGATGCGGATCATCTCTTCGACGGGAGTTGCAAAATCCGCGTCGAGATATGCGACGATGCGGCTTCCGCTCTTGAGGGCGGCGAGAAAGCCGGCGCGCACCGCCTCGCCTTTGCCGCAATTGCCAGGGCGCTCGAGGATCGACACCCTTCCCGGCCTGCTCTGCGCGAGGAGGCGCAGGACCAGCGCGGTTCCGTCGGTGGACCCGTCGTCGACCAGGAGGACGTGGATCCCCGAGTCTGCCAGCGCGAGAACGCGGTCCTTGGGAAGCCGGACGGCCTCGTTGTAGCAGGGGATTACGACGGTGGTGGCACTGGGCATGGAGCTCCTGGCCGAAAATTCGCCGCTTCTTATCACGCCGCTCGACTACCTGAAATCTTTCGTGCTAACCGGACGCTGCGGCCCGAAGACACACTTCACCTGTTGCGGACGGCTAGGCGATCCGCGTCTTGCTCGACCGCCCGCGCGCCAAGATGGCCACCAGCGGCGAACCACTCCCTGACCGCTCGGCGTTCGAGTGGGGCGCAACCATTTGTTTTCCCATGCTCGCCGCCGCCTCCGTCTCCTGGGGGCGGTACGCCCTTTCAGGATCCCTCGGCCTTCCCCGAGACGGCCTTTCGACAGCCGAACGCGTGGCGGTGGATCTCGCCTTCGGCGTGTGCGCGGCGTTCGCCGCAGCCGCTTACCTGCGCGCGCTCCGACGCGAGCCTGCCCTTTCCACCCGCAGCGTCCTCGTCGTCGCGACGCTGGCCGCGACTTGCGCCGCCTTCGCTCTGCCGCTCACGTCCAACGACGTCTTCCAGAACCTCCTCTACGGCCGGCTCTGCGAGGCGGGAAAGAACCCGTTCGTCGTTCCTCCGGCCGAGATCGGCGGCAACGATCCGTACCTCGCCGCGGTCCTGCCCCACTGGACGCAGCAGAAGTTCATCTACGGGCCGCTGATTGCCGTCGCCGATTGCCTGTCAGGAAAAGCGGGCACGCTTGCTGCCTCGCTCGCCACGTTCAAGGCGGAGATCCTGCTCCTCGCGGTCGCCGCGCTTCTGCTCCTTCCGGTGGTGCGTAAAGCGGCGCTGGCGAGCGGGGCCGCGCCCGCGCCGGTGCTCTACTTCGCCTGGAATCCGCTCTTCCTCTGGGAAATCGCGGGGCAGGCGCACAATGACGTGGTCATGCTCCTGCCCGAGCTCGGCTTCGTCGCCGCGGCGCTCGCGAATCAGGAGCTGCTCGCGGTCCTGTGTCTAGCGGTAGCGTTCTGCGCCAAGTACTCCGTCGCGCCGGTCCTGCTGCTCTATCTCCTCTATCTCGCCAGACGCTCGCCCCTGCGCGGCGCTGTGATGCTCGGGGTTGTCGTCGCCGTCTGCGCCGCCTTCTTCGCTCCCTGGTGGGAGGGGCCGCGAATCCTCCTCGCGCCGCTTCCGGAAGTGGGCGCGGACGCGAATCACCATGCGCGGTCGTTCACGTCGATTCTCTGCTGGCTCGTGACTCCGCTCGGCCGGGGGGCGCAGACCTGGACCTACGGCGCGGCGCGGATCATCTCCGGCCTCGGCCTCCTCGCCGTCGCGGCCCGGGCGGCTCATCGCGCTCGTACGGTGCGCTCGACGCTGCGGGAGGCGCTGGTCTTCCTGCTCGCGTACGATCTGGTGGCGGCGGCCTGGTTCCAGTCCTGGTACGTGACCTGGGTCCTTCCGCTGGCGATGGTCGATTCGGACCACCGCGTCCGCTACGCGGTCGCCGTCTACTCGGTGCTGTCGCTCGTGCAGTACGGCATCGAGCTCGATCCGGTCACCTACCTGTTCGTGAACGGGATCCCGCTCTTCCTGCTCCTCCGCGGAACGAAACCGGTGGTCGCGCTCAGCGCGTGAGCTCGGCCTTGCCGGTCTCGCGGAAGTCCTCCGCCGCGCGGAAGTCGCCCTCGGTGAGGTCCTTCATCGGGCTCTGCGTCTCGCCCCGGTGCTTCTTGAAGACCTCGAGGACGTGGAGCTTGTGGGGGCGGGCTTTCGAGAGCGGGCAGTTCTCGTACGCCTTGAGCTCCTCGTCGCAGTACCCCATGCGCCGCTCGCCGCACTTCGGCTGCAGGTACTTCGCGAGCTCGGGAATCCGGCGCATGAGCTCGGCGCGCATCTTCGCCACCATCTGCCGGATCTCCCACTGCGCCCGGGTGCAGAGGCGCAGATCGGCGATGTGCAGGAGCTCGGCGAAGTTGACCATGATCTGGAAGTTCGTCGGCGCCGCGTTGGGGAGGACGAACCGGGCGTCTTCCGCGGGGATGCCGGCGGCGACCGCCTCGCGGTAGACCCGGGTGATCTCGGCCATCAACGACTCGAATTCCTTCTCCCTGCCCGCGTCGCGCCAGGAGTCGGGCATGACGAACTCGAGGCGCTCCTCGTTCTTCCCGGTGAACCGGACGTAGCGCTGGGACTGCTGCTCGAAGGAGATGCCGATCCGGTGGCGGACGAACTGATGGGAGAGCGACCGCGAGACCCCGGCGATGCCGAACCAGAACACCACCTGTTCGAGGGGCGACACGTGGCCCGTGCGCAGGCGATCGTCGACGAACTGGGCGATCCTCTCCTTCGGGGTGGAGCCGCTCGCGATGTCCTCCCAGACCTCGCGCGGCGTCTTCGGCGTGTAGCAGGTGCGGTAGGCGCCGTAGAGCTTGGAAAGAGGATCGTTCGCGATGTCGATGAGTACGACGTCCATCGCGTCCTTGTAACCGCGCGGTGCTGTATTGTCAGCCCGGTGGAGGAGCGGGCTTTGCCCGCGACGGGCGGAGCCCGCAGGGCGGAGCATAGGAGGCGAGCGGGCTTTACCCGCGACGGGCGGAGCCCGCAGGGCGGAGCACACGGTTGATCGCCTACGTCATCTCCGATGTGCACCTCGACGGCGAGACCGCCGACGGGACGCTTTTCGACGATCGCAGGAACGGGCCTGCCGTCGCCGCGCTCTGCGAGCGGATCGCGCGAGAGGGCGCGGAGCTCGTCCTGGCGGGAGACGCGCTCGACCTCACCAGCATGACGGCGCCGAGGAAAGGGCTCGAGCGGTTCTACGAAAAGATGGAGATGCGAACGGAGCCGCCTTTGCGAAGGAGCCTCGCGGAGCTTTGCGCGCGGGTGCGGGAAGCGAATCCGAAAGCGGTCGAGGCGCTGGGAACGCTCACTGCCCGCGTTCCGGTCACCCTCATCCCCGGAAACCACGACCGCCATTTCGGGGACGAAGGGGCGGCGGCCGCCCTCGCCGCCATCGGGCTGCGCGTCACGATCACGCCGTCGGTCGTGCGGAAGGTCGGCGGCCGCAACGTGGTCGTGCAGCACGGCCACGAGCACGACGAGGGGAACAGCAGGCGGGAGGGCACCGGCGAGGTGATGACGCAGGTCCTGCACAACGCAATCATTCCCTTCCTGCGCGAGAAGGGCTCGAAGCCGGGCGTTCGCATGGACGCATCGCGCGTCGTGGCGCTGCGGCCGGAAGAGGCTGTCGTCTCGGTGCTCGAGCGCTGGCTCGACGAGAAGACCTTCCGCAAGTTCTTTCGCGCCCTGCTCCAGCTTCTGGCGAAGAACGGCTACCTCCCGTGGCCGGTAGGGTTCCTTTCACCGCTCATCAGCGCGAACCGCGTCCGCCGCGCCATCGAGGAAGACGACCGCCTCTGGGAAGCGACCGCATTCACGGCGTTCCAGGCCCTGCGCGGAAAGGGCAAGCTCCCGCACGGCGCTCCGCGCCCGGACGTGCTCGTCTTCGGGCATACCCACGTCCTCGATTGGGCCGTGGAGGAGCGAAAGCAAGGGAACGGACTCTACGTGAACCTGGGCACCTGGACGGAGCGCTGCTTCGACGCCTCGAGCCCTCCGGACCTGTCGCTGCCGGTCGTGCGCATCGACGACGAGACCGGGAAGTTGCGGGTGTCGCTCTTCGATCTGGCGGCGCAAAGCCGCGAGCTGCAGCGATTTGAATCGGCATGAATCGCGCGCTGCGCATCCTGCCGGCGTCCGCGACCCCGGACGCCTCGCGTCTCGTCGCGACCCGCGCGTGTCGAGGGCTCGCGGACGGCGCCGTCAGCGTGGTCCTCGCGAGCTATCTCGCGCGCCTCGGCTTCTCGCCGCTGCAGGTCGGCGCGCTCGTCACCGCCACCCTGCTCGGCTCGGCCGCCCTCACCCTCGCCATCGGACTCTTCGCCCACCGGATCGCGCGCCGCCGCTTGCTGCTCTCCGCCTGCGGGTTGATGGTCGTGACGGGCTTCGCTTTCGCGCAGGTCACGGCGTTCTGGCCGCTCCTGGTCGTCGCTTTCGTGGGCACCATCAACCCGTCCAGCGGCGACGTCACCCTCTTTTTGCCGACGGAGCAGGCGGTGCTGGCGGAGACCTCGGACGCCAAGGACCGGGTCGGCCTCTTCGCCTGGTACAACGTCGCGGGCACCATCGCCGGCGCCGTCGGCGCCCTCGCCGCCGGACTACCGGACCTCGCCGCCCGTCGCCTCGGGATGCCGATTCTGCTGGCCGAACGGACGGTGTTCCTCGGCTACTCGGCGGTGGGATTCCTCACCGCCGTTCTGTACGCGGGACTCTCGCGCACGATCGAGCATGGGATGACCGGCCCGGGGCGGCCGCTGTCGAAGTCGCGCCGGGTGGTGCTCGAGCTTTCGGCGCTCTTCAGCCTCGACTCGTTCGGCGGCGGCTTCGTCGTGCAGTCGCTCCTCGCGCTGTATCTCTTCCGCCGCTTCGCGCTCTCGCTCGAGACCGCCGGAGCGTTCTTCTTCGTGGCGGGTACGCTCGCGGCCTTCTCCCAGATCGTCTCGGGCAGGCTCGCTGCCCGCATCGGTCACGTGCGCACGATGGTGTACACGCATCTTCCCTCGAACGTCTTCCTGGTCGTCGCCGGGCTGATGCCGACCGCCTCCCTCGCGATCTTCTTCCTGCTCCTGCGCATGGCGCTCTCGTCGATGGACGTGCCGGCCCGGCAGGCGTACGTGATGGCGGTGGTCCCGCGCGAGGAACGCGCCGCCGCTTCCAGCGTCACCAACGTGCCCCGGAGCCTCGCGGCCGCCCTGTCTCCGTTCGTGGCCGGATTGCTCCTCGAAGAATCCGTGTACGGATGGCCCCTCGTCGTGGGCGGTGTGCTGAAGGCCGTCTACGATCTGCTGCTCTTCGCGCGATTCGCGAAGGTGCCGCCGCTGGAGGCCGCCTAGATGACCGCCGAAGCGATGGACATCCAGACGGGACAGGCGCGATGGGTTCGCACGGTGCGTGCGCTGCTCGTCGCGGGCGCCGCCACGGCCTTGCTCGTTTCCGCCGCGCGCGCGGCCCGGGGGATTCCCGGCGAGACGTCGATCGCCGTGAACCACGTCTCCGGGGTCTGGACGGGGCTGGCGGTCGACTTCGCCGGAGGCGAGCTATACCGCCCGCTGATTTCCGACGCGGGCTACGGCGGGACGCGGTTCTTTCCCCTCCATTTCGTGTTGCACGGTCTCTTGATTCGCGCGGGCCTCGGTCCCGTGGCGGCGGGGCACCTCGTCACCGGAATCGCGCTCCTCGCGCTGCTCTCGGGCGCGTTCCTGTTCTTCCGCCGGTCGGACGTATCGCCCGGGATGGCGGCCGCCGGTGCGCTCCTC
>JBJMQD010000371.1:0-11573 GCA_045802855.1 Myxococcales bacterium | reverse complement strand
TCGAGACGCCTCCGCAGTTGCAGGGGCCGGGTGGCGGGTTCGGACCGCGGCAGGTGCGCTGGGGGCGCAGGTAGTCGGTTCTCCTACCCGCACCCAACTTGCGATTTGCGCCGGGCGCGTCACCATTCAGGGATGGCTCCCTGCCGCCATGCCGCCAGCCTGCCGAGCGGATCACCTCTCCTTCGCGCGGCGCGCCGGGCGAAGGCTTCTCGGACGGGCGTAGGCCGATTACCTTCGCAAGAGCCGGCTTTGCTGGCGGTTCTCCGGCGCGACTGGCGACGTCGCCGGAAGCCCGGGAACGTACCGTCGCGTCGGATTGCGTTCTCTACGTCGGGAGCTGCGCTGTGAACGTTCGGGTGGTCGGGGCGGGCGAGAGCGCCGAGGCGCTGCGAGAAGCGCTGGCGAAGGCCGGGCTGCAGGAACGGCCGGGCGCGCCGGCGGCATTCGTTTGTACCGCCGACGATCTTCCGCGCGCGATCGCGATGCGGGAGCTAGCTCATGCGACCGGACCGATCGTCGTCATGACCATGGATCCGGCGGCCGCGATCGAAGCCGGCGCCGACGACGCCGGAGGCACGGCGGAGGAAGTGGCCAGGCGGGTGGCTGCTCGCCTGAAGGCTCCCCGGACGACGCGGAAGGCGCTCGAGACACCCGTCGAGGAGGAGGCGCCAGAGCCGCCGATTCCGGTGGCGGGCGGAAAGCGCCAGCGGCCGCTCATCCTCGTCGTCGAGGACGACGAGGACGCCCGCGCCGTGCTCGAGGAGCTGCTCCGCGACCGCTACGACGTGGAAGCAGTCGGGGACGGCGAGAGCGCCGTCAAGCGGGCCAAGGAGCTGCTACCGGACCTCGTGCTTCTCGACCTGTTCCTTCCCGGCCTCGACGGTTTCGGCGCCCTCACCGGGCTGCGTCGCGACGCGAAGACCGCCGAGGTGCCCGTCATCTTCCTGTCGGCGCAAGGCGATGCCGAGACGAAGAGCCAGGGCCTCTCGCTCGGCGCGGCCGACTATCTGGCGAAGCCCTTCAGCGCCCAGGAGCTGATGGCGCGAGTGGACCGCACCTTGCGCCTGACCGCGCAGAAGGAGCACTTCCGCGCGCTCGCGCAGACGGACGGACTCACCGGCCTGCCGAACTTCCGCAGCTTCCACGCCCGGCTCGAGGAGGAAGTCGCTCGCGGCGACCGTTACTCCCATCCCCTCGCCTGCGCGATGGTGGATCTCGACGGCCTCAAGCAGATCAACGATCGGCTCGGCCATGCGGCGGGCAATCGCGCGATCCTCGCGCTCGCCGACGCGGTCCGGGAGGAGCTGCGCGATACGGACTTCGCCGCACGGTACGGCGGCGACGAGTTCGTGGTGCTCTTGCCGCAGACGAACGCGCAGGCGGCCGGGCTATTCGCCGAGCGCCTGCGGCGCCGGCTCCTCGCGGTGAGCGAGCAGGCGGGGCTTCCGGTGCGCGCCTCCATCGGAGTCGCCGCGCTCACCCCTGACGAGGTCGCCGGCTCGGACGCGGCCGAGGACCTGCTCCGCCGCGCCGACGAGCAGCTCTACAAGGCGAAGCGATCCGGGCGCGATCGCGTCGAGATCGCGCAGCTGCAGCATTGAAGGAACGCTCCTGGCCCTCCGGACACGGGCGGGCGCAGGAGCAAACACTGACGCTCAGGCGACTTCGGTTGCCTTGTGCGCGGGCGGCTCTTCCGGGACCTCCGGGTCGGCCTCGCCGTATTCGTCTTCCTTGCCGCGAGGACCCTTTCCCGAGTACCGGTACAGCTTGTTGTAAAGCGTCTTCTCGCTGATCCCGAGCGCCTGCGCGGTGCGCGCCTTGTTGTTTTGCAGGCGCGAGAGGCTGTTGAGGATGTACTCCTTCTCGACCTCGCGGAGCGGCAGCCCGAAGGGCAACTTCAGATAGGCGCTCTCGCCGCCTCCCGTCGCCAGCTCGGCGGGAAGGTGCTCGACGTCGATCATGCCCGGCCCGCAGAGGATGACGGCGCGCTCGAGCGTATTGCGCAGCTCGCGGATGTTGCCCGGCCACGCGTACTCCTGCAGGAGCTTGACCGCCTGGGGCGAGACGCCCTGCACGCGCTTTCCACCTTCGCGGCTGAAGCGGTCGATGAAATGCTGCACGAGGAGCGCGATGTCCTCGCGGCGCTCCTTCAGCGGCGCGAGTGGGATGTGGAAGACGTTCAGGCGGAAGTAGAGGTCCTCGCGGAAGCGCGCCCCCTTGATCTCCTCCTTCAGGTCCCGGTTCGTGGCGCTGATGACCCGCACGTCGACCGCGATCTCGCTCTTCCCGCCCAGCCTGCGCAGCCGCTCCTCCTCCAGGACGCGGAGGAACTTCGCCTGCAGCTCGATGGGGATCTCGCCCACTTCGTCGAGGAAGAGGGTGCCTCCATCGGCGAGCTCCCACGAGCCGAGGCGGCGCTGATCGGCGCCCGTGAACGCGCCGCGCTCGTGCCCGAACATCTCGCTCTCCATCAGTCCCGCCGGGATGGCCGAGCAGTTGATGGCGATGAACGGCTTGTCCTTGCGCGGCGAGAGCTGGTGGATGGCGCGCGCCACCATCTCCTTTCCGGTCCCGCTCTGGCCGGTGATGACCACGCTCGCCTTCGACGGCGCGACCTTCTCGACGAGGTCCATCACCTTCCGCATCGCCGGCGAGGCGCCGATGATTCCCACTCCGGCCGAGTCGATCTGGCCGAGGCGCCTGCGCAGGACGTGCATCTCGTGCTCGGTCCGCTTCTTCTCGAGCGCGCGCTGCAGGATGACCTTGAGCCGGGCAGGATCGAGCGGCTTCTCCACGAAATCGAACACGCCTTCGCGCACGGCCTCGACGGCGGCGTCGATGGTTCCCTTGCCGGTGATGATGATGACCGGCGTATCGGGCGACTCCTCTCGCAGCGCCCGCGTCAGGGCGAGCCCGTCGAGCTTGGGCATCACCAGATCGCTGATGATGACGTCCGGGTGCAGCTCGGCGGCGAGCTTGAGCGCGCCGTGTCCGTCGTCGGTCTGGTCGACGTGGTAGCCCCATCGCTCGAGCAGTTCGGCGAAGAGCTCGCGGGTAGACGGCTCATCGTCGACGACGAGAGCTCGTGCGTTCTGGGTGGGGATCTCGGTCATTGGGAGGGAGGTTCCTGTTAGCGCGTATGGGCGAACGAGAGCGAGAGCCGGGCGGGCCCTGCCCCTTCGACGTCGATCGAGGCCTCGACCCCTGCCCCGGAGGACAAGCGTCGGACCGCCTCCAGATACGGCGCGGACTCTTCGCGTCGCGGGCCCCCCCCGTCGGCGCTCACTTCCAGGCGTACGCGCGGACCGTCCGGCTCGACCGTGAGGAGGAGCCGGCCTTCGTGAGCCAGCGCGATGCCCGAGAGGACTGCATTGCAGACAATGTCGAAGACGGTGTCTCCGGGGGCGGCGACCCGCGCCTCGGCGGGCCCCCGCCGGACCAGCTCGACGCTCTTGCGCCGCGCCTCGAAGGAAAACAGGAGGAGCGCACGCGTGAGCGCCTGCCCCACGTCAGGTGTCAGGTTCGCCGGCGCCGCGAGGTCCGCGAATGCCTTGAGCAGCGAATCGACCTGGGCGATCCCGTCGCGCATCGCCTGCAGGTGGCGCTCGACGCCGCGGGCCGCGTCGCCGGGCAGCTTTTCAGAGACGAGCTGGAGGTGCAGCGCCATGTTGTGCAGCGGGTTTTTCGCCTCGTGCGCCAGAGCGGCGGCTGCGCGCTCGACCAGCAGGGAGTGATTGCTCGACGTGGCTTGCGATACCGTTTCACCAGCGACCGCTCGCATCCGTCCATCAACGGCGCGAGCGCGGGTACCGTCAAGTGCGGATGTCCGGTGTTTTCGGTTCAGCACACTTCGCGCGGGCAACGCGTCAGGGACCGCGTCGCCGTATGCTCCGGCCTGCGGCCTCCGCCCGTCGCGGGCAAAGCCCGCTCCTCCGTCTTCAGGTCGCGGCGCCCCTGGTGCCAGCTCCGCTCATGTCCACCAGGGAGATGCCGACGCTCTTCGCCACCTCGAAGATCCGGTCGTCGCGGTAGAACTCGCCGAAGACGATCCGCCTGATTCCGGCGTTCGCGACGAGCTTGAAGCAGGGCCAGCACGGGCTGGCGGTGGTGTAGAGGTCCGCGCCTTCGATCCGGACGCCGTTGCGCGCGGCCTGCAGGATCGCGTTCGCCTCGGCATGGATGGTGGCAACGCAGTGCCCGTTCTCCATCGCGTGCCCCACTTCGCTGCAATGAGGCATCCCCCGGATCGAGCCGTTGTACCCGGTCGAGAGGATCATCCGGTCGCGCACGAGGAGCGCTCCGACGAGCTTGCGATCGCAGGTCGCCCGCGAGGCGACGACGCGCGCGATCTCCATGAAGTACGAATCCCAGTCCGCCCGCATGGCGGCGGATTGTAACCGCTACGGGGTCGGAATCGACGCGACCCGCTCGTGCGACAGGCCGGCCGCGACGGTGCCCGGTCCGGTGGGCTCGCTCCAGGGCAAGTCGTGGATTCCAGCGAGGCGCCCGATCCCGGCGCGAACGAGGAACGCGCGGATCTTCGCCGGCGGCGAGAGGAACGTCTCGCCGGGCATCGGCACGTCGAAGGAGTAATCGCTGCCCGCGACGCCGCCGAAGCTCACCTTGGCCGTGCGGTAGCCCTCGACGAGGCCGACCAGCTTGCCGCCCGGTATGCCGAAGACGCCGCCTCCCGAAGCGCCGTAGCCGATGGGCGCATCGGTCTTCATGGAACGCTGCTGCCGCGGATCGGCGTCGACGATCTCCAGCTGGCTGACGATCCCGGAGCTGACGCTGAGCGACCGTCCGTACGGGGCGCCGATGACCACCACGTCGTCCCCGACCTGCACGTCGAGCGGCGGCGCGACAGGCACCACCGGAAGCACTTCGGAGACCTCCAGGATGGCAAGGTCCTCCGCCGGAACCTCGCCCTCGAAGCGGACATACGCCGTGACGCGGCGCAGCGCCGGCCGCTCGATCACCACAGTGTACGAGGGCGTTCCCTTCAGGCCATCCCGAGAGACGACGTGCTCATTGGTGAGGATGAAGCTCTTGCCTTCCTCGCTGGCGACGACCACTCCGGTCGCCGCGCGGACGACCTTGCCGGAGGTCGTGACCTCTACCCGGACGCTCTGCAGCAGCGCCTTCTGCACGACGCGCGACTTCTCGCTCTTCGCCAGCGCCGGCACCGGGGCCAGCAAGGCGAGAGCGGCAAACGCGGCGAGCAGACGACACAGCACAGCTCGGCTCCCTCTCCGGCCGTAGGGCCCCTTGCCCCACGGAAGTGCAAGCTGTTCAACAGTATCGCTCGGGTGAATGTTTCCGCAAAGAGCAGCCCTGTGGTCGCCTGTCCCACCCCTCGGGTTTCCGCGTTTGTCGGCCGCAGAGGCGGCCCGGTTCTCACGCCGGATGGCAAGCTTGTTCGCCGTCCGATACGCTGCCGCGGTGTTCCCGAAATCCGGTCCGACGCTCACCATCATCGCCGGCTTTTTGCTCGGCCTCTTCCTCGCGCGGCTCGAGCACATCGTCGGCCCCGCCACGGCGTCGGCGGGGCCGATCCGCACCATCGCCGTCATCGTCGACTGGACCGCGCCTCCTCTCGCCGGCGGGCTTGTCGCGGCCGCTTTCTTCGTCGCGCAGCGCTACAAGCGCCTTCACGATGCCGAGCGGGCCGCGTCGCGAGTGCTCGCGGAACGGCTCGCCGGTACCGAACGCCGCCAGGCCATCTGGGTGGTTGCCGCGGCCATCGCCCACGATCTGAAGAACCCGCTGCACAACGTGCAGCTTCTTCTGGAAGAAGCGAGCGACGAGACCGACCCCGCCCGCCGATCGGAGCTTCTGGCCCGGCTGCGCGACAACACCGATCGGGCCGCCGCGCGGCTGTCGGATCTCGCGCGCGCGGGCCGCGCTCCGGAAGAGGTGGAACGGTTCGTCGATCTCTCGGTGATCCTGGAGGATCTCGTCCAGCGCATCGCCTCGGCTGCGCGGGAGAGCGGCGCACAGGTGACCATGGAGTGTCCGCGGGGGCTCGTGGTACGCGCCGATCCGCTGGCGCTGCGCAGCGCGGTCGAGAACGTGGCGGCGAACGCGCTCGATGCTCTGCGCAAGATTCGCGGCGGCCGGCTCTCCATCAACGCGCGGGCCGCCGGCGACCTCGTGGAGCTCACCATCGAGGACGACGGGCCGGGTATCCCACCCGAGGTTCGCGAGCGTCTTTTCACGCCTTTTTCGTCGGGCGGGAGCGGAACCGGGCTGGGCCTCACCATCGCGCGAGCGCTAGCGCGTTCCGGGGGAGGCGAGCTCATCTGCGTCGCGGGCGAGCCGCGGCATACGGTCTTCCGCTTTACCTTCCCGGGGCGGGCGGGCGGCTTGACCGTTACGTCCAGTGCAGAAAGGATCGCCTCATGACAAACGGTACGCAGGAAAGCGTCGCGCGAGCGCCGCAACCCAAGCTCCTCCTGCTCGTCGAGGACGAGCCGGACGCTCGCACCATCCTCGCACGGCGCATGCAAGCTTTCGGATGGACCTGCCTCGCCCACCCGAGCGGGGAATCGGCCTTGCACGATCCACAGCTCCGGTACGTGGAAGCGGTGGTCGCGGACGTGGTCCTCGGCGAGGGGAAGATGACGGGGATCGAGATGATCGCAGCCCTGCGCAAGCAGGAAGTCCGCGCTCGCGTCGTTCTCGTCACCGCCTTCGCCGATCAGCCGCGGCTCAAGGAGGCGCTCAATTCGGGCGCCGCGTATCTGCTCGAGAAGCCGTTCACCACCGACTCGCTGCGCGGCGTCCTCGATCGCGTGACGAGCGTCGACGTCGATCTCGCCAAGCTCGTGAACCGCGCCCTCTCCAAGGCAAGGCTGACGCGCAAGGAGGAAGAGGTCGCCCGGCTCGTGCTGAAGGGCCTCACCTCCGCCGAGATCGGGACGATGATGGGAAACAGCGAGAAGACCATCAAGCAGCACCTGACGCAGGTGTACGCGAAGCTCGGCGTCGCCGGCCGAGCGGAGTTCTTCCACCTGGTGTTCCCGAGCTAGCCCAGCTGTTCGTGAACCTGAACGTGAACGCGCACCTGAACGGGTCTCTGAAAGCCGTTCACGTTCAAGTTCAGGTTCACGTTGAACTCAGTCGGTGTAGCGTTTCGTGAACAGCAGCAGGAGCGCGTCCTTCGCGCAGTTGTCGCAGTACCCGAACCGCTCCTTCATCGCCCCGAGGGTCGACTCCACCTGCCCGATGTCCTTGGGCGTCAGCTGCCCGCGGTCGTCGCTCAGGTAGCGGAGCATCTTCTCGCTGTTCTTGCGCAGGATGCGCTTGCGCTCGTCGAAGAAATGGTCGCGCAGGCGCCGGAACAGATCGGGGAAGATCTGCGAATAGTCGATCTCCCCTTCGGGATGATCGATGCGGTGCGCGCCGATCCCTCCGATGAGGGCCCGGCGGAACTCGCGCCGCTCCTCGCCGCCGGTCATGACGATGGCTTCCGTCTGCGCCATCATCTCCTCGTCGGGCCGCTCCATCTCGCCGCTGATCCGGTTGCGCAGCCGCTCGCCGCGCGTCCAGGCGAGGACGTGCTGCACGTAGCGCTCGAACAGCTCCCGGTATTGCTTCTCCGAAACGAGCCCCATCGCGTCGCGCACTTCCTCGTCGAGGATGTCGAGGTGCTCGTTCTCCACCACCCGGACGAACTCCTCGTGGTCGTGGTAGCCGTCCACCACCTCCTGCTGGAGGAACTCGTAGACGCTCTTGTCCTTCACCAGCTCCTCGAGCTCGAGGAGGATGGCCTGCGGGGTCAGGCATTGGTAGCGGGGATTCTGCGCCGCGTTCGAGATGACGGTCTTCACCTCGCGGGCGGAAGCCCCGGTGCGCCCCTCGTAGTTCGGATAGGCGTCGCTCTCCCGCCACAGATCCTGCACGTGCTTCTTCAGCTCGCGCGCCTGGGGACCGGCGAGCCGCGACGGCGCCTCGCCGTGATCGTACAGCTCCAGCTTCTCGAGCGGCGTCAGGTGATCGACGAGCTTGCGCAATTCTCCCTTGTAGCGCTCCGAGACCGGCTTCTTCATCCGCGTGAGGACCGCCCACTGCGCCGCGACGCGTACCGAATGTGGCGCGACGTGCTTGCCGACGGTCTCCTCGAGCCGGTGCTCGTAGACCTCCTGTTCCTCGTGGGTGGTGCGCAAGTACGGCACCCGCACGAGCTCGATGCGCCCCTTGAACGAGGCGAAGTCGCTCATCTCCTTGAAGGCCGAGAGGTGCTTCTCGTTGGAGGAGGCGATCAGTGCCGAATCGAGATGGAGGAGGAAGTGGCTCATCCGGGCGATGCCCGTCTCCACCGTGCCGAGGAGGTACTTGTAGTGGTCGAGGGGCCGCTTGAGCAGATCGCTGAACTCGATGACGCCGCGGTTTCCGGAAACGAGCGGACCGTACGGCTCGAAGAGGGCGAGGTTCTGCAAGGCGCCGGGAAGGGCGCCGTGGCTGCGGTCGTGCGTCACCTGCCGGTAGTCGGCGTCGACGGACATCTGCGGCTCGACGGTGACGGAGCCGATCATGTACCGGCGCGAGATGTAGAAGCGCTCGACCTGCACGTGCCGGAGCACCTTGAGGACGTCGCCGTTGTACGACTGGAGGAGCGCCGCGTAGATCTGCCGGCACTTGTGGCAGAGCTCGCCCTCCAGCATCGCCTGGGCGAGCTGGAAGGAGGAGTCGGGTCTGGTCGACTCGCGCAGGAGGCGCTGACGCTCCATGCGGGGCACGAGGTGGAGCGGATGGTCCTTCAGCTCGCAGTGGATCCGGGCGTCGACCGCCTCGCCCTCGAGGTGGGCGTAGGTCTCGACCCGCTCGCCGGAGATGCCCTTCGTCTCGCCGAAACCGATGGCGCCCTTCACCAGCTTCTCGCTGGGGAAGATCCAGTTCAAGCGGTAGAGCTGCCCCTCTTCCTTGCGCGAATAGTCCTCGAGGGCGCGCTGGATGGCGGCGACGATGGACGACTTCGCGCTCCCGTTCGGCCCGTGCAGGAGGATGAGCTTGTTGATCCTCCCCGCGCGCACGAAGCCGTTCAGGATTCGATAAATCGCGTTCTGCACGTCCTCGTGCCCGCAGACGGGCGCCCCTCCCTCCCCTTCCTGCAAGGAGGTCGGCCCCTGGTCGAAGGGCCGATCGAAGAGCTTGAATCGGCGCAGCGGACCGCCCGGGTTCTCGGCGGTGGTGGTGCCGTAGAAGTCGAAGCAGTCCCGGATGTACTGGGCCGCGTCGCGAGCGTGCACGCGGGGCTTCTCGAAGAAGCCTTCCATGTACTCCTGGAAGGAGAGGATCGTCTTGTTTCGCAGAAAGGCGTGGCGCACCTGCTCGCCGACGCTCTGCAGGTAGCGCAGCGAATCCACCATGCTAGTCTACCACCGCGATGAGCAAGATCATCGGCATCGATCTAGGCACGACGAACAGCTGCGCCGCCATCGTCGAGCAGCAGGGCCAGGTCAAGCTCATCCCCTACAAGGGCGGCGACTTCATCATCCCCTCCATCTTCGCCATCGACGACAAGGGCAACGAGCTCATCGGGCACGAGGCCAAGCGCCAGTGGCAACTGAACCCGCGCAATACCGTCTACGCGGCCAAGCGCCTCGTGGGACGGTCGTTCTCGAGCGACGTCGTCTCCGAGATGCAGAAGTCGGTCGCTTACGAGATGCGGCCTGGCGAGCGGAACGACGTCGTCCTCGACGTGGGCAAGAAGCATTTCCGGCTCGCCGAGATCAGCGCGAAGATCCTCAACAAGATACGGAGCGTCGCCCAGGACTACCTCCAGGAGAAGGTGACCCGGGCGGTCGTGACGGTGCCCGCCTACTTCACCGATCGGCAGCGGCAAGCGGTCAAGGACGCGGGGAAGATGATCCAGCTCGAGGTGGTGCGGATCATCAACGAGCCGACCGCGGCGGCGCTCGCTTACGGAATCGGCAAGAACCTGCACGAGACGGTGGTGATCTACGATCTCGGCGGCGGGACCTTCGACGTCTCGATCATCGAGATCCGCGATCGGGTCTTCGAGGTGAAAGCGACCGGCGGCGACATCTTCCTTGGCGGGCTCGATTTCGACCAGGCGATGATCCACAAGGTCATCGAGGATTTCGAGAAGAAGCACCGCATCGACCTCTCCACCGATCCGGTGGCGATGCAGCGGATCAAGGACCTCGCGGAGCGGGTGAAGATCGATCTGTCGAGCCGCGAGCAAGCGCCTTTCAACGTCCCCTTCGTCACCATGACGCCGCAGGGGCAGCCGCTCAACATCGACTTCGTCTTCACCCGCAAGCTCCTCGATGAGCTGACGAGCCACCTCGTCGATCGGACGTTCCAGATCCTCGACCGGGTGATGGGCGACGCGCAGCTCGATCCCGGCAAGGTCGACGAGCTTCTCCTCGTCGGCGGGCAGACCCGCATGCCGCTCGTGCAGAAGCGCCTCACCGAGCGATTCGGGAGGTCGCCTTCGAAGGGCGTGCACCCGGACGAGGCGGTGGCGATCGGCGCCGCGCTCTACGCCAATTCCCTGGAAGACAATTCGAACCTCCGCCTGCAGCTCCTCGACGTGATTCCCATGGCCATCGGGCTGGAGAAGGCCGGCGGCGCGTTCCACGTCGTCTTCCCGCGCAACGCGGCCATTCCGAACGCCAAGGCGATCGAGGCGACGACGAGCTACGACAACCAGACGGAAGTGGCGATGCGCATCTTCCAGGGAGACCAGGCGGAAGTCGCCCACAACGAGCTGCTCGGGGATTTCCTCTTCAGCGGCCTTCGCGCCGCGCCCGCCGGGAAGGCGCGCCTGGAAATCATCTTCGACGTCAACATCGAGGGGATCCTCACCATGAGCGCGCGCGACGTCGAGACAGGCAAGCAGATGAAGACGACGGTGCGTGTGACGCAGCATTGAGTCCGCCTTGCTGGCGTTTCGCGAAGGCCTCCCGCCGCTCGACGCGAAAGCCGTCCACGCCGCCTCGCCGGTCGCCGACCTGCACGCCCATCCCGGGCTCGTCGCGCACTGGCTCGGCCGGGACCTGGCAAATCCGTTCCGGCCTCCCCGCTTCGGCTACGGCCCCCTCTGGCAGCAGCTCGATCTGCCGCGGATGATCGAGGGCGGCCTGCGGGTCCTCACCGCCTGCGCGTATACGCCCACCGTCCCGCCCTTTCCGCCGCCGTTCCAGGGAGCCCAGAGGCAGCTCGATTTCGCGGAGGCCCTCTGCGTGCGCAACCCTTCCCTCGCGCGCGTCGCGAAGAACAAGGGCGAGGTCGCCGCCGCGCTGCGCGAGGCGAAGCTCGCCGTCGTCCACGCGGCCGAAGGGGGCCACCACATCGAGCGGTCGCTGGAGAAGCTCGAGGTGCTCGCCGCTCGCGGGCTGCGCTACTTGACCCTCACCCACTTCGTGCACAACGGCCTCGCCCAGCCGGCGAAGCTCGGACCGTTTACGCTCCTGCGAGGCGCCCCGGGCCTCACCGATCTCGGGCGGGCGGTGGTGAAGAAGTGCGAGGACCTGGGCGTCCTCGTCGACGTCACCCACTGCTCCGATCGATCCTTCGCCGACGTCGCGGCGGTCTCGACGCGG
>JBJMQD010000338.1:0-2726 GCA_045802855.1 Myxococcales bacterium | reverse complement strand
CCGCGATCCCGGCCATGGGAAGTATCGCTATCAGATGGAGGCCCTGTCGCAGTTCTCGCCGGAACATTTCTGGGTGGTCACGGTTTGCGAGCCACCATGCTCGTTCGCGGTGGGCATGGCGGAGGGCGGTTCTCGTGAATCGAATGCGACGGCGTTTCACTGGAGCTCGTCGAGAGCTATCTCCTCATCAACGAGCCGACCTGCCTTCACATCCTCCTCGGAGTCGACGAGGGCCTGCTCCAACGCGGCTGGATCTTCGACCTCTGGGCCGCCGCCAATGTCGAGCAGTTCGAGCATCGGCACTTCCGTGCCTTCGGGCAGATCGCTGGGCTCATCTAGAACGAGTCGTCCAGCCTTGACGCGAGCCTTGCGGATCATGACTACTCGCAGGCGAGAGAGCCCTGGCCGACTGCGATGGGATCGACTCCCGAGCAGACCGGCGCGTCGAAGTTCCCGCTGACGTGGTCGGCGCCGAAATTGAGGTCGTAGGAGCCCGTGTACCGGCTGCCCACCGCCGTCAAGTTGATCTGTCCGGACGTCGCGCGGACGGTGTTCGCGGTGACGGGTACGCAGGCGGCGTCAGTCGTCGAGAACGCGGCCACCGCGTTGTCGATCGCAAGGCCGCCGACGACGTAGATGCCCGGCGCAGGCGGCGGGATCGTCGAGCGGTCCGGCTGCAAGCGGAACGGCGCGAGGACGAGATATTGCGCGCTCTTCGCTTCCTTTCCGGCCGCGAGCCTCGAGCACAGGCTGGTCACGCTGGAGATCCCGATTACGGCGGTGCTCCCCTGGACGGCCGCGATGCCGAGCGCGCTGAGCGACACGACGCCCGACGTCGCGTCGCGCGCGGTGAACGGCACGCCGCCGATCCTCTGGACGGGCGCGTCGCTTCCTCCGCACGAGAGGACCAGGGCGGCACAGGCGACAATCGAGATGAGGCGCATGGATCCTCCCGAGATCAACGTTGAGAGCGTTCCGCCAGATCGTCGTGGATCCGCAAGGCGACGAGCGACGGACCGGACAGGTCGATCCATTGCTTGAGCAGGGACCGGCGCGGATCGAACGAGATCGGACCGCCGCAGAGATCTGTCTCGAACGGCGCCGGGCTCGTGAACCATTGCTCGACGCGCAAGAGCGACCCTTCGGTGCCCGCGACGAAGGATTGCCACCACGGATCGGACGGATCCGGAGCGGGACGGGGCTCGGCCCCGGTTCCCGCGATCCCGAACCAGCGCTTCTGCCCGCCCGCGACATCGACGCCCTGCAACTCGAGCGGCTCGTCCGACGATGCCTCTTCGACGTGGACGCGCAGCGCGCCTTCGCACAGGCGGCGCTTCGTCATCCGCGAAAGATCGATCTCCGCACCGGCCAGGAGCGGATGCTCGCGCAGGTATCCGGTGACGGTTCGTAGCGCCGCGGCCTCGCGCTCGTCGTCCACGGTGTCGAGCGCGACGAGCTTCCAGCCTTCGCCGAGCAGGTACAAGCGAACGCCGGCGCCGCGCAGCCCGCGCAGATCGGGCGCCGCCCGCCGCAAGGTCCCTTCCAGCTGGCGGCGCAAGAGGGAGAACGCGGTGTCGAGCACCGCCTCGCGGAAGGCCGACGCCGCCTCGCGCTCGCCGTCGCGCAGATGTCCGCCGCTCGCGATGAGACCGCGCCACTTCCGCGCCGTCGCCCGGTACGCGTCGCGGAGCGCGCTCCGGCTATCGAGGGCCGCAGAGGCGAAGGCCGCGGCGTCGATGAGCCGCTCGCCTCCGAGCAGATAGCCCATCGAGGATCCGGCGACGAAGGGAGCGGGCCGGCCCGGCGACGCCGGAACGCGGACCGTGATCTGCAGAGTGAGGCCCCCGAAATCGACGATCGCCTCGATGGGGTGTGCCGGATCGGCAGCGTCGGGGCGCGCGGCCCGGGCGGCGGTCGGGTCGGCCACCATCCGGTGCTGGGAGGACGCCCAGGCTGCCTCGAGGCCGCGGCACACCTCGCGGCCGACCTCGTCGAATACGTCGCGGAACGGCTCCTGCGAGGAGGCGGCGAACGTGCAGGGCGGATACGTGAGCACCGTCTCGACCGCTGATAACCGCGGCCAGCGCAGCGTCCAACGGCCGCCTTCCGGAGTGACGAGCGGCGCCGCATGGGCCGCCGCCAGCGTCCGCCCGAGGAGGTAACCGTACGCCTTCAGCAGGCGACGGCTCGCGTGAGCGGGCGCGGGCGCCCCCGGGACCTCGGCGAGCCAGTCCGAGAGGAGGAGCAGGTCGGGCGACTTGAAGCGGTCGGCAAGGACGGGCGGCGAGACGTCGTCGCCGTTCCGCTCTTCCGGCGCCTGCGGCAGCCAGAGCTGATCGAGGGCAAACGCCGATTCCTTCCCGAGGATCTCTCCCAGCACCTCGACCGATGCCGCCGCGAGCGCGGTCGGTACCTGGCCGGCGGGAGCGAGAAGCTGTCCGGCGCAGCCGTACCGGTGTGCGGTGCGCGGGTCGCCTGCGAGGAGGCGGAATCCTGACGGCACGGGCCTGCGCGACGGGGCGCCGAGAAGCTTCGTCCCGACCGACCCCGCCGCGGCGCTGTCCTCCTCCACGACCACGGTCGAGGTGCTCCCGACGTCGATGGCGATCCGCATCGTTCCGGGAGCGGCGCCTTGCGCGGGGCCGCCCGGAGAGGCTTCGGGCACCGCTCCCACCCGCGCATGCCAGAGGGCGGCGAGGTCCCACAGCGCCTGCGGCTCGCGGCCT
>JBJMQD010000312.1:0-3717 GCA_045802855.1 Myxococcales bacterium | reverse complement strand
TCTGATCAAGCATCGCGAGACGCCCTGGCCCCGCATCGAAAATGACGAGTTCATCATGTCGGTAGGTGCAGCGCGGCCGCTCGAAGACGCGGCGCGGGTCGCCTTCAAGGACATGGTGCAGCAGGTCCGGGAGCGCACCGGTCTGTCCGAGATGGACGCGTACCAGTTCGTCTCGCAGGCCTCCCTGGCGAAGATCGTCCAGATCGTCGATCCCCTGTACACGGTGCTGGTACAGGTCCCGAAGAAGCGGCTACCGAACACCGGCCGTCGCTGAGCGGATGATTACGACTCCGCCTCGCTGGATCTAGCTAGAGCAGGGTGAAGCGCTTCCCTCGCGGGGTGGGCCTGTCGCGCAGCGCCCTGTGAGACCCAGCGAACTGCTTGAGAAAATCGAGGTACGACTCGGGGGGGATGCGCTGGTCCAGCAGTGCGATCTCAGCCTGGGCGGCGGCGCCTTCCGCCGTCGACCGGAAATCAGGTAGGTCCTCGCTGCCGGACGAGGTCGTCGAATCGCGCCGCAAGGCCATGTCTGTCGAAATAGCGGCGCATCTCGGCCTCGTCAATTCCAGGCAGCCGGAGCAGGGCGGCGACATCGGCTAGATCCCTCGCGGTGCGGGAGGGCGTCTCCTTGATCGCTTGCGCCTTCATCGCCGCGAGGTGCTCCGGCCTCGGGACCGGCAGGGTCACCCCGTGGAAGACCTCCGCTGGCTTTGCCCCTGCAAAGAAAAGGTCGGCGGTCTTGCCTTCGAGGTAGATGAAATCGAGGCGACCCCAATGCGCTTCCGGGTGGTGATGGTTCGAAAAGCCTTCGGACTCGTGGAGCTTCGTGTAGCCGAGCGCCGCCAGATGGCTGAGTAGCGCTGCTCGGCCGCTCTCGTCCACCGCGATGTCCAGATCCTGCGTCGCCCGGCTGATGCCATGCGCGTGCAGCGCGACGGCGCCGGCGAGGCTGTATCGGATGCCGCGCTCGGAGAGAAACCGTACGATTTCCCCGAGCACCATCGCGAAGTCCAAGTCGCTCCTCCGGGCGAACGCTAACACGGCGTGTGCCCCGGGGCGGCGTTGCCGCGGTCCCTCCGTCCATCACTTCCGGCGGTTGCGCGCGATGGTGGCGAAACTCCGCCCACGCAGCTCGTCGAGGGTAATCCCGGTCGCGAGCGCTTCCTCTTCGGTGAGCGCCCCGCAAGTGGTCCCGCGCAGGAAGAAGTTCAGGAGGCCCTGGCCGGTGGCCGCGTCGTCGAAGGTGTCGCCCGACAGCGTCGCCTGGCCGAGCTTGCCGACGAAGTTGCGCAGCCGCTCGGTCGCGCCGGCGAGCCCTTCGAGGAAGAACGTGTACAGCGCACCGTAGCGGGTGGGGAGCTGGGCCGGGTGCAGGTCCCAGCCCTGGTAGAAGCCGTTCACGAGCGAGTTGCGCACGTCGTCAGCGTGGAGCTTCCAGGCCGCATGCACCGCGCGCTGGTTGTCGCGCGCCTGCTCCGGCGAGAGCTGCCCGCCCTTCGGCGCCTTGTGCGGCGCGATGGGCATGGTGGTGGTGGCGCCGTCGGAGAGGAAGATGCCGGTGCCCGCGTACGCCACCTTCATCATGTGCTTCGCGAAATCGCACGCGGGGTGCCGCATCGACTGGTAGGTCGAGATGATGTTGCACGACGCCGTGTAGTCGTAGGTGCCGAAGTGCGCCGCGAAGCAGCGCCCTTTGGCGGCGGCGACCAGCTTGGGGAGCGTGGACGCGCCGGTCTCGTCGAGGATCGACTGCGTCGTCTCGATCATCGACTCCATCCGCAGGGCGCCGCGAGGAATGCGGAGCTTCTCTTCCAGCGCGTCGAACGCATCGACGAGGACCGAGACCTGTGCGGGGCTGACGACCTTCGGGAGGGTGACGAGGAAGGTGGGCGGCAGGCGGCCCCCGCTGCGTCCCAGCAGCGTGGTGAGGTACAGGTCGAGCGTCCGGAGCGACCGCGGACCCATCTCGGCGGAGAAGGTCTTGATCCGGATCCCGATGAAGGGAGGCAGCGTCCCCTGCTCGAGGCCCTTCGCGGTCTCCTCGGCGGCCTGCTGCGCGTGCCCATCCTCCTCGGCGTCGGGCCGATTGCCGTAGCCGTCCTCGAAGTCGATGCGGAAGTCCTCGACCGCTTCGCGGCGCAGCTTCTCCTGCACGCGGGCGTAGACCTTCGCGGCCAGATCGGCGCGGATGCCGATCGCGTCGGCGAAGATCTTCGGCTCAGGCGCGTGCTCCGCGAGCGAGCGCAGCCCGATCTCGCCCAGCTTCTTCACCGTGTCGGACTTGAAGAGGTGCGCGCCGCCGTAGACGGTATGGACCGGTTGCCTGCTCGCAGGCTCGCCCGGGTAGCGAGCGGCGAAAGCGTCCTGGGCCTTCTGCAGGCGCTCGGTCAGAGCGCGGACAATTCCGTCTGAAAGGGAAGTCATCGGAGGCTCCTCGGGTGGGCCCGATCCATACCTCATCCGCTGAGGTGGCGGGCGGGCAGGCGCTTTTCGGGAAGAGCCCCCAGCTGCCGGTCGTTTCCTTTACTCGGCGAGCATGCAACGCACCGGTTCGAGAAAGGACCAGCTTTGAAACGCATCTTCGTGGCTCTGATTGGCCTGCTCTGCCTCTCGACGGCAGCTCGCGCCTCCGTGGTCTGGCGCGGCGACTTCGAGACGGGCGACATCACCCAGTGGAATCATTTCGAAGGACTGGGCGCGCGCTTCACGGTGGTGCCATCGCCCGTCCGCGAGGGGCAGTACGCCCTGCGCACCGAGGTGCGCCAGGGCGACATCGCCTCGAACGGCACGCGCAACGAGCTCGACTACATGCTCCAGCAGGGCGAGGGCACCGACCTCTACTACTCGTGGAGCACGATGTTCCCCGCCGAGTACCCGAACACCGCGGGCTTCCAGGTCTTCACGCAGTGGCACCAGCAGCAGAACATCGGGAACGCCCCACCGGTCGTGTTCCACATCGCCAACGGCCAGCTGCGGTTCACCAACAACGTGACCGGCACCATGGTGTGGAGCGCTCCGCTCGTGCGCGGCGTCTGGCACGACTTCATCGCGCACATCAAGTGGTCGTCGAACGCGAGCGTGGGCTTCTGCGAGCTCTGGTACAACGGCCAGCACGTGGCGAGCCGCACCTTCGGCGCCACGCTGTTCCCCGGCACCTGGGTCTACTTGAAGCAGGGCCTCTACCGGGACAACTCGATCGCGCCGACCGCGGTCGTGTTCCACGACGGCATGACGGTCGCGACGGCACTCGACGACGTGCTGCCGCCGCCCGCGCCGACGACTCCGCCGCCGCCGGTCACGCCTCCCACGGACAACCCGCCGCCGACCGACACGACGCCGCCGGCCGACAGCACGCCTCCGGCCGAGATCCCTGCGACCGAGGCGACACCGGCCGCGACCACACCGGTGGCGCAGACGGGCGTAGTAGCGTTCCCGAAGGGCGGCTGCACGTCGGCTCCGGCCGATCTCGCGGCCCTGCTCGGCATCGCCGCGCTCGCCCTGCGGATCCGCCGCAAGCGCTAGCTCTTCGCGCTCGCTTCTCCGGGCTGCGGTTCCTGACGCTTTCCGCGCGCGAGCGCCTTCACCTGCGCGCGGGAAGCGAAGTAATGGTCGAGCGCGAGCAGGGACCCGACGACGCCGCGCCGGAAGAAGAGCACCGTCACCACGAACACCGCGCCGGTGACGATGCCGACCGCGGCGGTGCTGGTGGCGAGGAAA
>JBJMQD010000304.1:0-6959 GCA_045802855.1 Myxococcales bacterium | reverse complement strand
GCCGCCATCGAGGGGTTGTTCGCGACCACGCCGCCGTCGATGTACCCCTGGTAGCTGGGAAGGAAGACCGGCGCCGCCGAGGTGCGCAGCGCGACGTCGACGGCTTTCTCCTGCCCGTCGGAATCCTGGCCCGGGAAGTTGTGGAAGAACTTCGGCTTCCAGGTCCGCAGCGCGCCGGCCGGAAGCGGTGCCGGGCCGTCGCCGTTGTCGAGATCGAAAGTCGGGACGAGGACGCGCTTGCCGAGATCGTCGAGCTTGCGATCGCCGAAAACCCCCAGCGCCACCCTTCGCAAAGCCGTATTGTCGTAGCGCGCCGCGACCACCCCTTCGACCGTCGCCACCTTGCGAAGGAGCGACGAGTCGAAAATCTCCCGGGAATGATCGAGGTAAAGCCGCGCGAGCTGGCCGGGAGTGAGGCCGGCGGCGAGCCCCAGAGCGATGATGCCTCCGGTCGACGTGCCGGCCAGCAGATCCACGCGGTCGAGGAACCCGGTCTCGTGCTGGAGGCGGTCGAGCAGCCGCGCGGCGAAGACGCCGCGCACGCCGCCGCCGTCGATCGCCAGGATCCTGTACGTCACTTCTGCGCCGCGAGCGCCTTCCGCTTCCACAGCTCCCACGGCCTGCCGATCGTCCCGCCGAGCGACGCCTCCGCCTTCTTCGCTTCTTCGGCGTCGAGGAACTTGACCTGCTTGCCGCCGAGCTGCAGCGCCTGCGCCTGGAGCTTCGCGTTCTGCTCCGTGTAGACCGAGCGGAAAACGACGCGCGGCAGATCGGTCGCCACCACCACCGCGCCATGGCCGCGCAAGAGCGCCACCGGACGCGAGCCGAGCGTCTTCGCCACCGCCTTCCCGAGCGTCGGATTGCGGATCAGCATGTCCGTTTCTCCTCCCGCGGCACGGATCTCGAAGACGGGCACTCCGCCGCCGAGGAACGCGCTCATGTGGTAGAGGGGCTTCAGCTCGACGCCGGTCACGCCAAACGGGATGAGCGAAGGCGCGTGGTTGTGCGCGACCGCCATCACGTCGGGACGCGCCCTGTAGATCTCCGAGTGCATGAAGCGCTCGATGAAGAGCCTGGCATCCTTGACCGAAACGGGCTCGCCGCTCAGGTCGTACTCGAGGATGTCCTTGGCGGTGACCAGCTCCGGCGCGACCGAGCGGGCCATGTAGAAATGGGTGGGGTCGCGGGGGCTGCGGACGCTGACGTGGCCGTATCCGTCGAGGACGCCCTGATCCACGAGGATGTGGTTCGCCGTCACGAGGTCGTCGATGAGGCGGCCGATGGCCTCGTCGGATTTGGGGTCCTCCGGCTGCGAGCCGCCCTGTTGCTGCGCGCCGCCCGGCTGCTGCGCGGGCTGCCCTTGCGCGAAGGCGGTCAGGGAAGAGAGGGCGAACGAGAACGCGACGAGGGATGCACGGCGCAAGGCGATCATTTGTCCTCCTCGGGGCGACAATCCTACGCCGCGCGAAGCCGCGGGTCACGAAAGCGCGTAGCGGGGGAGGCGCATGACGAGCGACTGCATCCCTTCCGCGAAGGTCGGGTGGACGCATTCCGCGTCGACGAGAGCGCTCGCCTTCGCGCCCGCCTGGATGAGCGCGACGAAGATGTGGATGAGCTCTCCCACTTCCGCTCCGCAGAGGAAAACTCCCAGGATCCGCTCGGTGTCCGGGTCGAGGAGGATCTTGCAGCGGCCCCGCGTCTGGTCCGTCTCGATGGCGCGGGCAATGTCCCCGAACGGCATCGAGGCCAGCTCGAATTTCACTCCGTTCTTGCGCGCCTCGCGCTCGGTCAGTCCCACGCCCGCGACCTGCGGATCGGTGAACACCGTGTACGGCACGTGCCTGCCGCTGCGGCCCCGCTTTCCCTTGCCCATCAAGATGTCGAAGAGGATGCGATGGTCGTCCCACGAGGTGTGGGTGAATTGCGGCCCGCCCGTGACGTCGCCGACGGCGTACGTGCCCTCGGCGCTCGTTCGGTAGCGATCGTCGACCTTGATCGCCCCTTTTTCGTCGATCTCGATTCCCGCCTTGTCGCAGCCGAGGTCGTCGGTGTTCGGGCGCCTCCCGACGGCGACGAGGAGGTGCGAGCCGCGCACTTCCGATCCACCCTCGAGCTGCACGCGGACGTCGCCTTGCGTGCCGTCGACGCGCAGGACCCGCGAGGCCGGGTGCAGATCGATCCCCTCGTCGCGGAACGCGCTCTCGATTTCGGCGGAGATGTCCGGATCCTCGCGGCCGAGGAGGTGCTCGGCGCGATCGACGATGGTGACGCGCGAGCCGAAGCGCCGGAACATCTGCGCGAACTCGCAGCCGATGTAGCCGCCGCCGAGGATGACGAGGTGGGCGGGAAGCTTGCGAAGGTCGAGGAGGGTCCCGTTGTGCAGCCAGGGGACGGTGTCGAGACCCTCGAGGCGGGGCACCACCGCCCTCGCGCCGGTGTTGACGATCACCGTCTGCGCGCGGTGCCTCTCGCCTGCTACCTCCACCTCCCGGGCTCCGATGAACCGCGCATGGCCGCGCACGAGCACGAGGCGCTCGCCCGCGCGCTGGATGCGACCCTCGACTCCCGCGCGCCATTGGCGGACGATCTCGTCCTTGCGAGCGACGATGGCGGGGAAGTCGATCCGGACCTCTCCGGCGTGCACTCCCAGCCGCGCGCCGGTTCGCGCCACGTGGGCGGCGCGGGCGCTCGCCACCATCGTCTTCGTCGGGGTGCAGCCGCCGTTAACGCAGGTGCCGCCCAGGTTCTTGCGCTCGACCAGGATCACCTTCTTCCCGGCCCCGGCGAGCCGGGTCGCGAGCGGAACTCCCGCCTGACCGCTACCGATCACGAGAACGTCGGCATTCATGAGCACCTCGGGTGGCGCATCATGCCCCGACGCCGCTCCGGGCGCGAGTGTTTCGACCGCGAACGAATCGGTAAAAACGTCCTTTTAGCGTCCGGCCAGCTCGGTCCGGCGCATCAGCTCGCGGAAACGCGGGTCCGAGCGCAGGTTGTCGAGATCGTCGTCGGTCCGGAGCATGCCCTTCGCGTCGAAACCGGCGTCGATGGCCTTTCCCAGCCATTCGAAGGCCTCGTCGATGTGGCGCTGGCGCGCCTCGGCGCAGGCGAGGTTGTAGAGCGTCGCGGGCTTGCGATAGTCGAGCAGAAGGGCGGCCTTGAAATGCTCCGCGGCCGCCGTCTCATCGTTCGCGTAGAGCCGCGCGTACCCGGCGTTGAACCGCGCCCGGCCGGACTCTTCGTGGTCCGCGGCGTACGCCTCGAAGGTCTCCGCCGCTTTCTTCCATGCCGCGATGTCCGAACGCCCAAGGCCGCGGCCGACCCGCAGCCTCGGCATGGCGAGCGCGTCCTCCATCTTGAGGATCTCGCGGAAGCGCGCGTTGTCATGAAGGGTGGCCAGATCCGAGTCGGTGCGCATGAGCTTCGGATCGTCGAAGCCGCCCTCGACGGCGCGCTCGAGCTCGAGGAGCGCGGCATCATCTTCGCCCTGGAGAGCGAGCGCGCAGGCCGCGTTGTAGAGCGAGGCGCCGGGCTTCATCGCTCGCTGCGCGGATTCGCGGAACGCGTCGGCCGCGCGGTCGTACTCGCCCGCCCGGAAGAGCTCCTTTCCGATCGCGTACCAGGGGTCGGCGCTGGCCGGCGGATCGTCGCTCATCTTCTCGAAACGAGAAATCGCCTTGCGGGAGCGCGCCTTGCCGGCGGAGCTCTCCTCGCGCACGCGGCGCACGAGGTCGCGAAAGCCCGCGTCGCTGCGCAGGGCGACGAGATCGTCGTCCTGCATCAAGTAGGCGGAAAGATCGAATCCGGCATCCGACGCCTTTTGCAGCCACTCCATCGCCTTGTCGCGATCGCCGAGCCGCGCGTACCCGCAGGCGATGTTGTACGTCGCCGCTGCGGGGTGCTCGTCCCGGGCGATGGCGGTGCGGAACGCCGGGATGGCCTCGCGGTAGCGGCCGGCGCGGTGGAGCGCCATTCCGTGCTCGTACGCCCCGGAGACACCGATGTCGGCGAGCAGTTGCGAAGCCTTCCGGAGCGCCGCGCGGGGGGCCGGCTCGGCGGGCGCTGCGCTTTCCGAGCAGGACGTCTCGGAAGCCCGCGTCGGATGCGCCGCGGCCAGCACGAGCGCGATGGAGGAGAGCCCGACGGCGGCAAAGCGCCCGGCGGCGGAGGGCGGACCGCGGCGGCGCGCCTCGAGCAGCGCCCGCAGGCGCGACTCAAACCCGGAAGCGCGGGCCATCGCCATGGCACCCGCCGTTTCGCGACCGGCTCGCAGCGAGCGGACGATGTCGAGGAGGTGTCCGGCGTATACGGAAGCTTTCTCGCCCGTGCGCAGGACGAGATCGTCCGCGGCGAGCTCGGCGTCGCGGCGCGCCCGGGCCGCGGCGACCCAGGCGAGCGGATGGAACCACCAGAGCGCGAGCGCGGCCTCGCAGACGATCTGCGCGAGCCAGTCGAGGCGCTTCACGTGCGCGAGCTCGTGCAGGAGCACCAGGCGGCGGCGCTCCTCGTGCCAGCTGCCCGCGAACGCCGGCACCAGCACCACCGGCTCGCGGACGCCGGCGGTCATCGCGACCTGCACCTCGTTGCTCACTCCCAGCCGGACGAATCGGCGCAGTCCGAGCGCGCGGCTCGCGCGGATGTAGGGTATCGCCCAACCCTCGCGCGGAGGGGCCTCGGCGCGAAGGGCCGCGGCGCGGACGCGGGAGAGACCGACGAGGAGCCTCGCCAGGAAGAGGGCCGAGATCGCTGCCCAGGTGATCGCCACCCAGGCGATCGCGATCCGGATTGCCGAGGCGATCACGCCGGGCCGCGCGCGGGAGAGGCCGGCCGCGGGCGAGGCTTCGTGGGTCCGGGTTTCGGTCCAGGGGTTGTCCGTCCCGAACTTGCGCACGTCCAAGGAGGCAATCTCGGCGACCTTGCGGTGCTCGCCCGGGAGCACCGGGAGATCCCAGGTCGGAAGGAGCGAGGCGAGCGCCGGAATGGCGAGCGCGCCGGCGAGGCCCGCGACGGCGATGAGATGCCGAGTCGCGGCGGAGGCCTTGCGAAGCGCGAAGAGGGCGATTGCGGTGACGACCAGCAGCGCGGTCGTCTTGCCAGCGACGTCGAGCACGTAGCGGCCGAACCCGAGATCGAGCGCGTCCATCAGCGCTCCTCCTTCCTCGCCTCGGCGATCAGACGGGAAAGCCTGGTGAGATCTTCGTCCGAAAGCTCGTCCCGTGACAAATCGAGAAGCGCGGCGACTGCCTTTTCCGTGGAGCCTTCGAAGAAGGTCTCCAGCACGTTGCGCAGGGCGGAACGGCTCGCCCGATGCATGGGGAGCGTCGGCAGGTAGAGGTAGCGGTTCCCTTCGACCTCGTGCCGGAGGTGACCCTTGTTCTCCAGGATGCGGAGCATGGCCCGCACCGCGGAATAGCTGGGCGGATCCGCGATCTTCTCGAGGACGTCCGTCGCGCTGACGCGTCCCTCGCGGTAGACGATCTCCATGATCTGCCGCTCGCGCCGGCTGAGATCCTCGAGAGCCGACTTCTTCACGGGTCCCTCCCGGCGAAGGTGCTAGAAAAACAGCACGTGCTAAGCGATTAGCACCGGGCGTTGGGGGCGTCAAGCGAGCGGGTCGCGTTCAAGCTACCGACCGTGATCCGTTCCAGCACGGACGGGCAGATCTTCCGCGCGGAGGCGTTCCACGTGGACGGAGGACGATGTCCGGGGCCGCTAGGGCGGCGGTTCTTCCGGACCATGTCCGGGCGCCGGCGGCTGGCCGGGTGCCCGCAGCCGATAGCCCTCGCCGCGGACTGTCTCGACGAGGTGGTCCGTGAACCCGCGATCGATCTTGCTGCGCAGGCGGCTGATGTACGTCTCGACCACGGTCCTGCGGCGGTCCTGCTCGGAGTCCCAGACGTTCTCGAGGAGCGTCGCGCGGTTGATGACCTTGCCCACGTTGCGCATCAGGTACTCGAGCAGCTTGAACTCCTGCGCTTGCAGCTCGATCTCCTTCCCGGAGCGGTGCACCTGGCGCTTGATCAGGTCCATCTCCAGATCGGCGACGTGCAGGACGGTCTCCGTCGTCGAGGCGAGCGGAGATCGCCGGCCGAGCGCGTGCAGCCGCGCGCGCAGCTCGCCGAAGTCGAACGGCTTCACCAGGTAGTCGTCGCCGCCGCCCTCGAGGCCCTCGATGCGGTCGTCCAGGCCGCTTCGCGCGGTGAGGAAGAGCACGGGCGTACGCACGCCCGCCTCCCGCATCGCCTTCACGATCGCGAGACCGTCGATCTCCGGCAGCATGCGGTCGACGATGGCGATGTCGTACGACTCGCGAGCGGCGAGGGAGAGGCCGCCTCGGCCGTCCGAGGCATGATCGACCAGATAGCCGTCCTCCGCGAGGCGCGTCTTGAGGAGCGTCGCGGTGACCACGTCGTCTTCGATGAGCAGGATTCTCATCGTCACTCGAGAGTCGCGTTCGCCGCGCAGATCCGTTCGACGCGGGACGCTGGCTGACTCTACTCCACCCCATGCCGCGGCGTTCCGCGGAAGTACCGCTCCATACTGGATTCGCTTCACCGTCGCAAGATCTTTTTTGCGCATCGCGTCATCCGGGTACCGGGCGGGCAGTCGGCTGCCCCTCGAACGGTCACCCGCTGCGTCCGGTCCCCCAGCGCTCCGTCGAAAACGAAATTATTTGCAAAGACGACATGGATCGCGCGCAATGTTACAAGAATTCATGATGTCGAGCCGCGCATCACCGCGGTTTCCGAGGGTGGCCTCGCCAGGGATCACGCGGAAGTAATCCGAGAACGCTCCGCGTTTACAAATCTCATAGATAACGAGCTCGCCATTTTCCTCGGCAAATCAGGCGATTGTTGGCGGGTTGACGGCACGCCGGAATTATCGTGTAACTTTACATGAGCCACACGTTCGTTGGCGGGGGGAGCCACATGGGCCGCATCTCTACGCAGCATCTCGTC